>NZ_VFVM01000011.1:142500-191811 GCF_006442845.1 Mesorhizobium sp. B2-4-2 | reverse complement strand
AACAATCGAGGCAGCCGAATGCAGGAACTACTTCGAAAACGCAGGCTACGCTTCCGTCAAGATATGAAACGCTCTAGGCGGCCTTCTTCCACCCGTTCTTGATATGCTTATATCCATCCCGATAAACCGCTTCCGGGCTCTCGGAAAAATCGCGCCACACCTTGGTCGCCGCCGCGAGATCCTTCAGCGAACGTCCAAACGCCTCGATCGTCAGCCAGTCGTCGTAGCCGCTCTTGCGGATGGCCGAGAATGTTTCCTTCCAGGGGATGTTGCCGCGCCCCGGCACGCCGCGATCGTTCTCCGATATATGGATATGCACGACATTCCTGCGATGCTTCGTATAGGCGCCGATCGGGTCTGCCTCCTCGATATTGGCGTGGAAGGTGTCGTACATCGCCTTGATGTGCGGCCGGTCGATGGCATCGATATGCTCCGACAGGTCGGCCATCGTGTTGAGGAGATAGCATTCGAAGCGGTTGAGCGCCTCGAGCCCGATGGTGACGTTCCTCTTGCCTGCATGATCGCCGATGGCGCGCTGCGAGGCGACGGAGCGTTTCTTCTCACCCGCGGTCGGGCCGGACCCGGAAAAGGCGCCGAGTGTCGAATGCAGCGGGCCGCTCAAAGTTCGGGCGCCGAGGGCATCTGCACAATCGAGCGCCCATTTCATGTAGTCGACGCCGGCCTTGCGCGTTGCCGCATCGGCCGAGATCAGGTTCATCGCCGGATCGCCCATCGCTGAAACGGCGGTCCGTTCAAGCCCTATGCGATCGAGCAGCTCGCCGAGTTTTCTGTAGTCGTCCGGCATACCGGCAAAGATCGGTATCTCAACGCCGTCGAAGCCGGTGGCCTTGATGTCGCGAAGCAATGGCTCGTGCTTCTTCGATACGGCCGTCGTCCACAAGAACATGCACATGCCGATTTTCATCGACGCCCCTCCCCAAAATGATCCCCCGCGAGGTCAATTTAAAGTTTCGTCCACGCTCCATTCTTCTTCGACGATTTCACGCAGGCCTCGATGAAGGCCATGCCCTCCACGCCGTCCTGAATGGTCGGGAACACGACGTCCTTGGCAGGTTTGCCGCCCTTGCGCCGCGCGGCGCGGATGGCGCGTGCGGCCTCCTGGTAGATGTTGGCGAAGCCTTCGAGATAGCCTTCGGGATGACCGGAGGGAACGCGGCTGACACGGCCCGCCACCGGCAGCGCGCCGGCGCCGTTGCGGGTGATCAGCTGCTTGGGCTGGCCGAACGGCGTATACCAGAGATAGTTCGGGTCGGCCTGCACCCATTCCAGCCCACCCTTCGAGCCATAGATGCGCAGCTTCAGCCCGTTCTCATGGCCGGGCGCCACCTGGCTTGCCCAGATCATGCCTTTTGCCGCATGCGTCTTGCCGACCGGCTTGAAGCGCAGCATCACGTTGACATTGTCGTCGAGCTGCCGTCCCGGTACGAAGGCGTCGAGATCGGCCGACAGAGTGTCGAGTTCCAGCCCGGAGACAAAGCGCGCAAGATTGTAGGCATGCGTGCCGATGTCGCCGAGCGCGCCGCCGGCGCCGGCCTGCTTGGGGTCGGAACGCCACGCCGCCTGTTTTTGACCGGTGGCGGCAAGGTCCTCCGTCAGCCAGTCCTGCGGATATTCCGACTGCACGATGCGGATGTCGCCGAGCACGCCCTTGGCCACCATCTCGCGCGCTTGGCGGATCATCGGATAGGCGGTGTAATTGTGGGTCAGCACGAACACCTTGCCGGTCTTCTCGACGATCGCCGCGAGCTTCTTTGCCTCGGCCAGCGTCGTCGCCAGCGGCTTGTCGCAGATGACATGGATGCCGGCTTCAAGAAACGCCCTGGCCGCCGGCACATGCACATTGTTCGGAGTGACGATGGCCACCGCCTCGATGCCATCCGGGCGCTTGGCCTCGGCCTTGGCCATCTCGGCATAGGACGTGTAGCTGCGCGAAGGGTCGAGCCCGAGCTCGGCGGCAGAGGCCTTGGCGCGCGCCGGATCGGACGACAGCGCGCCGGCGACCAGCACGAACTCATTGTCCATGCGCGCCGCGATCCGATGCACCGCGCCGATGAAAGCGCCTTGCCCGCCACCGACCATGCCATAGCGGATCGGGCCGCCTCCCGTTTCCGACTTCGATGCACCGACCATGTCGTCTCCCTCGTGTCTGAGATACCCCTCCCTCGAGGGAGAGGGAAAACCCGCGCTAGATTCCCATCATGGCGCGCAGCACCTTCTTATCCGTGGCACCGCCGGCGAAATCGTCGAACGCCTTCTCCGTCACCCGGATAATGTGGTGCTGGATGAAAGGCGCGCCTTCGGCCGCGCCGTCCTCCGGATGCTTCAGGCAGCACTCCCACTCCAGCACCGCCCAGGAATCATAGTTGTACTGCGTCAGCTTGGAGAAAATGCCGCCGAAATCCACTTGTCCGTCGCCGAGCGAGCGGAAGCGGCCGGCGCGGTTCGTCCAGCTCTGGTAGCCGGAATAGACGCCTTGCCGCCCGGTCGGGTTGAACTCGGCGTCCTTGACGTGGAAGGCCTTGATGCGCTCGTGGTAGATGTCGATGAATTCGAGATAATCGAGCTGCTGCAACAGGAAGTGCGACGGATCGTAATTGATGTTGCAGCGCTTGTGGCCGCCGACCGCGTCGAGGAACATCTCGAACGTCGCCCCGTCGAACACATCCTCGCCGGGATGGATTTCGTAGCCGACGTCGACGCCATTGTCCTCATAGACATCGAGGATCGGCTTCCAGCGCTTGCCTAGTTCTGCGAACGCCTCTTCGATCAATCCGGCCGGCCGCTGTGGCCAGGGATAGAGGTAGGGGAAAGCCAGAGCGCCGCTGAAGCTCACCGAGACGTCGAGCCCGAGATTGCGCGACGCCTTGGCCCCGAACTGCATCTGTTCGACCGCCCATTGTTGCCGCGCTTTGGGGTTGTTGTGCACCGAAGCCGGCGCAAAGCCGTCGAACTGCGCGTCATAGGCCGGATGCACCGCCACCAATTGCCCCTGCAGATGCGTCGACAGTTCGGTGATCTCGACGCCGGCGTCGGCACAGATGCCCTTCACCTCGTCGCAATAGGCCTTGGAAGACGCAGCCTTCTGGAGGTCGAACAAGCGCGCGTCCCAGGTCGGGATCTGCACGCCCTTATAGCCGAGGCCGGCCGCCCATTTTGTGATCGATGCAAGCGAATTGAACGGCGCTGCATCGCCCGCGAACTGCGCCAGGAACAGTCCAGGGCCCTTCATCGTCGTAGGCATCGGCATCCTCCCTCATTGTTGTCGCGCCCGAGCATAGCGCCGATTGAAGACAGGGCCAGCCACTTTGGTCTGTTCTCAACGGTCACTTGCATGCATTGTCATTCTGGTATTACCAAACGTGGCGATTTGGTCAAGCCTTGCCACTCACATTCAGAGCCCTCCACCGTGCCACGGGAGGGCAGCATAGTCCAATATAATCAATGGAGTAATCCAGACATCAAGTTGCCATCGCACAGTTCTTGCCGCGCGTGGGAAATTGCTGTAGACCTCGTCTTGGGCCCAATTGGTCGAACCAGTTTGCGAAGAAATGCTGGAACGCCTTGGGGAGGAACCGTCCGTCACATCCGGTGACGGCATGTTGCAGGCGAACCATTAGGGACGATCCGGGAAGGACAGACCATGCATCTTTCGACGCACAACTGGATGCGCGCGGAACCGTTGGAGACGACGCTCAAGCGCATCAAGAAATTCGGCTATGAGTCGATCGAGATTTCCGGCGAGCCCGACCAATACAAGACCAAGGAGACGCGCGCGCTCCTGAAGGAGCACGGCATACGCTGCTGGGGCGCCGTGACCTTGATGCTGGGCGAACGCAACCTTGCCGCCCGGGACCAGGGCCAGCGCGAGCGCTCCGTGCAATACGTCAAGGACGTGTTGACCATGGTCAGCGAACTCGACGGCGAGATCATCACGCTGGTTCCCGCGACCGTCGGCAAGGTCGTGCCGGACGGCACCGAGGAAGAGGAATGGAAGTGGGTGGTCGATGCCACCAGGGAGTGCTTCACCCACGCCAAGAAGGTCGGCGTCAAGATCGCGGTCGAGCCACTCAACCGTTTCGAGACCTACCTGTTCAATCGCGGCGCCCAGGCCTTGGCGCTGGCCGACGCGGTCAGCCCGGAATGTGGCGTCTGCCTGGACGCCTACCACATCCATATGGAGGAATTTAACGTTTACGACGCGATCCGTAAGGTCGGAAAGCGCCTGTTCGACTTCCATGTCGCCGACAACAACCGCTTCGCCGCAGGCCTCGGCCAGATCGACTGGCCGAAGATCGTGGCGACCTTGCGGGAGGTCGGCTATGACGGGGCGCTGACCAACGAGTTCGTCGCGCCTGTCGACCGCACACCGGCCGCGCCCTACCCCGACATGGTCGAACGCCACCCGGTCGACATCTCGCCCGAGCAGCTCAAATTCATCCAGGATCACGGTTCCAGCGTGCTGACGGAAAAGTTCTACACCGACCAGATGCGGATCACTGCCGAAACGCTGCTGCCGCTGATCAAGTAGCCGATCCGATTGGGAATGAGCCCTCCCGCCATCCGGCGGCAGGGCCGGGGAAGACCATGCGCATCAAAAGCGTCCAGGCCTGGTGGATTCGCATACCGATCGAGGCGGCCAAGCAGCACCGCAGCGATTTCGGTCAGGTGACGACCTTCGACGCCGCCATCCTGCGCATCGAAACCGATGACGGGCTGGTCGGCTGGGGCGAAGGCAAGAACGCCGCCGGCAGCGCCGGCAGCTATGGTGCGCTCGTCCATATGCTGAACCGCGAGGTCGGGCCGCAGCTCGTCGGCCGCGATCCGGCCGATATCGGCATCATCTGGGAAATGCTCTACAACGGCGTGCGCCACGACAGCGCGGCGCGCGCCGGCCATGCCATGCCGCAGCTGGCGCGGCGCGGCATGAGCGTGGCCGCCATCAGCGCCGTCGACATCGCGCTCTGGGACATACTGGGCAAATCGCTCGGGCAGCCGGTCTGGCGGCTGATCGGTGGGCGCAAGCTCGATCGCATGCCAGCCTACGCCTCGGGTGGCTGGGCGTCCGCCGACGCGATCGGCGACCAGCTCAAATCCTATGTCGCCAAGGGCGGCTTCAAGGCGCTGAAGATGCGCATCGGCGCCATGGATGGCGCCGCGCATGTGTCGGCCGCTCGCGTTCGCGCCGCCCGTGAGGCGCTCGGCCCCGACGTCGAGTTGATGGTCGACGCCCATGGCACCTATACGGTGGCGGAGGCCAAGCGTTTCATCCATCTCGCCGGCGATCTCGACCTTGCCTGGTTCGAGGAGCCGGTGATCGCCGACGACAAGTCCGGCCTTGCCGAAGTCCGTGCCTCCGGCGCCATACCGATCGCCACCGGCGAAAGCGATGCGACCCGCTATGCCTTCCGCGACCTCGCCGTGCTCAAGGCCGCCGACATCTTCCAGCCCGATCCCGCCTTCTGCGGCGGCATCAGCGAGGCCATGAAGATCGGAACCATCGCCAGCGCCTTCAACCTGCGCTTTGCGCCGCATCTATGGGCCGGCGCGCCCTGCTTCTTCGCCGGGCTGCATGTCTGCGCCGCCTCGCCGTCGAGCTTCACCGTCGAATATTCGCTCGGTGCCAATCCGATGATCCACGACCTTGTCGAAGAGACTGTCGAAGCCAGGGACGGTATGATAGCGATCCCCGAAAAACCCGGATTGGGATTCACCATTTCGGAGCGATTCCTGGAGGCGCACGCGCAACGCAATTGACGATGAAAGAAAACAACCTTCTCGCGGAGCTTGCCGCCTATCTGTTCTCCCATTCCGACAAGGAGACGGGCCGAACCCCGTCGGAACGCGAACTGGCGGAGCATTTCGGCGTCAGCCGCGGCCAGATCCGCGAGGCGCTGGCCATTCTCGAGGCCATGCGCATCGTCGAGCGCAGGGCCAAGTCCGGCATCTATATCGACACCAAGCAGGCCAGCGTCGAGGCGCTGGCGCTGTTCGCGCGCGCCGGCCTGCCGCTCGATCCCTTGCAGATCTACGAGACGGTCGAATTGCGCAAGATCCATGAGATCAAGGCGGCCGAACTTGCATGCTCGCGTGCCACCGAGGAGAATTTCGAACGGCTGCGCGAGATCCTGAAGGCCTCGGAAGAACGCATCGCGGCAGGCGAAGGCCTCGCCAAGGAGGACCGCGAATTCCATCTCGAGATCGTGCGCGCCACCAAGAATGGCGTCTTCCACAACATCTGCAGCGTTTACTATTTGATGGGCGAGCAGCGCCTACCGATCTACTTCAACGATCCGGAGCGCAGCGTGCGCTCGCATGCCGAACACATCCAGATATACGAGGCGCTGCTGCGGCGCGACGGCAATCTCGCCCAGGCGCTGATGAGCGCCCACCTGCAGGGCGCGGAAAGCTACTGGAAGGGGCTGATCGAAGGCCTCGGGGCGGCGTCGCAAAACCCGACGCTCGAACAGGCCTGACGGGGATGACGCGCATCCTGTCGACGCACAGACTGCATCCGCGCGCCGCGGCCATGCTGGCGGGGGCGGGTGAGCTTGTCGTCGCCTCGGCCATCGATCCGGGCACGCTGGCCGCCGAGGCGAGGAATGCCGACATCGTCATTGTGCGCGCGCCCCTGCCGCCACTGTTGTTCGAGGGTGCCACCAGGTTGCGGGCAGCGATCCGCCATGGCGCCGGGCTCGACATGATCCCGATGGAAGCAGCGACCGCGGCAGGTGTGCTGGTCGCCAACGTGCCGGCGGTCAACGCACGCTCGGTGGCCGAGCATGTGATGTTTGCAGCCCTCGCCCTGCTTCGGCAGTTTCGTGTCGTCGACCGCGACCTGCGCGCCAAGGGCTGGCTTGCCGGTCGCGAGCACGCCAATTCCAACATCGAGCTCGCCGGCAAGACGATCGGCATCGTCGGTCTCGGCGCCGTCGGACAGGCCGTTGGCCATATCGCCGTGCATGGGTTCGACCTGAAAGTGGTCGCAACGACCCGCAGCATGCAGCCGGCGCCGGACAAGGTCGGCTTCCTGTCGATCGACGCGCTGGTCGAGCAGAGCGACATCATCGTCCTGTGCTGTCCGCTGACGCCGGAAACGCGCGGCCTGATCAGCCGCGAACGCATATCGCGCATGAAACCCAACGCGCTGCTGATCAACGTGTCGCGCGGGCCCCTCGTCGATGACGACGCGCTGATCGAGGCCTTGCGGGAGCGCCGCATCGGCGGTGCCGCGCTCGACGTGTTCTCGACGCAGCCGCTGCCATCGGATCATCCCTATTTCAGCTTCGACAATGTCGTCATCACCCCGCACATGGCCGGCATCACCGAGGAATCGATGATGCGCATGGGCGTTGGCGCGGCCGGCGAGGCCCTGCTGGTCCTGGCAGGCAAATTGCCGGTCAATCTGCGCAACCCGGAAGTGGTCGGGCATTATCGGCGACGGTTTCCCGCCGACAGCTAGACCATCGCCGTTTCGCCCCAATTCTTCGCGACGCTGGAGCCATGTCAGTTCTCCGCCTCGCATTCCTGTGCCTTGCCACCACTTCAGCGGGCCTGCTGCCCTCGCTCGCCGCGGCCGAAAGCAGCTATGTCTATTGCGACAACGGGCTGCGCTGTTTCAAGGCTCCCTGCCCATCGAACAGCGTGCTCGACCTCGCCACCGGCAAGATCATCAAGGGCGTGTCGATCGACACCGGCGGATTGCCGACGAAGGACAAGGCGATGGTCGAGGCCTCGGATGCGCTCTCTGCCGGCAAGATTGTCGTCAGGGGATCGATCGAGCGACGCACCCAGACCATCACCGGCAAGCAATACAGCCTGCCGTGGCTGATCGCGACGGCCGTCGAGCGCGCCGCCAAGGACAGCGAACGCAAGCACTGCTCTTCACACTGACATTCGGTTCAGTCCCGATCAGCCGCCCAGCAATCTCTCCACTTCAGCGGCGATGCTCAGCAGACGGCGGTCATGGCCGTGGCGCGCCACCAGCATCAAGCCGGCCGGCAGCGCCATGCCTGGTATCGGCAGCGAGATCGCGCAGAGATCGAACTGGTTGGCCACCTGCGTGTTGCGCAGCAGCAGGCCCTCCGTGCGATCGCGCAGACCGGCATCTTGCGCCAGGGAGACGATGGTCGGCGCTGTCACCGGCGTGGTTGGCAGGGCCAGCACATCGACCGACGTCAGCCGCTCATCCGTGGCGGCGGCCAACGCAGCACGGCGACGCAGTGCCCTGATGTAAACCGGGGTCGGCAGCATTGCCGCCCGCGACAAGGGTCCGCTCACATGCGGGTCAACCGGCACCGGAGCGCCTGCCGCCAACCAGTCTGCATGCACTTCAGCCCCTTCCATCGCGGCGATCGAACCACGTTTTGTGACCGCGCGAAGGTCCGCGATCAGGTCGTCGATCGACAGGTCCGCGACCCGTGCGCCGGCCTGCTCGATCTTGCCGAGGCAGCGCTCGAACGCTGCTGCCACCGCGCCTTCAGTCTCTCCGAAAAGCACGCCGCGCGGGAGACCGATGCGCAGCCCCGCAAGGGCGAGTGGCGCCGGCAGCGCCAAGTCCTCGCCCGCCATCACCGCATCGGCTGCGGCGCATTGCGCCACGGTGCGGGCGAGCGGGCCGACCGAGTCCAGCGTGGCCGACAGCGGAAAGGCGCCTGTGAGCGGCACCCGCCGCGCCGTCGGCTTGAAGCCGACGACGCCATTAAGGGCCGCCGGAATACGGATCGATCCGCCAGTGTCGGAACCCATGGAGATTTCGCTCGTCCCCTCGCCGACCGAAACGCCGGCGCCGGAGGAAGAGCCGCCGGGAATGCGGTCGGCATCGGTCGCGTTGCCAGGCGTGCCATAGTGCTGGTTGTCGCCGATGGCGGTAAAGGCGAACTCGGTCATGTTGGTCTTGCCGATGATCACCGCGCCGGCTTGCCGCAGCCGGCGCACAATCATGGCGTCGCCAATTGCCGGCGCAGCATCCTTGAGCAGCAGTGATCCGGCCGTGGTCGCCTCGCCGCAGACATCGAACAGGTCCTTGATCGAAATGATCGTTCCGTCGAGCGGTCCGAGCCTCACGCCGGCCCTCCGCCGCGCGTCGGCGGCATCGGCTGCGGCTCGTGCGGCTTCGGTATAGAGTTTCGTGAACACACGTTCTTCACCGGCACGGGCGGCGAGACGCGCAAGGATAGTTTCCAGGTGATCGCGGACGGATTGCATCTTCGGTGTCGGACTCCGGACCTCTGGGACGTCTTAAGCTTAGCAGCCAGCGCGTGGCGTGCCGAGACTTAACCCGGCGCGGGCGGTTTTGCACCCCTGGCGGACGCAAGGAAGAGAACGATGCTCTACAAAGGCAGCTGTCATTGCGGCAAGGTCGCCTTCGAGTTCGAGGCGGAACTGACCGAAGCCGTGCGGTGCAATTGCTCGATCTGCTCGCGCAAGGGCGCCTTGCTGTGCGCCGTTCCGCATCAGGCGCTGCGGGTGCTGGCCTGGAGCGACGAGATCGGCACCTACACATTCGGCAACTGCGCCATCGCGCACCGCTTCTGTCGCACCTGCGGCATCCATCCTTTCGCCGAGGATGTGCGCGAGGGGAGTGAACGCAGCGCCTACATTAACGTCAACTGTGTCGCCGATGTCGATCCGTCCGCCTTGTCGATCTTCGACTTCGATGGGCGTTCAGCCTGAATTTCGCCGGCAGCCTGCCGCGTCTGCCTGTCAGCGACGCCGCCATCGCAAAGGCAACGGCCCGAGAACCATGATGGTTCTCGGGCCGTTGCGCAAGTCAGGGATGGTTGTCGGGAGAGCCTACTCGGCGCGTTTTGGGGCGAGCAGAAACACCACGACTGCCGCCAGCAAAGTCGCCACGCCGCAATAGGCGAAGGCACTGGCGACGCCGGCATGATCGACCAGCAGGCCGCCAAAGACGGCGCCGAGCGCAATCGCCACCTGGAAGGTGGAGACCATCAGGCCGCCGGCGCTCTCGGCTTGATCGGGCGCGGCCCGCACCAGCCATGTCTGCAGCCCGACCGGCACCGCGCCGAAGGCAAAGCCCCAGGCCGCCACGGCGGCGGCGGCGATCGCCGGCGAGGCGCCGAAGACCAGCATCAAGGCGGCGGCCACTGCGATCAGCAGGGGTGCCAGCGCGACGGCGGCCTTGAGATTGCGTTCGGCCAGGATGCCGCCGGCGATATTGCCGAAGAAGCCGCCTATGCCATAGGCCAGGAGCACCAGCGAGATTGTCTCGATGCCGAGCATCGGGATCTTCTCGAGGAAGGGGCGCACATAGGTGAAGCCGGCAAAGTGCCCCGAAGCGACCAGCAGCACGACCAGCAGCGCCACCCTGATGGACGGGCGTTCCAGCACCTCGAGCAAAGTGCGGAAACTTGCCACGCCCATCGGCGGCAGTTTCGGAATGGTGGCCACCTGCACCAACAACGCCAGCGCGGCGACGACCGTGGCGATCATGAAAGCCGTGCGCCAGCCCCAGGTATCACCGACATAGGCGCCGACAGGGGCGGCGGTGACGGTGGCCAGCGAAACGCCGGTCAGGATGATCGACATGGCGCGTGGCATCAGCCGCATCGGCACCAGCCGCAACGCCATGGCCGCCGACATAGCCCAGAAGCCGCCGAGTGCAACGCCGAGCACGACGCGGGCAAGCAGAAGCATGGACAGCGACGAGGCAAAGGCGGCCAAAAGGTTCGAGGCGATCAGAAACGCGGTCAGCATCCACATCACCAGCCTGCGGTCCATGCGCCGTGTTATGATCGCCATCGTGGGAGCGGCAATGGCGCCGACGATCGCGGTCGCGGTGACCGCCTGTCCCGCAACGCCTTCGCTGACGCCGAGATCGCTCGCCATCGGCGTCAACAGGCTGGCGGGCAGGAATTCCGCCGTAACGAGACCGAAAACACCAAGCGCCAGCGAGACGACGGCGCCCCATGCCGGCTCTGTTCGTTCCTCCTGATCGACAGTGTTCAATAGGGCGGCGTCGACGACGCCCGTCGCGGGTTCGGCCATGGTCAGTCTCCGATGAAGTTGCAGCGCAACATTGGCTGCACTGCAACATAGGGAGTGACGGCCTGGAGTTTCCATGCTAGAAACACCATTATGTTTGACCGTTCGTCCAAAATTCCGACCACTGGCGATCCGCTGACCGACATATTGCGTGGGCTGCGTCTCGACGGCGTCGACTACGCCCGTTGCGAAATGCGGGAGCCTTGGGGCATCCAGTTTCCGGCCCAGGCAGCGGCGCGATTCCACTTCATCGGCCGCAAGGGCTGCTGGCTGATGCAGCCCTCGGGCGAGTGGGTCGAGCTCAAGGCGGGCGACGCGGCGCTGCTGCCGCGTGGCGCAGCGCATGTGCTGGCAAGCGAACCGGGCACCAAGGCTTGGCCGATCCAGGGCTACGCGGCCGAAGAAGTCTGCAAGAACGTCTATTGCATGTCCAATGAAGCCATGTGCCCCGATGGTCGCTGTCCGGGCACGCTGCTGTTTTTTGGCAGCATGTACTTCAACATCGATGGCCTGCATCCCCTGCTCGGCATGATGCCTGATGTCATGCGCGCGCATGAACTCGAAGCTTATGAGCCGGGTATTCCGCATCTCCTGGACTCGATGGCGCGTGAAGTGACGATGGAGCGCGTCGGCTCCGGCGGCATTCTGGCGCGGCTCGCCGACGTCCTTGCCGCCACCGTGATCCGCTCATGGGTCGAGCGCGGCTGCGGCGATTCAAGCGGTTGGATCGCGGCGGTCAGGGATCCCGACATCGGGCGCGTTCTGGCCGCCATCCATCTCGAACCGGACCGCGACTGGACCGTCGAGGCGCTCGCCAGGATGATGGGCGCCTCGCGATCGGGCTTTGCCGAGCGTTTTGCCACCATTGTCGGCGAGACGCCGGCCAGGTACGTCACCCAGGTGCGCATGCACCAGGCCCGACAATGGCTGGTGCGCGATCGCCAGAAGATTTCCGTCGTCGCCACACGCCTGGGTTATGAGTCGGACGCCGCCTTCAGCCGGGCCTTCAAGCGCGTCATCGGCTCGGCTCCCAGCCACCTGCGTGCCGAGGAACATGCTGAGATCCGCCAGGCCGGCTGAAGCGGCAGGCCGTGACTCCAGGCTGGAGCAATTCCGTCCGGAATTGCCCGAAGAGGTACAGCAGTTCAGCGTTTCCGTGGGACGCTGAACTGCTGTAGGAATCGGCATGGACTTGACCTCGCCCAACGACACTGTGCCGGCCCCGGGGGGTGCGTTGACCGAGATGTTGCGCGCGCTGCGCCTCGAGGGCGTCGACTATGGCCGCTGCGAACTGGGCGCGCCTTGGGCCGTGCTCTTTCCGGTGCAGAAGGCGGCGCGGTTTCACTTCATCGGCCGTGCCGGATGCTGGCTGCTTTCGCCACCAGGCGAATGGATGGAACTGAGAGCCGGCGATGCATTGCTGTTGCCGCGCGGCGCCGAGCATATCCTTGCCAGCGCACCCGGTGTACAAGCCGAACCGCTCGAAAGCTACAGCGTCGAGCCCCTGCAGGACAATGTCTACGCCGTCTCGAACGGCGGCCATGGTGCAAAAACGCTGCTGTTCTGCGGCAGCATGCACTTCAACCACGATGGCTCGCATCCACTGCTGGCCATGATGCCGGATATGCTGCGCGCGAAGGAGCTGATGGCCGGCGAGCCAAGCATCCCGCATTTGCTGGAAGCCATGGCCGACGAGGCGACGAGGAACCGGGCCGGCTCCGGCATGATGCTGGCGCGGCTGGCCGATGTATTGGCCGCAGCCATCATCCGCTCCTGGGTGGAGAACAGCGCCGGTGACATCACGGGTTGGATCGCGGCGATCAAGGATCGGGACATCGGCCGCGTGCTGGTCGCCATTCATCGGCAGCCTGACAGGAACTGGACCGTCGAAGCGCTGGCCCGCGAGATGGGCGCCTCACGGTCGGCTTTTGCCGAACGTTTCACGGCCGTCGTCGGAGAGACACCGGCAAAATATGTCGCCGGGGTACGCATGCATCAGGCAAGGCGGTGGCTCGAGGAAGAAGGGATGCGGGTGTCGGTGATCGCCGCCAGATTGGGCTATGATTCGGAAGCGTCGTTCAGCCGGGCCTTCAAGCGCATCGTCGGCAGCGCGCCCAGCCATTTGCGCGCCGCGGGCGGCGCCTCGGGAAAAGGCTAAATCAACGCTGTTTGCAGTGGCGATTTCCGGCCTGGATGAATTGCCAAGTGTTCCGGACAGAATGCCATTCCCGGCTTGGCCATTTGCAATAGCTTGTCATCCAACAGACGAGCGCTGGCGGCAAGTCGGCCCGAAGAGGAGAAGCGATGCCAAATCACTTAAAAATCCTGACGCTGGCCGCAATGCTCACTATCCCCGGCCGTGCCTTCGCCCTTGAGGACAGCTATCTGCCGGCCAGCAAGATTCCCTATGTTTCTGAGGCGCCGGACCAACCGCAGCGTCTCGGACCGCTATGGGGAGAAAGGGCCAAGGGCCCCGCGGGTACCTTGCTGAAAGTCCCGGGCAACTGGCACGCCCCTGTTCATGCGCACACCGCCGATTATCGCGCCGTGGTGATCCAGGGCCTATGGGCGCACTGGCAGATGGACGGCGGCGAGGCGAGCAAGGTCGAGCTGCCTCCCGGATCCTACTGGACCCAGAAGGCCAATGAGATGCATGCCGACGCCTGCCTCTCGGAGACGGAATGCGTGATCCTGCTGATCAACACCGAGCCCTATGAGACCTATCTGCCGAAGTAGAGGTGCGGGACGGCTGTCCGGCCGGCATTGCTGCGGGGGCTCAGAACTCGGGTTCACAAGACCTGACCACAGCCAGTCCCGCTGTGCCAGTTTCCCATGATAGGAATTTTTTCTTGACTGGGTGAAGGCAACTATGGTAGATATTTGGTTATGGTGCTGAGTTGCGCCAGGGACCCGCCGCACAGGCGGGTTTTTCCGTTCAATGCTTCATCAACAGCGCACCGACGAAGGCTCCGGAGGGACCCGTTAACCCGGATTCCTTGCCCTGCCGCAAGTCGGGCTTTTTGTTTAGGGCGCTGTCCGGAACATCGCATTCGCGATATTCGCCTCATCCGGCGTGCCGCAAACTCACGCCGCTGCCCTTGTCGAACAGCACCACCTTGTCCGGATTCCAGGCAAAGCGCACCGGCTGCTCGATCGCGACATCGGTCCGCGCCGGCACCGTGGCGCGCAGCGTGGTCTCGCCCACGCGCAGCGTCAGGATCTTTTCCACGCCATGGTTTTCGACGTCGTGGACGCGCGCCTCGACCGGCGCACCGCTCTCGAGATAGACGTCCTCGGGGCGGATGCCGAAGACGAGCGGGCGACCGTCGGTCGCCGCACTCGCCTTGGCTCCCCCTGAAAGCGGCAATTCGAAATTCAGCGGCGCCATGACCGCACGATCGTTGACCACCCTGCCGTCGATGAGGTTCATCGGCGGCGAGCCCACGAAGCTCGCCACATAGGTGTCGCGCGGATTGTTGTAGATCTCATGCGGCGTGCCGGTCTGGACGATGCGGCCATGGTTGAGCACGCCCACCTTGTCGCCCATCGACATCGCCTCGATCTGGTCGTGGGTGACGAACAGGAAGGTGGCGCCGAGCTGCATCTGCAGGTTCTTCAGTTCCGTGCGCAGCGCCTCGCGCAGCTTGGCGTCGAGCGCCGACAGCGGCTCGTCCATCAGGAACACGCGCGGCTTGCGCACGATGGCCCGGCCGATCGAGACGCGCTGCATCTCGCCGCCCGACAGCCGGTCGGTCTTGCGGTCGAGCAGATGCTCGATCCTGAGCGTCCGCGCCGCGCGGTCGACGCGGTCCTTGATTTCGGCGTCGGGCAGCCGCCGGATCTTCGGCTTCAGCGGGAATTCGAGGTTTTCGCGCACCGTATAGCGCGGGTAGAGCGAATATTGCTGTAGCACCAGCGCCACGTCGCGCTCCGCGGCGCCCCAGTCGGCAACGTCGATGCCGTCGATGAAGACCTGACCCTCGCTCGGTTTTTCCAGTCCGGCGATCAGCCGCAGCGTCGTTGTCTTGCCCGCGCCCGTCTCGCCGAGCAGGACGAAGAACTCGCCATCGGCGATGTCGAGGTCGAGCCCGGTCAGGGCCGTGTGATTGCCGAACGTCTTGGAGATATTCTTGAGCTGGATATGGGCCATCAGAGTCTCACTCCGAGCGACTTGCCGCTCGCCGCGTCGAAGAAATGCGCCTGTGTCGGATCGATCCTGGCGAACACCCTCTCGCCGGGACCCGAAATGAAGCCGCTCTTGGTGCGGGCGCGCAGCATCTTGGAGCCGACTTTCAGGTCGACGATGTCGAACGAGCCGAGCGGCTCGACGATCTGCGTCTCGACCGCCATGAAACCCTCCGCCGCCTCACGGCTGATGAGGACGCCTTCCGGCCTGATGCCGAGTGCCAGCCGGCCGCCCGCATGGCCGTTCAGCTTCGACAGGAGCGCGCGCGGGAATTCGAAACCGGTTGGCGCATCGCCCACCGTCACCGAGGCCGACGAGGCTTTTTCGGCCACCGCCGCGTCGGCCACGTTCATCACCGGACTGCCGACGAATTGCGCGACGAACAGGTTGGCCGGGTGCGAATAGACCTCGTCGGGGGAGCCGACCTGCTGGAGAACCCCCTCATGCATGATGACGATGCGATCGGCGAGGCTCATCGCCTCGATCTGGTCATGGGTGACGTAGATGGTGGTCGAGCCTTGCTTGATGTGCAGCCGCTTGATCTCGGCCCGCATCTCCTCGCGCAGCTTGGCGTCGAGCGCGCCGATCGGCTCGTCCATCAGCATCGCTTTCGGCCGCCGCACCAGTGCCCGGCCGATCGCCACGCGCTGCATGTCGCCGCCCGACAGCGCCGACGGTTTCTTGCCGAGCAGGTCCGTGATTTGCAGCGTCTTGGCGACCGAGCGAACTTCCTGGTCGATTTCGCTCTTGCTCTTTCGCGTGGCGCGCAAGGGAAAGGCGATGTTCTCGTAGACGCTCATATGCGGGTACAGCGAGAACGACTGGAAGACCATGGCGATGTCGCGATCGGCGGCCTTCAGATGCTGGATGGGCTTGCCGTCGATGAGGATGTCGCCCTCGTCGATCGTCTCCAGCCCGGCAATGGCGCGCAGCGTCGTCGTCTTGCCGCAGCCCGACTGACCGAGCAGCACGATGAACTCGTTGTCTTCGATCTTGAGGTTGAGGTCCTTGATGACCTGGACGGCGCCGAAGAACTTCTGGACGCCGCGAAGCTCGATCTGGGTCAATGCTGCGCTCCCGGATTTCGCTGCGGATCGCCTGACTGGCCGGTTCCGGCTTCCTCTTGCGGTGCGATCTTGGAGGTGATGTTGAAGCCGATCAGGCCGATCAGGATGATGGTCAGCCCATAGCTGTGCAGCAGCAAGTTCCAGGGCTGGCAGAGCGCAACGATGCCGAGCACCATCAGCACCTGGCTGCCTGGTTCCAGATATTTCTGGTTGATGGCGCGAAAGCTCATTTGCGGATCGCTCCGAAGGACATGCCGCGCAACAGGTGATTACGAAGCAGGAAGGTGAAGATGGCGACAGGAAGCAGGAACAGGAAAGTGCCGGCGGCGATCACCGTCCAGTCCGGCAGCCCGGAGCCGACCTGGCTCGGGATGAACGGCGGTGCGGTCTGGGCGCGGCGATTGGTCATGATCAGCGCGAAGGCATATTCGTTCCATGCCGTGATGAAGCAGAACACGGCCGTCGCGGCGATGCCGGTGGCGGCTTCGGGCAGCACGATCTTGAAGAAGGCTTCCATGCGCGTATAGCCGTCGACGAGCGCCGCTTCCTCGTACTCCTTCGGGATCTCGTCCATGAAGCCCTTCATCAGCCAAACCGAGAAGGACAGGTTGAAGGCGGTGTAGAGGATGATCAGCCCGATATGGGAATCGTTGAGGCCGACCGCCCGGTACATCAGGAACATCGGGATCGCCACCACCACGGGCGGCAGCATGCGGGTCGAGAGGATGAAGAACAAAAGGTCCGCCTCGCCTTTGACCCTGAAGCGCGAGAAGCCATAGGCGGTGAATGTACCCATGCCGACCGCCAGCACCGTCGAGGTGATCGCGACGATCAGCGAATTCATGAAACGGTTCGGATAGCCCGACCATTGCACCTGGCCCTTGCCGTCGCGCACGATCTTTTCGCCGCCGTCGAAGACGACGCGTTCCCACCAGGGCGCCGCCGCGTATTCTTCGGGCGAAGGCGGGCTGCGCAATTGCGAGCGCTTGGTGAACAGCTTCACGAAGGGCGATATCTCCGGCTGGAACACGACCGTCGGCGGGATGGTGGTGGCAAGGTTGCGCGGCTTGAACGCCGTCGAGGCGATCCAGTAGATCGGTGCCAGGAAGATCACTGTCGCCACCAGCACGGCGACGATTGCGACGCGGTTGAGGGCGATCTCGGAAGAAGTGCGGACGGCGGCCATCTCAGCGCTCCTTCACTTTGTTCAGATATTTGACGTAGATGTTGGTGATGGCCAGCACCATGATCAGCACGATGTAGGCGAGCGCGCAGGAGCGCCCGGTCTGCCATTCCTGGAACGCCATCTTGTAGAGCCGGATCGAGATCAGTTCAGCCGTCGGCTGGGTGGTCAGGATGTAGGCCAGATCGAAGGTCTTGAACGCTTCCATGGTGCGGAAGATGACGGCGATCATCAGGATCGGCGCGACCAGCGGCAAGGTGATGCGGAAGAAGGTGTAGAACGGACCGGCGCGGTCGATAGCGGCGGCTTCGTAGAGGTGCTTCGGCACCGCCGAGAGGCCGGCCAGCGACAGCAGCATGACGAAGGGCGACCACATCCAGATGTCGGTCAGCGCCACCGCGTAGAGTGCCATCTTGGGGTCGGCCAGCCACTCGAAATTGCCAAGCCCGAGCGCATAGTTGATGACGCCCCATGACGGATCGTAGAGCAGTTTCCAGAACAGGCCGACGACGGCCATCGACAGCATCATCGGCAGCAGCAGCAGGGTCGTCAGCAGCCCCTTCAGCGGAATATCGCGGTTGAGCAGCATCGCCACGCCGAAGCCGACCAGCAACTGTCCGGCGACCGAGATGATCACGTATTTGGCGGTGATGGCGAAGTTGGACCAGACATAGGGGTCGCTGAGCAGGTCGCGGTAGTTCTGCAACCCGACGAAATTCGCCGGCGCGTTGGTCGAGGCGCGGAAATCGGTGAAGGAATAGCCGAGCGAATAGATCAGCGGAAAGATGTTGAAGACGATCAGGAACAGGATCGTCGGGATGATGAAAAGATTGCGGATCGAAATATCGCTAAGGCCACGCGCGGCCGCGCGTGAAGATCTGTCCAGCGTGGTGATCATCGTGGTCGCCAAGACCCTGCTCCCGCTTGAAGAAAAAGAAACGGAGGAGGCATGAGCGCCCCCTCCGTGGGACATGGACGATTATTGGCCGCGGCCGTATTTCTTGAAGGTCGCGTTCCAGTCGGCGGCCAGTGCGTCGAGCGTTTCCTTGGCGGTGCCTTCGCCGCCGATCATGTAAGGATAGACGCGCTGGTTGAGCTGCTGGAGCAGTTCGGCATATTCCGGCACCGCCCAGAAATCCTTCACCTTGAACATGGTCTCGTAGAAGGCCTTGTTGTAGGGCGTCGCATTCTGGAACTCTTCCGACTTGAGCACGGCTGCGCTGCAGGTGTAGCCACCGAGTGCCGCCCACTTCTTCTGGGTCTCGTCCTTGATGAACCATTCGAGGAACTTCATCGCCTCGTCCTGCTTCTGCGAGTAGGAGACGACGGAGATGCCCTGGCCACCGAGTGCGGCGAACTGGTCGCCGTTCGGCCCGGGAGGATTGGCGAAGAAGCCGGTGTTCTTGGCATTCGGGTTCGACGCCTCGTTGATCAGCGAGGGAAAGAACGCGAAGTAGTTCATGCTCATCGCGGCCAGGTTTTCGGTGATCGCCTGGTTGTCCTCGACGAAGAACGACTTGGCCCAGCCCGGAGGCGTGAACTTGTAAAGCTCCTTATAGGCGTCGAGCGCGGCGACAGCCTTGTCGGAGTTGATGAAACCGTCGACCTTGTAGGTCGAATAGTCACCCAGTTCGCCGCCATAGGAGAACAGCGCGTTCTCGAAGCCCATCGCCATCGCGTCATAGGAATTGTCGGTGTAGATGGCGATGCCGTATCTCTTCTGGTCCGGCCGGTGGAAGAATTCGGCGATGTCGCGCAGCGCCTTGAAATCCTTCGGCACGTCGAGATCGTAGCCGTATTTGGCCTTGAAGGCTTCCTTCTCCTTCGGATCCTCGAACCAGTCCTTGCGATAGGACCAGCCGACGGCGTCGCCTTCGAGCGGGATGGCCCAGTACTTGCCGCTGTTGCCGGGATATTCGGCGTAGTACTTCACCGTCGCCGGCGCCATCACCTCGCCGAGCTTGTGCTTGTTGAAGAAGTCGGTGAGGTCGACATAGTGGCCACCGGTCGAGCCGGCGCCGAGCCATTGCGAGTCGCCGACGACCAGGTCGTAGGCATCGCCATGAGCGTTGAACTCGGTGAAGGCCTTGGTCTGGAAGTCGGCCCAGGGCGTGGTTTCCACCGTGATCTTGACGCCGGTTTCCTTCTCGTACTCGTTGCCGAGTTCCTGGAGGTAGTTGGCCGGATCCCATTCCGCCCAGAAGATGGTGAGCGATTTGTCCTGGGCGTAGACGGATGTTCCGCAGGCAAGTGTCAAGCCGATACCAGCAAGCAAGCTGGTCACTATCTTGCGCATGATGTTTCCTCCCTTGTGCGCATTCTACCGTATCAAGCGAGCCGGCAAACGGGGCCGGCCCTGGTAGTTCCTCCCTTGGTCGCGCCTTCCCGTTTGGAGCCTCCTCGCCCGTCCGGAAATGGATCGCAGCCCTCACTTTCGATCCGCTTTTCTCCTTTGATCTGGTATTACCAATTTTGAAGCTCCGTCAAGCCCTTTCTTGAGCAATGGTGACAGCTCGAAGTCTCGAATTCCAGCCTTATCTGCCTGTTTTTCCTAAATTTTCCTACTCATTGATAGACATCGGCCTTGTTCATGCTTCAGCATTGCGGTTAATATCGGCAACCAGTATGCAAATCTGGTAGAACCAGATACCTGCTATTTCGTGACCCTTGTTGGTTCGATCGCTTGTGCTTCGGAGACTGATTCTGCGATCGCCGCGCGCACCAGGGCGACCGCCGCCCACTGGGCAACGGACATCGTCCGGCGACCGTCCAGTCCCCAGATGTCCTTCAGCACGATAAGCACCTCGACGCCGAAGATCAGCGACAGCGCCTGCGCCAGCCGCTTGAGGTCGCGCGGCGGCAGCCGGCCCTTGAGCGGAGCGAGCGCGTCCTGAAGCAATTCGACGCGGTGGCCCCGCTTGAAGGCCGGTTCGCTTCCCAAAGTACCGGCCTGGCGCCGCGCCCACTGATCGAGCGACAGTTTCAATGCCGCCTTGAAGGTCGCCTCGAAAGCCTCGATGCGCGGCATGGCCGTGTCGAAGAGCTCGGCAACGCGGCGCTCGGCATCGGCAGAGGTGGATTTCCAGGTGAGGATCGGCCCGAGCCCCTCATCGACCACCGCCTGCACCAGTGCCGCCTGGCTCGGAAAATAGCGGTAGGCGGTGGCGCGGGACACCTGCGCCGCCTCGGCAACCTCGCTGACCGAAGGTGTTGCGCCTGCCTGCATCAGCCTCGTCGCCGTCTCCAGCATCAGCCGTTTCGTGCGCGCGCGGGGTCCACGTTCGGGTCCCCCGGCGGTGTCGTCGCTTGCTGCGGCGTGTTGACGTGAGACATCCATATCAATATGATACGCGCGTCTCAAAAAATTGCAATGACCTCCTCGTTTTCGGAATGGCTAGGTTGACGCTCTGTAGAGCACTGAGCCTTGGGTGACTTGGACCGGCAGAGGGAGGCATCGATGAAGCGCATTTATGTGGTGGGCACCGCAGACACCAAGGGTGAGGAACTCGCCTTCCTGGCCGACGCGATCGCCGCCACGGGTGCCGCTGTCTGCCGGGTCGACGTCGGAACGCGCGGCGCGAGCGTGCCGGTCGACATTGCCGCTGAGGATGTGGCAGGCCACCATCCCGGCGGGCGAGACGCGGTGCTCGCCGGCAACGACCGCGGCACCGCGGTCGCCGCCATGGGCATCGCCTTCGCTCGCTTTGCCCAATCACGAAACGACATTGCCGCCATGATCGGCATCGGCGGCGGCGGCGGCACGTCGATCATCACCGCAGGCATGCGCACGCTGCCGCTCGGCCTGCCCAAGATCATGGTTTCGACGCTCGCTTCCGGCGACACCGCGCCCTATGTCGACATCTCGGACATCATCATGATGCCGTCGGTGACCGACATGGCCGGGCTGAACCAGCTCTCGCGTGTCGTTCTGCACAATGCGGCCCAGGCGATATCGGGCATGGTCGCCAGACCGCCGCCGCCGCCCGAGGGCAAGCCGTCGATCGGCCTCACCATGTTCGGCGTCACCACGCCCTGCGTGACGGCAATCGCGGATCAGCTCCGTTCGACCTATGACTGCATGGTCTTTCACGCCACCGGCACCGGCGGCCGCAGCATGGAGAAACTGGCCGACAGCGGCCTGCTGTCCGGCCTCATCGACATCACCACCACTGAGGTCTGCGATCTCCTGTTCGGCGGCGTGCTGCCGGCGACGGAGGATCGTTTCGGTGCCGTTGCCCGCACCGGCCTGCCTTATGTCGGCTCGGTCGGCGCGCTCGACATGGTCAATTTCTGGGCGCCTGCGACCATTCCGGACCCTTATCGCGGGCGGCTGTTCTACGAGCACAACCCGAACGTCACGCTGATGCGCACGACAGCGCAGGAATGCCGCAAGATCGGCGAGTGGATCGGCACAAGGCTCGCCCGCTGCGAGGGGCCCGTGCATTTCCTTATCCCGGAGAAAGGCGTCTCCGCGCTCGACATCGAAGGCGGCGCCTTCTTCGACCCGCAAGCCGATGCCGCCCTGTTCGAAGCCATTGAGCGCACGATTAAGCCGAACGCGACGCGCCGGCTGACACGCCTGCCGCTGCACATCAATGATCCCCGATTCGCCAAGGCCGCGGTCGCGGCTTTCCTCGAAATCGCCAGACAGTGAGATCCAAGACATGCCGGCAATACCGCGCAAGGACATACTGAAGAAATTCAGGGGGATGATCGACAAGGGCGTGCCGATCGTCGGCGGCGGCGCCGGCACCGGCCTGTCGGCCAAGGCCGAAGAGGCCGGCGGCATCGACCTCATCATCATCTACAATTCCGGCCGCTACCGCATGGCCGGTCGCGGCTCGGCCGCCGGCCTGCTTGCCTATGGCAATGCCAATGAGATCGTCAAGGAGATGGCCTACGAGGTGCTGCCGGTGGTCAGGAAGACGCCGGTGCTGGCTGGTGTCAACGGCACCGATCCGTTCGTCATCATGCCGCTGCTGCTCTCCGAGCTGAAGACGATGGGTTTTTCCGGGGTGCAGAATTTCCCCACCATCGGCCTGTTCGACGGCAGCATGCGACAGAGCTTCGAGGAGACCGGCATGGGTTTTGGGCTCGAGGTCGACATGATCGCCGAAGCCCGCAAGCTCGATCTTTTGACCACGCCCTATGTCTTCAACCCGGACGAGGCGCGCGCCATGACCAGGGCCGGCGCCGATATCGTCGTGGCTCATATGGGCGTGACGACGGGGGGCTCGATCGGCGCCACCTCTGCCAAGTCGCTCGACGACTGCGTGGTCGCCATCGACGCGATCGCCGAAGCGGCCCGTTCGGTGCGCAAGGATGTCATCCTGCTTTGCCATGGCGGGCCGATCTCAATGCCGGACGACGCCCGCTACATCCTCGAACGCTGCAAGGGCCTGCACGGCTTTTATGGCGCGAGCTCGATGGAGCGGCTGCCGGCGGAAGCGGCGATCGCCCGGCAGACCGCCGATTTCAAGGCCGTCACGCTTGGCGGCCTGAAGACGACCACGAAGAAAAAGAAGGGATCATGAGAATGACCGACAAGAGCAAGGTGTTCGTCTACCCGAAGGATGTCAGCGCCTTCGGATTCGACTGGGGAAAATTGTCGCTGACGGTCGCTCCGGAAGTGAACGGCGCGACCCGCTTTTCCGGCGGCGTCGTCGACCTGCCCTCCGGCAAGGGCCATACCCGTCATAACCATCCGGGCGCGGAGGAAATCATCTTTGTCATTTCGGGCCATGGCGAGCAGATGGTCGAGGACGAGCAAGGCAATCCGGTGGTCGAGAAGGTCGGCCCCGGCTGCACCATTTACGTGCCGGAGAGCCGCTTCCACTCGACGCTCAACACCGGCGACGGGCCGATGCAGCTGTTCGTCGTCTATTCGCCGGCAGGGCCCGAACTGGGATTGCGCGAACTGCCGGATTTCAGGTTGCTGCCGGCCGGGAACTCCCCTCGCTCGCGACTTTGAGGCGCCCTTCCGATATGCTATCGTCCAGCATGCCTCCTTGAGAGAGAAGCGATGACGCGTTTCAGTCCCCAGGAATTCGTGGAAAAGCTCGCAACGGGCAGCCTGCCGGACGGCAACCCGGCCATGACGGTTGGCGGTATTGTCAAGGCCAACGACGCCGACCCGTCAACGCTTCTCTTTTCGACCGATTTGTCCTGCGAATCCTGGATACCCGTGCCGCTGAGCTTGATCCAGACGGTCGAGCAGGTACGGACGGTCAACTGCAAAGACCATAAGCATCCGCTGGTCAAGATCGCTTTTACACCGCCCTCGCCGGATCAACGTGACATCAATGCCCTGCTTATGATCATGGCCGGGCTTCAGAGCCAACTCTCCTGGTTCCATCGCAACGCCAAGTCCGGCAGTCCGTGGGCGTCAACGTTTGCATCCGATTGCGCCGTCGTCTCCGCATCCGAGGGGCTTACCATATGCTGCACCCAGACGATCGACGGAAGATTGGAAGTCGTCTGCACTGGAATGGTTTAGTGCCTGTCGCGCAAAAGTGACTTCTGTTTAGCGGCAACGGCAAAGCGCCGCGCATGAATTCGTTTCGACGCGACGCGCCTTAGAGACAATCGAGACCGGCACGCTCATTTGTAACGTGGCAGGTTACATGCCACCCCGGTTCCATGCCCGACCCCGATCCCCGAACATCACATAGCCGGTATCGGTAACCGCCACCGTATCCTCCAGCTTGATGAAGCCGCGCGTCGGGTGAAGCATGGTCGTCTCCACCGATAGCACCATGTTCCTCTCCAGCGGCTTGCCCGCATAGGTGCCTTCATAGGTCACCGGATGGTTGGTCATCAGGAACGGCGCCTCATGCGTGATCAGCCCCATGCCGTGAGCGAAGAAATCCGTGTAGGGCGCGACCCTGGATTTTTTCAGCACGCCTTCGGCATGGGAAATCATGTCACCACCCAGCGTACCCGCCTTTACCTTCGAGAACGCCGCCTGCTGCACCGCCTCGACCTCCGCCAGCAGGTCCTCCAACTCGGCATCCGGGTCTCCGAGAACCCCCATGCGGCAGAGGTCGCCGATATAGCCATGATAATTGCCGCCGGAATCGATCGACAGCACTTCGCCCTTCTTCCACGCTTGCGGCGACGCCGCGCGGTTGTGGCTGGAGCCCAGCGTCAGCAGGCAATATTCGAAATGCGCGCCGCGATTGGTCTCCTCGCGGCGAAGCTGTTCGATCATCTCGCTCTTGGTCGTGCCTTCGCGCGCCCATTGGATGGTGGCCAGCATGGAATCGGTGATCAGTTCGGAGGCGATCCGCAGTTTCTCCAGCTCGGCCTCGGTCTTGATGGCTCGCATGCGTTCCAGCATGCCGGTGGCATCGACCAGCTTGGCGTCGGGGAGCGCTTTGCGGATCAGGGCATAGGCGTCCGACGGCAGGAAACCCGGCTCGATGCCGATGCGAGCGTCGCCCTTGCCGATCTTGCGCACATGCTCGACAGCGAGATTGGCGGCATCGAGCGTGCCCCAGCAGGCGGCATGCAGCGTCGGCGTCCAGAACGGGTGGTTCTGGTGTTCGCCACCCTCCATGCGGTTGCCGATATAGGCGGCGTGGTCCGGTCCGCCTTTTTCGTAGATCACGATCGGCAGGTACCGGCTGTGGCCGATCGCATCCATGGCGGCGAAGAAGATGAACTTGTAGCCGCCGAGCAGATATTGGGTGTTGTGCTTGGATGTCGCGAGCAGGACGTCGATATCAGCCTCTTCCATCAGGCCATCGACCCTGGCGTGGTCGAATGGGATGTCGCCGACGGCACTCTTCCCCGGAGCTATGTTCATTGTCTCTCTCCCTGAATGTCCGCGCGGATCGGCTGGACCGCCGGATGCCCGATCCCGTTAGGTCTTCCGACTTCGGGTCAAATCTGCACCATTTTCGCCCATCTGGTCCAGCCAGAAACAGGCTCGCCCAGCTGAATGGCCGTCGCCGGTGCCGATAATGTGAGGTGCATCGGATGACCTGGTCTTACCAGGTCAGGTTTATCGACCACTCTCCCGTAACTGGTCCAGCGAACAAAAATTTCAAAGCCACGCCACGATGCGCCAATTCCGTCTCTGGCGAAAGCCACGGCAAGGCCCATAATCAAACGTGCATGGAAACGCCCGAAAGGCCTCCGTGCAAGATATGAGATAGAGGGGGAATAGGATGATGCCGGAGTTCAGGATTTCACGCCGCACGGTGCTTGCGGGCTCTGCCATGCTTCTGGCCTCCACCGCGATGCCGGCCTTGAGCTGGGCGCAGACGCCGAAGAAGGGTGGCCGCCTGGTGCTCGCCGCCGATTCCGAGCCGCGCAACCTCAACCCGGCCATCGTCGCCTCCAACGGCGTCTTCTTCATCTCCAGCAAGATCGTCGAAACGCTGGCCGAAGCCTCCTTCGATGGCAAGGACGGGCTTGCACCACGCCTGGCGGTCAGTTGGGAAGGCGCCGCCGACGGGCTGTCGGCGACCTTCAAACTGCGCGAAGGGGTCAAATGGCATGACGGCACGCCGTTTACCTCGGCCGACGTCGCCTTCTCGGCGCTGCAGATCTGGAAGCCGCTGCAGAATCTCGGCCGCACCGTGTTCAAGGATCTGGCCGCGGTAGATACCCCTGATGAATTGACCGCCGTGTTCAAATTCGCCAAGCCCACGCCCTTCCAGCTGATCCGCAACGCTCTGCCGGCGCTGAGCAGCGTGGTGCCGAAGCACGTTTACGAAGTTGGCAAGATCGAGGACAACCCGGCCAACAACGCGCCCATCGGCACCGGCCCGTTCAAGTTCGCCGAATACAAGGCCGGCCAATACTACCGGCTGACGAAGAACACGGATTATTGGGGCAAGGGCGAGCCCTATCTCGATGAGATCATCTACCAGGTGCTGCCCGACCGCACTTCGGCGGCGAGCGCGCTGGAAGCAGGAGAGATCCAGCTCGCCGCCTTCTCCGCCGTGCCGCTGGCCGATCTTGACCGCATCTCGAAAGTGCCGGGCCTGAAGGTGATCACCAAGGGCTATGAGGGACTGACCTACCAGCTCGTCGTCGAGATCAATCATCGTCGCAAGGAGCTCGCCGACCTGAAGGTGCGTCAGGCGATCGCGCATGCCATCGACAAGGATTTCGTCGTCAAGACGGTGTTCCTCGGCTATGCCGCCACCGCCACCGGCCCGGTGCCGAAGAACGACCCGCAGTTCTATACCGCCGACGTCCCGACCTATGCCTTCGACGTCGCCAAGGCCAATGCGCTGCTCGACGAGGCGGGTTACAAGAAGGGCGCCGACGGCAAGCGCTTTTCGCTGAAACTGTTGCCGGCTCCCTATTTCAACGAAACCAAGCAGTTCGGCGACTATCTGCGCCAGGCGCTCGCCGCCATCGGCATCGACGCCCAGCTCGTCAACAACGATTCCGCCGCGCATATCAAGGCCGTCTACACCGACCACGCTTTCGACCTCGCCGTCGGCCCGCCGGTGTTCCGCGGCGACCCGGCGATCTCGACCACCATCCTGGTGCAAAGCGGCATTCCGGACGGCGTGCCGTTCTCCAACCAGGGCGGCTACAAGAACGATGCGCTGGACGCGCTCATCGCCAAGGCGTCCGAGACGCTCGATACATCGGCCCGCACCAATCTTTACAAGGAGTTCCAGAAAGAGGTGGCCGCCGACCTGCCGCTGATCAATGTCGCCGAATGGAGCTTCATCAGCGTCGCGCGCGACACGGTCGGCAACATCGCCAACAATCCGCGCTGGGCGGTATCGAACTGGGCGGACACATATCTGGAATCGTGACAGTATTTCGCGGATGAACGTTTGCGAAATCATCGTAGGCGTTGAGTTCTACGAGGCCCCCCTCTGTCCTGCCGGACATCTCCCCCTCAAGGGGGGAGATTGGCAACTTG
The DNA here is from genome assembly GCF_006442845.1 of Mesorhizobium sp. B2-4-2. Classification (NCBI taxonomy): domain Bacteria; kingdom Pseudomonadati; phylum Pseudomonadota; class Alphaproteobacteria; order Hyphomicrobiales; family Phyllobacteriaceae; genus Mesorhizobium; species Mesorhizobium sp. B2-4-2. The sequence goes on along the minus strand of NZ_VFVM01000011.1, from coordinate 164,455 downwards.
TCTGTCCCGCGAATTTTCCGATGTTGGGGATTGGCGAAGCCAAAAATGACAGCCAATCTCCCCCCTTGCGGGGGAGATGTCCGGCAGGACAGAGGGGGGTGCCCAGGCGCGGTCCTAACCAACGTATCGCCAACCCATCGAGGGCCGCATGAACCGCGCCCTCACGCTCCTCCGCCGTCGCCTCGTCGGCAGCGTCTTCGTGCTTTTGATCGTCGTCATCGGCACGTTCCTGCTGCTCGAGGCCGCCCCGGGCGACGCGGTCGATGCCTATATCGTCTCTACCGGCGGCGATGCCGGCATGATCGAGCTGTTGCGCCATCGCTGGGGCCTCGACCAGTCGGAGCTGACGCGGCTCGCCAACTATCTCTGGGCGCTGCTGCATCTCGATCTCGGCCAGTCCGTCACCTTTTCGCGGCCGATCCGCGACCTGATCCTCGAGCGCCTGCCGACCACGCTGTGGTTGATGGGCAGCGCCACCGCGCTTTCCTTCGGCCTCGGCTCGGCGCTGGGCATCTATGCCGGCGCCAGGCCGGGCAGTTTTCGCGACCGTTTTCTCTCCATCGGTTCGCTGGCGCTCTACGCGGTGCCGGGTTTCTGGCTCGGCCTGGTGCTGATCGTCGTCTTCGCTGTCGACCTGCGCTGGCTGCCGATCGGCGGCATCGAGACCATCGCCTCCGGCAAGGCCGGCCTCGACCGCGCCGCCGACATCGCCATCCATCTCGTCCTGCCGGTCTCAGCCCTCGGCTTCATCTACCTGGCGCTCTATTTGCGGATGATGCGTGCCGGCATGACCGAGGTCTGGCGGCAGGATTTTGTGCTGGCCGCCCGCGCCAGGGGCTTGTCGCGCCGCCGCATCGTGCTTGCCCATGTCGCCCGCAATGCGCTGCTGCCATTGGTCACGATGCTCGGCCTGCAGTCGGCGCAGATGCTGGGCGGTAGCGTCGTCATCGAGAGTGTTTTTGCCGTGCCCGGTCTGGGTCGGCTGGCGCAGGAGGCAGTGGCCGCGCGCGACACGCCCTTGCTGCTCGGCATCATTCTCGTCAGCGCCGTCCTGGTCATCGTCATCAATCTTCTCGTCGATGTCGCCTATGCCTTTCTCGACCCGCGCGTCGGCGCCAGCGAGGCCGGCACATGAGCACGCTCCGCCGCTTTCTGCGCACGCCGGAGGCGGTCGCCGGCGCCATACTCCTGGCGGCATTGTGCGCCATGGCCCTGTCGGCGCCGCTGCTGTTTCCGGGCGACCCGCAAGCCATCGCCGGCCCGGCGCTGCTGCCGCCCTTCCAGGACTGGTCGCTGCCGCTCGGCACGGATCGCCTCGGCCGCGACGTGCTGGCCGAGCTTTTCCACGGCGCCCGCACGTCGCTTGCCGTCGGCCTTGCGGCAGCGGCCGCCGCACTGGCCATCGGCTCCGTGGTGGGCACGGTGGCCGGGTTTGCCGGCGGCCTCACCGACGAGGTGCTGATGCGCGTCACCGATGCCTTCCAGACCGTGCCGGGCTTTTTGCTCGCTCTGGCCTTCGTCAGCGTGGTCGGCCCTTCGATCGGCGTCGTCGTGGCGGCAATAGCGCTCGGCACCTGGACCGGGCCCGCGCGCGTGGCCCGCGCGGAAGTGCTGTCGATCCGCGAGCGCGACTACGTCGCCGGCGCGCGCGTCATCGGCATGCATCCGCTGGAAATCGCCTTTCGCGAGGTGCTGCCCAATGCCTTGCCGCCGGTGCTGGCGCTGTCCTCGGTGATCGTGGCAGCGGCGATCCTCACCGAGGCGGCTTTGTCCTTCCTCGGCCTTGGCGACCCCAATCGGGTCACCTGGGGCGGCATGATAGCGGAGGGCCGCGCGGTGCTGCGCACCGCGCCCTTCCTGTCGATCGCGCCCGGCATAGCGCTGGTCCTGACGGTGCTCGGCGTCTATCTCGCCGGTGAAGGCATCGTTGAAACCACGGCGGTCAGAAGAGGCCTGTCGTGACCGCGCTGGCTTCGATCCGCAACCTCGCGGTGACCTACCGCCGTGACGACGGCGAGGTGGTGGCGCTGAGGGACATCAGCCTCGACATCAAGGCTGGCGAGCGGCTGGCCGTCATCGGCGAAAGCGGTTCGGGCAAAAGTACGCTGGCTTTGGCGATTGCGGGGTTGTTGCCAGCGAGCGCCAGGATTGACGGACGTATCGATTGGGTTTTGCCAGCGTTGGGTGCGAAGGCACCCCCCTCTGTCCTGCCGGACATCTCCCCCTCAAGGGGGGAGATTGGCAGCTTCGCCGATGGCTCCCCTACACCATTGGGGATTGGCGAAGGCCGAGATGAAGGTGCAATCTCCCCCCTTGAGGGGGAGATGTCCGGCAGGACAGAGGGGGGCCTCATAGAACGCAGCGTCCAAAAGACCACTTCCAAACCAAGCCCCAGACCCCTCCTCGGCCGCGATATCGGCTTCATCTTTCAAGACCCGTCCGCCAGCCTCGATCCTGTCATGACCGTCGGCAAACAGATCGCCGAAGTCTCCCGAACCCATCTCGGTCTCACATGGCCTCAGGCATACGCCAGGGCGAAGGATCTGCTCGAACGCGTCCGTCTGCCCGACCCGGACTCCGCCCTGCGCGCCTATCCGCATCAGCTGTCCGGCGGCCAGAAGCAGCGTGTGGCGATTGCAGCCGCGATCGCAGCCGGCCCAAGACTTTTGATCGCCGACGAGGCGACCAGCGCGCTCGACACCATCGTGCAGGCCGAGATCGTCGCACTGATCCGGCGGCTGGTGGAAGAAGACGGCATGACGCTGCTGTTCATCAGTCACGACATTGCGCTGGCCGCCGAGCTGGCGGACCGCATTGCCGTGTTCCGGCATGGCGAATTGATCGAACTTGGCGCCACGCAACAGATCGTCAGTGCGCCAACTGAAGCCTACACGCGCGCGCTGCTCGAGGCCCATATCGGCCTCGACGCCGAACCGCTGCACCACGGCATGATCGCATGAGCGTCCCCGTGCTTGCAGTTTCCAACCTTACCAGGCACCACCGCCGTGGCGGCAAGACGGTTACCGCGGTCGACGACGTTTCTTTCGAAATCGGGCCCGGCGAGACGCTGGCGCTGGCCGGACCCTCCGGCAGCGGCAAGTCGACGATCGCCCGGCTGGTGTTGCGGCTGATCGAGCCGGATGCCGGCCGGATCGAGTTTGAAGGCCATGATTTCCTGGCTCTGGGCGGCGCCAGCTTGCGTGCGCGTCGCGCTCGCTTGCAGATGGTGTTCCAGGATCCGCTTGCCGCCTTCAATCCGCGCGCCACGGTGGCGCGCGTGCTTGACGATCCTTTGCGCATCCACGGCGTCGCCTCCCGTTCCGAGCGCCCGCGCCGTATCGCCGCCCTGCTGGAGCGCGTCGGGCTTACGGCGGAGCTCGCCTCTCGCGCCATCCACGAAATCTCGGGCGGCCAGCGGCAGCGGGTGGCGATTGCCCGCGCCATGGCCACGAAACCCTCGCTGATCGTGCTCGACGAAGCGGTGTCGGCGCTCGATGTTTCGGTGCGCGGACAGATCCTTGATCTTTTGCTCGACCTGCAACGCCAGGAACGGATCGCTTATCTCTTCATTTCGCATGATCTCGGCGTCGTCAGGGCCGTCGCCCACCGCGTCATCCTTCTCGACGGCGGGCGGATTGCCGAGAGCGGCGATGCCCGCGCCGTCATCGATGCGCCGCGATCGGCTATCGGCAAGGCGCTCGTGGCAGCCGCACCAAAGCTCAGAAGAACCACGCAGGAAGCATCATGATCGACCCCGAAGCCAGAGCCGAGAAACTGTCGCGCGAACTCGATTCCGCATTCCGCAACCGGGCCGACCTCTATCGCCTGTTCCTGGATCAGTTGACCGGAGAGCTGGGCGCCGAAAGAGCCGAGGCGATAATGACCCGGACCATCGAGCAGCGCGGCAAGGAAGTGGCCGCAGCCGCCTTCGCCGCATTCGGTCCCAACGACGCGCGCTCAATTGGCGAAGCTTTCCTGTCGGTCAGCCCGGATGACGGCCGGATGTATCCGACCGATGTCGAACGAGGTCCCGACCGCATCGCCTTCAAGGTGAAACGCTGCCCTCTCAAGGATGCCTGGGTCGAGGCCGGCGTCGGCGAGGAAAAACTCGCCACGCTCTGTCGCATCGCCGGCGCCTTCGACCGTGGCCTGTTCGAGGCGACCGGCGTGCGTTTCGACAATGTCACCTGGACGCCCGGCCACGGCAGCGGCTGCTGCCACATCGCGCTGACCAACCGCGATGCCGGCTAGCAATTGACGGCCTTAGCCGCCGACCATCAGCCTGACGACCTCGTCATGGTTGGTCTCGGAAATCCTGCGCTCGCCGGCCTGGATCCCGCGCCGCAGCACGACGATGCGATCGGAAACGGCGAAGATGTCCTGCAGATTATGCGAGATGAAGATCACGCCGCGCCCTTGCGCCTTGAGCTGATGGATGAGCGAAATCACCTTGCGCTGCTCCGGCACGCCGAGCGCGGCCGTCGGTTCATCCATGATCAGGATCTGCGCATCCCAGTAGACGGCGCGGCCGATGGCCACGGCCTGCCGCTGGCCGCCGGAGAAATTGCTGACCGGCGCGTTCAATCGGCTGACGTGGAAGTCCAGCCGCTTCATCGTCTCCCTGGCGGCCTCGGCCATGGCCTTGCGGTCGAGCACCGGCAGAAAGCCGAACGCCTTGCGCATCGGTTCGCGGCCGAGGAAGATGTTGGCACCGATCGACAGATTGTCGGCCAGCGCGAGATCCTGGTAGATCGTCTCGATGCCCTTTTCGCGCGCCTCCTGCGGTGTGGCGAAAGCCACCGGCTGACCTCTGAGCAGGATTTCTCCGCCCGTCGGCTGGAACACGCCCGATATTGCCTTGATCAGGGTCGTCTTGCCGGCGCCATTGTCGCCGGCAAGCGCCACCACTTCGCCCGGCCGCACGGCCATGGAGAAATCGTTGAGCGCCCGTACCGCACCGAAGTGCTTGGAAAGGTTCCGGACTTCGAGGAGGGGCTCGGTGCTATTCATCCTGACGGGCTCCACTGAACCGGCGCTGCGCCTGGTCGATGAGAACGGAAATGATGATGACGACGCCGACGGCGATGAACTGCCAGAACGGCTCCACATTGACGAAGACCAGCCCGTATTGGATGACCGCGATCACCAGCGCGCCGGCGACGGTGCCGAAGATGGTGCCGGAGCCGCCGAACAGGCTGGCGCCGCCGATCACCACCGCCGCGACGCTGTCGAGCAGCAGCGGTTCGCCGGCCTGCGCTGCCCCCGCCGTGAAGCGCGCGGCATAGAGCGCGCCGCCAAGGCCGGCGCACATTGCCGACAGCACATAAAGCCGCAGGATATGGCCCCTGATGTCGATGCCGGCGCGGCGCGCGGCCTGCACATTGGCGCCGATAGCGTAATTGTGCTGGCCGAACCGGGTCTGGCTGAGCAGATAGTGCATCACGACGACGAAGACAGCGGCGATCATCACCAGATAGGGCACGCCATGGAACTTGCCGTTGCCGAGCAGTGCGAACCAGGAGTTCTGTACCGGCACCGTCGTGCCGCCGGCAAGCAGGAAGGCGACACCGCGGGCGACGCCGAACATGCCGAGCGTGCCGATGAAGGGCGGAACCCTGAGCCGCGAGATCAGCAAGCCGTTGATGACGCCGGGCACGCCGGCCACGATCACCGCGGCAAGGATGCCGGCCAGCATGGCCAACGGCAACGGAATGGCGGCGCCCGCCATGTTGGTGGCATGCGCGGCGATGACCGCGGCAAGGCCCATGATGAAGCCCAGCGAAAGGTCGATGCCGCCTGATATGATGACAAAGGTCTGCCCGGTCGCCAAAAGCAGCGGCGCCACGGCGAAAATCGCGATGGATTGAAGATTGAACGGATTGAGCACGAAAGTGGCGCCGAAGGCGCTCCGCGACCAGATCTCGAAACAGATGATCAGGCCGGCGAGAAACAGCCAGGCGCGCCCCTCGGCGATGCGTGCGATCCAGCTCCTGGCGGGATCGCCGTGGTCAGCCTGGGGGGCGACATGCTTCTCGGCTGGCTGTGCTGGTGATGTCGAGGTCATGAGTACTCCGCGGCGCGGCTGCCTTCAAACAGGTCCCGCCCTGGCGGGACCGGCACAGGCTCCTCCCGGCGCACCGGGAAGAGCCAAGCTGGTCCGGACTTACTCGGAATAGAGATACTTCGAGATGTTCGGATCGGCGATGTTGGACTTGTCCATGATCGTGAAGCCGGTGCCGATCATGACCGGGATGGATTGGCCGGTCAGGTGGGCATAGGCCGAGACGACGCCGAAATAGCCGATCTCTGCGGGATGCTGGGCGATCGCCACATCCACAAGGCCGGTGTTGATGTTGTCGACGATGCTGGTCGGAGCATCGAAGGCAACCACTTTGACGGTGCCCGTCTGCCCTGCCTGCTTGACGCCATTGGCGGCGCCCAGCGCCGAGAACAGATTGGCGCCGAACACGCCGACGAGGTCGGGGTTGCGCGCGAACACCGCCTGCAGCTGCGAGGCCGCCTTGTTGGCGTCGTCGTCATTGAACTGGGTCTCGAGAACGGTGATGCCGGGATGGTTGGCCATCTCCTTCTTGAAGCCTTCCTCGCGCTGGTCGGTGGTCGAGATGCCGGGCTTGACGTTGGAGACGTAGACCTTGCCCTTGTCGCCGACGGCCTTGGCAAGCGCCCGCGCCGCGATTTCGCCGCCCAGCACATTGTCCGAAGCGATGTAGGCCAGCGGGAAATCGGCGTCACCCGCTCCGGTCTGATAGGCGCCGGTGCCGATGAACGTATCCACGGTGATGACCGGAATGCCTGCGTCATTGGCCTTGCGCAGCGGCTCGACCAGCTGGACCTTGTCGGTAGGCGCGATCAGGATCGCGTCCGGCTTCTTGGCGATGACCGCGTCGAGCACCGGCACCTGGGTGACCGGATTGAACTCAGGAGCGCCCTGGAAGACCAGGTTCACGCCAAGGGCGTCGGCCGCGGCCTGGGCGCCCTTGCGCATGGTGATGTAGAAACCGTCGGTGGTCAGGCCCGGAACGAGCGCGATGGTGTATTTCTTGTCCTGCGCCTGCGCGGGCGCGATAAGCACCGTCGCGCTGACGGCGAGAGCCGCAAGCGCGGCAACGATCTTCTTCATGACATCCTCCTCATTATGTTGGCAGATCTGCCGTTGCAAGTGACATCGAATGGCCGTCGTCCGCTTGGGACAAGACGGCCGGGAACGCCTGTTTGCTTTTCGCGGGCAGCTCCTCCCAAGCGCCCTCCAGTCGATATGTCAGCCGGTCCAGCCGACCGGCACGATAGCCACGGTCACTTCCTCGCCTCCGCGAGGTCAGAGAACCACAGCACCCGGCATGCATTGCACGCCAAGTTCACAAACTTGTAACACTTTGCAGAAATAAATTGCAACTCGGTTTTCCGGGTCGCAACGCCGGATTTTTCACGCAACATCCGACTGCTCCACAAAGTCCCGCCGAACTATTGCCTCGACTTCTCGGCGGCACAACCGATTTCGTAAAATCGCCCTCGCGAACTGGAATGCGGCGGCGGGGCGGCGGGCGGCACTATCGCGGCGGCAGGGTAGCGAGGATGGCTTGCGCCGTCTTCGTATCCGTTATCACGGCGTTGATCAGCTGAGCGCGAGCGGCGCCGATGATGGCCGTCGCCTTTTCCGGCGACGCCGCGACACCGATCACCAGCGGCACGGCGCGGAGCTGCGCCGGCGACATAGCGATCATCCGGCCCTCTCCTTCCCAGGCGATCAGCGCGCCATCGGCATCGAAATAATGCCGAAGGACATCGCCGGCCGCATGGACCAGCGCCTGCTCGCTCGGCGTGGCGGCGCTCGCCTCGGGTGCATTGATGGCATGCGGCAGGCCGATGCCGACGATCGCCACATCGGTCCTGTCCCACAGCGCGACGGCATCGCTGATGGCGGCATCACCAAGGAAGACTTCACGCAATTCACTGGAAGGCAGATAGGGCGCATGAATGAAGTGCGGTGTCCCGCCGAACTCCTCGGCGGCGAGGCGGACGAATTCGTTGACCTGAAAATGCGCCGCGTGCTGCTGCATGCCGCCGGTGGCGGCAACGGTCAGCACGCCCGGAATGCGCGGCAGGCCGGCGCGGATCACCTCGCGCACCGCGCGCCCCCAGCCGATGGCGACCACGGAGCCGGCCACCAATTGCGCCTGCTTGAGAAGGCCGCCGAGCGGGCCGGCCAGCGCCGTCAGCGCGCCTGCGGCCGGCGTCTCGACCACCGCTGCGTCACGCAGGCCTAGCCTATCGATTAGCTGTCCGGTGATCTCCTCAGGTGCCGCCAGATCGAGAACCTCGATACGGACGATCCCTTCCGCCCGCGCCCGCTGCAAGAGGCGCGATATGGTCGCGGTGGAGACGCCAAGCTGCCGCGCGATATCGACCTGCGACATCTCCGCCTCGTAATGCAGTTTGGCGACCGTGTGCAGCATCGTGCGCGATGCGGTCGCATCCTGAATGGGAGGGACAGCCAGCTTGCAATTCCTTTCAGCAACGTGTTACACACGTATACGCCGATGGGAGTTATCGCGCAAATCCGGCGAACTCGCAACTTGAGGCCGTCCTGCCCAGGCGCCGGCAAGGTGTGCTTTTCCGGGCAATGGACGGCGCATCAAGACGGCAATTCTCCCCTGCCGGCAGGCGGGCAAAAACTGAACATTCTTGTTTCCACGGGATCCGCGCCCTCGGCCAGAGAGCGCCAACATCGGACAGAGACCATGACAAAGATGACCACCGCGGAGCTGCGCGGCTATCAGCAGATATGCGGCAAGGACGGGGCCATGCTGGCCATCGCCTGCGACCAGCGCGGCGGCATGCGCACCTTGCTGGCGTCGGATCCGGCCGAACAGGCCAGGATCACCAACGACATGCTCGGCGACACCAAGGCCGACATCACGCGCTACCTTGCAAGTGCCGCGTCCTGCGTGCTGCTCGACCCGCTCTGCGCGGTGCCGCGGGTTGTCGAGGAGGGCGTGCTGAACCGCGATACCGCGCTGCTTATCGGCCTCGACGCCTCGGGTTTCGACGTCTCGCCTGAAGGCTATCGCCTGTCGCGCCTTGTCCCCGGCATCGATGCGCGCCGCGTGCGCGAACTGGGTGGCACGGGCGGCAAGATCATGGTGTATCTGCGGGCCGACAAGCCCGAAGCGAATGAGCACAACATCGCCATCCTGCGCCAATGCATCGCCGATTTCGGGCAGGAAGATTTGTTGCTCGTCGTCGAATTCCTGACCTATCAGCTCGAAGACGAAAGCCCGGAAGATTATGCGGCGAAGACCCCCTGGCTCGTCGAGGAAGGCACAAGGATATCGCTGGAGTGCGGGGCAAAGGTGCTGAAGCTTCCGTATCCCGGAACGCCGGAAGCCTGCGCCAACATCACCAGAATGGCCGGCGAGGTGCCGTGGGCGGTGCTTTCGGCCGGCGTCAACCACGCCACCTTCCTCGGCCAGGTCGAGATTGCCATGCAGAACGGCGCCTCCGGCGTCATCGCCGGCCGCTCGCTGTGGAAGGACTGCATCTCGCTCGATCGTGACATTCAGCGCGAAAGGCTTAAGACCATCGCGGTGCCGCGATTGCGTGAGATCCAGGCGGTAATCGGGCATCACCGGCGCAAGGCCGCCGCCTGATATCCGCGTTGGATCACCGACACGTGCAGGACGTCATGCCTCTCAGCATAGGGATAGATATAGGCGGCACCAATCTGCGGGCCGCCCGCATTTCGGGCGCCGGCGAAATCCTCGAACGTCTGTCCGAAAAGAGCGCGCCGGACCCGCAGGCTGTGCTCTCGCGGATCGCCGGGATGGTGCGCCGGCTCGACACATCGGAGGTTTCGGCCATCGGCATCGGTGTTCCCGGTCGCGTCGACGCGGATCGCCGCGCGGTCCTGTCCGGCGGCTACGTCAATCTGGCCTCCGTCTCGCTGGCGCAGCGCCTGGAAGACATGGCCGGCAAGCCCGTCGTCATCGACAATGACTGCAACATGGCACTGGTCGCCGAGATGGCGCTCGGCGCCGGCCGGGGCCATCACGACGTCGCCATGTTCACCATCGGCACCGGCATTGGCGGGGCCGTCGCTCAACATCGGCGGATCGTGCGTGGCCGGGCAACGGCAGGGCAGCTCGGCCACATCACTGTCGACGTCAATGGCGAGGTCTGCGCCTGCGGCCGGCGCGGTTGTGTCGAGACCACCAGTTCGGGCACCGCGCTTGGCCGTCACATCGCGCGGGCCGGCTTGCGTACCGACCTTTCGGTCGACCAGCTCTTTGCCCGCGACGCCGCCGGAGACATCCAGGCGCGCACTATACTCGAAGCCTGGGCAATGCCCTTACGTGCCGCCATCGATACCAGCGTCGCCATGTTCGACCCCGGTGTCGTCCTGCTCGGCGGCGGTCTTGGCTGGGCGGCACACAAGGCGCTCGGCCGCGCGCCGGCCCTGGCGCCGTGGTACCAGTGCCCGGTCGAGCCGGCGCAGCTCGGCGACGACGCCGGCGTGATCGGGGCGGGATTGCAGGCGCTGGCCGGAACAGACATGGCGACAGCGCCGATTTTTGGCCGGCATTTTGTGCAAGCCGGCGCGGCCAGGCGCGCCGTGCTGGTCAACGGCATCCCGGCCAGCGGCAAGAGCACGGTGTCGCGCGGCATCGCCGACCGCATGGGATGGCCGTTGCTTGCGCTCGACACGATCAAGAATCCGTTTCTCGAGGTGCTCGGCGGCGGCGACCGCGCATTCAACCGCACGCTCGGCCGCGCCAGCTATCGGGCGATCTGGTCAGTCGTCGGCGAAGCCCCAGCGGGCTCCACATTCATCGTCGACGCCTGGTTCGGTTTCCAGCCGCGCGAGCTGCTCGATGATCATCTCAGGAATGCCGGGGTCGAACAGACCGTCGAAATCTGGTGCCATGCGCCCGGCGAAGTCCTTGCCGAGCGTTACGGCGCCCGGCTCGGCCAGCGTCTCCCCGGCCATCCAGGCGCGTCCTATATCCCCGAACTGATCGAACTCGCCAGGCGCGCCGAACCGCTGCGGCGCGGTCCGCTCTTCGACGTCGACACGACGAAACCGATCGACCTCGATGCCATCACGGCATGGCTGCGAGCGATGATGACGGGCGACGTTTAGAATGTTGGTGGACAAGAAGCAGCTGGCCTGGCCTGCCTAGTCAATAACCGACGGTGAAGCGCTGCTTTATGTGGGCGGGCTTCTCGATCTCGTCGACCATCGCGATGGCGTAATCCTCGAAGGAAATGCTGCTGCCCTTGTGCGAAGCCAGAAGCGTGTCCTTGCCGAGGCGGAACTTGCCGGTTCGCTCGCCCGGGATGAACATGGCGGACGGCGACAGGAACGTCCAATCGAGGTCATCGATGGTCTTCAACTTGTCGAGGAAGTCGGCGCCCTTCTGCGCCTCGGCCTTGTAGATGTCGGGAAATTCGGGCGTGTCGACCAGCCGCTTGCCGGGCGCGACCTCAAGGCTGCCCGCACCGCCGACGACCAGGTAGCGCTTCACGCCGGAGGCTCGCACCGCGGCGATCAGCGTGTCGGCATCGCTGTCGAGGAAATGCACCGAACTGATCACCACATCATGGCCGCGGATCAGCTTGGCCAAGCCTTCCATGTCGAAGACATCGCCCTTCCTGGCCGTCACGCCAGGCAGCGCAGCGATTTTTTCAGGATTGCGGGCGATGCCGGTGACGGTATGGCCACGGTCGGAGAGTTCCTTGAGCAGGCGCGAACCGACTTCGCCCGATGCGCCGATGAGAGCGACTTTTGCCATATCTTTTTCCATTCCTTGTTGGAGGTCGGTTGGGGATCACGCGGCCGCGATATGAGCGAGGAGATTGTCGAAACTGCCGAACAGCGCGTTCGAACCGATGAGGCGCGGCGCATCGTTGCTGATGATGGCGAGCGAAGGCACGCCGTTGGAATGCAGGCGCTGGAACAGCGCGCGGCCTCGGCCGACCAGTTCGCGGTGAGCTGTCAGCAATCCTTCGGTTGGCGCCTTCACCAGTTCGCGGGCATCGGCCATGCCGGCGTCGGCGAGCACCTCGGCGACACCGCCGACCGTGACGATATCGCGCCCATCGACATAGCGCGCGTTCTGGATCGCCTTCAGCGCGGCCAGCCGGCGGCCGGGATCTTCCGGGCCCGCTGCGGTAATCGCGAGGGTCGCGGCATGGGAATCCAGCAACGTGCCGCGAACATTCAGCACGTTGTCCCGATAGGCCTGCGTGAAAACCTGTCCCGTTAACCGCTCGATGCGCTGGTCGTTCGCCCAGGCATGGGCGGCAAAACCGTCATCCATCGGCCGAGCGCCTGCCCCCGAAAACAGCCCGGTCGGCAAGAGCTCGACGCGCACGCCGCTGCCGGACAGTTTTTCGAGCATCGGGCTTGCGCCATAACACCAGCCGCAGAGCGGATCGAAAAGATAGGTCACTTCTGGATTGCTCACGGTCGCCCGGTCTCCGTTGCGGTGGCGTTGGTTGCCCCGTCCCCCAAATTGTCTGGTTACATGTGGCAGGTGATGGTCTTGCAATAAATGGCGTCCACCGAACTCCTCAATCTCAATCGGCTTGTCTATTTCACCACGGTGATGGAGACAGGCTCGTTCACCACGGCGGCGGACCGGCTTGGCGTGGCCAAGGCCGTGGTCAGCCATCAGATCGGCAGGCTTGAGCAGGAACTGGGCGCGACGCTCATGCGGCGCACGACGCGGCGTGTCACGCCGACCGAGGAGGGTCGCCTCTTCTACGACCGCGCGATGATCATCCTGCGCGAAGCCGAAGCGGCCTATGGCGAGATCTCGCACGGGGCAGTCGAACCCAAGGGAATGCTGAGGCTGACCGCGCCGCTCGACTATGGCACGAAGATCGTTGCGCCTGTCATGGCCGCCTATCTCCGAACTTATCCGCATATGCGCGTCGAGGCGATTTTCGATGACGCCGTCAGCAATCTGGTGGACGAGCAGATCGACCTCGGCATCCGCGTCGGCTGGCTTGCGGATTCGTCCAATCAGGCGCGGCGCCTGGGCACGATACAGCAGGTCGTGGTGGCGAACCCGACCTTCGCCGCAAGCCTGCCGCCCGATGTCACCCCGCGCCAGGCAAGATCGCTTGCCTGGGTCGGCAACGCCCAGCTGCGCGGCATCGGCCAATGGCTGTTTTCAAGAGAGGGAGAAACGGTGTTGACCGAACTCAACCCGGTCATCATGTGCGACAAGAGCCCGGCGGCTCTTGCCTGCGTGCTCGCCGGTATCGGATTGGGCGTATTTCCCGACTACAGTGTCGGCGACGATATCGCCGAGGGACGTCTCGTGCCGGTATTTGCCGACTGGATGTTGCCTGCCGGCGGCATCCATGCCGTTTTCCCTCCGGCCCGGTTCCGGCCAGCCAAGGTCCGCGCCTTCGTCGAGTTGCTGGCGGCCGCCGAGAAGAAACGCTCGCGTCTCGTCGAAACGGCCTGAGGCGACGGAGACAGCCCGCCAGCTCAAGGCCGACGGGCCGATCATTTTGGATCGCCGGGGCGCTCACCGATAGGTCGCGTATAGATCCTCAATCCGCTCGCACGGCGCGGCCACCGGATGCGATACTGGCAGGCGAGATCATATTCGGCACCAGAATGTCATTGCGGCGCGCGAAGGCGATCAAGGTCGCCCGCACGGTTTCCGCATCGATCTCGCCGGCAATGCCGGCTTTGCAAGCGTTGAGGGCGACGGCATGGGCGCCGTTTCGGCTGGCAACGGGCCAGTCCTGCAACACGGCATATGCTTCCATCGCAGTCTCGATCGTTACCGGAAGCCCCATTCCGACCAAGATCGTCACGGGTTCTTCAAAGCGCATCTGTGCCATGATTTAAACCTCCATTCGATGGCAAACGAACCGAAGCATGTCGGGCAGCCTGGTGCGCGAAGACAGGTCGGCGCGGATAGGGCGGGTGCGCCGGTGTCGTCGGATTTCCGGCGGCCGCGAGCCTGATCTTGGCTGGCTCGACCGGGCTTGGCTTGAGCACTGGCGAGCCTCGGCCAGGCGCCGGTAGCGCCCTATGCGCCCTGGCGAGCGCCTCGAGCCAGGCAAGGACGGAAAGCGGCGGAAGCGCCCGCCCATCGAGCCAGGCGGCGACCTGGCTTTGCGGGCAACCAAGCTCGTCGACGAGGTCTGCCGCTTTCCACCTCAACGTTTTCAGGCATTCACGCAATTGGCCCACGATCATGTCGGTCCTCTTCCCAACCGGACATCGGTCCATCGTTTGCTGTGGGGCTCCGATGATCGCGTCCTCCATCCCTGGTTGAGCCGCCGGAGCCTTCCGAGGCTGCCGACACATGCTGCGCGGCCAGGAACATCAGCGTCGACGCCGCCGTACGGCGGCTCCAGCCTGCGGACTCGGCCATGTCGAGAACGCGCATCAACAATGGCCCCAGCACGCTCCTGCATTCTGCCTCGTAGGCGAGAAATTCGTTTGCCGGATGCGTGGGCGCCGGAACGGAACCGATACCGGTCATAGTGGTCTCTCTCCAAACTTTCCCCGGGAAGCGCCCGCTCCCACTTCTGGGAGCGGGCGGCCTCCCGGCGTCCTAGAAGTCCATGCCCGCGCCGGCGGGCATGGCAGGGGTCGCGGCCTCCTTCTTTGGCTTCTCGGCCACCATCGCCTCAGTGGTGACCAGCAGGCCAGCGACGGAAGCGGCATCCTGAAGCGCGGTGCGCACGACCTTTGCCGGATCGATGACGCCTTGGCCGTAGAGATCGCCGAACTCGTTGGTCTGGGCGTTCCAGCCCCAGCCGAACTCGCTCTTCTCGCGCAGCTTGCCGACGATGATCGAGCCCTCGGCGCCGGCGTTCTCCGCGATCTGGCGCACCGGGGTCTCGATCGCACGCCGCACGATCTCGACACCGGTCCTCTGGTCGGCATTGTCGATCGGCAAGGCATCGAGCGCCTTGGCGGCCCGGAGCAGCGCGACGCCGCCGCCCGGGAGCACGCCTTCCTCGACCGCCGCACGGGTCGCATGCAGCGCGTCGTCGACACGGTCCTTGCGCTCCTTCACCTCGACTTCCGTCGAACCGCCGACACGGATGACGGCGACGCCACCGGCGAGCTTCGCCAGCCGCTCCTGCAATTTCTCGCGGTCGTAGTCGGAGGTGGTCTCCTCGATCTGCGCTTTGATCTGGGCGATGCGGCCCTGGATCTCTTCCTTGCGGCCAACGCCGTCGACGATGGTGGTGTTTTCTTTTTCGATCACCACCTTCTTGGCGCGGCCCAGCATCTGCAGCGTGACGTTCTCGAGCTTGATGCCGAGATCCTCGCTGATCGCCGTGCCGCCGGTGAGGATGGCGATATCCTCCAGCATCGCCTTGCGGCGATCACCGAAGCCAGGCGCCTTGACGGCCGCGACCTTCAGGCCGCCGCGCAATTTGTTCACGACCAGCGTGGCGAGCGCCTCCCCTTCCACGTCCTCGGCGATGATCAGCAGCGGCTTGCCCGACTGCACGACCGCCTCGAGGACGGGGAGCATGGCTTGCAGGTTGGACAGTTTCTTCTCGTGGATCAGCACATAGGGCTCTTCAAGTTCGACGCGCATCTTGTCCTGGTTGGTGATGAAGTACGGGCTGAGATAGCCGCGGTCGAACTGCATGCCTTCGACCACCTCCAGTTCGGTCTCGGCGGTCTTGGCCTCCTCCACCGTGATGACACCTTCATTGCCGACCTTCTCCATCGCCTCGGCGAGGAACCGGCCGATCTCGGGATCGCCATTGGCCGAGATGGTGCCGACCTGGGCGATCTCATCGTTTTTCGTCACCTTGCGAGCGTTGGCCTTCAGTTCGGCAACGACCGCCTCCACGGCCTTGTCGATGCCGCGTTTCAAATCCATCGGATTCATGCCCGAGGCGACGGCCTTGGCGCCTTCCTTGACAATGGCTTGGGCCAGAACGGTCGCGGTTGTGGTGCCGTCGCCGGCGATGTCGTTGGTCTTCGAAGCGACTTCGCGCACCATCTGCGCGCCCATGTTTTCGAACTTGTCTTCCAGTTCGATCTCCTTGGCCACCGTCACACCATCCTTGGTGATGCGCGGCGCGCCGAAGGATTTATCGATAACGACGTTGCGGCCTTTGGGACCGAGCGTCACCTTCACCGCATTGGCCAGAATGTCGACGCCGCGCAGCATCTTCTCGCGGGCTTCGGTATGGAATTTCACTTCCTTGGCAGCCATTGGATCACTCCTTCAATTTAGGCAGCTTTCGTTGACTGATAACTTGGCAAGAAGCCGTCAGGCGGCCTTCTTCACGGTCGCGGTCTGCTCGATCACGCCCATCGCATCGCTTTCCTTCATGATGATCAGGTCTTGGCCGCCGAGCTTGATCTCGGTGCCGGACCATTTGCCGAACAGAATGCGGTCACCCACCTTGACGTCGAGCGGCTGTAGCTGCCCGGCTTCGTTTCGGGCGCCGGGGCCGGCGGCGATCACCTCGCCTTCCTGCGGCTTTTCCTTGGCTGTGTCGGGAATGATAATGCCGCCAGCCGTTTTCTCCTCGGCTTCGATGCGGCGGACCAGGATACGGTCGTGCAATGGGCGGAACGTCATGTCGTTCTCCTTCAAGGACAAACAGTTTTTGAGGTTCCTCCGCGCCGGACCGGCAATATCGGCCCGGCACGAGGTGCCGCGACCCTTGTTCAGGCATCGCGCGCGCATATCGAGCTAGTTTTGGAATTTTCCGGTTTCAAGAGGTTGGCGCAAAAATTTTGGCACTCGTCGCACGAGAGTGCCAACGCGTTGTTATCATGCAGGAATTCTCACCAAGTCGACGATTTCACCGCTTGAATTTTGGTAGAGGGCCAACAAGATTATCCTGGCCGGCGCTGCCGAAGCACAGCCGGAAACTGGACGCTATCGAGGAGTTTTTGCAGACGGAGGACAACGATGGACCGACAGAAATTTTCGCCGATCATGCCTTCCCTGACTGACACGCCCGACACCTCGCTTGACCGGCTGCTTTCGCCGGCGAGGCACTTCAAACATCCTGACGAGGTATTGGAAGACGACGCGCTCGACCTCTGGGAAAAGCGGGCGATCCTGTCGTCTTGGGCCTCGGATGCCTGCGCGGTGGAGTCGATGCCGGAACTGCGCCTGCCGCCGGGAGTCGAGCGGCCGGTTTCCTTCGACCACGTCATGGAGGCCTTGTGCAAGCTCGACATCGACGTGCCGGCGCCGCGGTCCACGCCGGATGAATTCCGGCACGACTTCGCCAGGATGAATGCATGAGGTCGTAAGCGAAAGGAGAAACATATGGTGACTGCGGTCAGCAGAGAATTCCGCCTGCAGATGGATGGCTACGGCCTGACCACGGCCGAGATTCACTATCATATGCCTGACTACCCCAACCTGCTGCAGCTCTATGTCTGGCAGGAATACGACCTCGCTCCCGATTTCCCGGAGCTGAAGGGCTTCCTTGGCTATTGGGAAAGCGAACTGGACGGCACGCTGCATTCCGTGCGCGTCGCACATCATCGTCTAATCACACCGTCGGAATGGCGCGCCGTTGACGGCATCGTTGCCATCCATTGAGCGGATCACATTGAGCGGATCAAAAAACCTGAAGCGCGTCGCCTGCAACGCGGCGCGCTCAAAGGCTCGATTGAGCATACCTAAAATCAGAGTTCCCGAGCAGGATGAGTGATGGGATTCGTGTCATCCTGCTCTGACAGCCATCGGCTGGGCCGTCCTTGACATCGCCGCGGAACGGAATTGCTGGGGCGAAGCGGAGCGGCCCCTCGTCAGGCCGGCTCGCTTGGCCGCCTTCAAGAAGGCCTTGTAGGCGGCACGCCCGCTGCGCCAGCCATCCAGCGCATCACGGCATGCACGGCCGGCGGCGCGCCAGCTTGGTCCGCGCGCCCATTTCGGCCATTGTTGATCCAGGCATTCCAGAGCCTCGAAGCTGCTGGCGACCTTGCGTGGGGCGTCCGACAATTCGAGGGTAATCGGCTGGGGAAACCGAATATCGTTCATCACTTCCTCCGTTTTTTGACGTCTTTTTGCGAGTAAGCAATCGGATGGCGTCACCGGCGACCGTCCATCCGTGATCGAGATGGTCAGCCGTTCAGGCCGCGTCAAGGGCCGCCGGAATCTCGACGAGACGTTCGATCAGGCCTCTTGACGCCACGCCCGTCAGTTCCCAGATCGATTCCGCCGGCGCCGGAAGGGCCGGCAGGTCAAGGAGTGCCGCATCCTTGGCACTCCTCGTACCCATGTTGCTCAGCGAAGGAGGATATGGCTATGAGAACCGCTTTCGACTTTTCACCACTCTATCGGTCGAGCATAGGCTTCGACCGTATTTTCGACCTGCTGGAGAATGCCAGCCGCACGGCGAACGTCGACAACTGGCCGCCCTACGATATCTCCAGGACCGGTGACGACGCCTACCGCATCACCATGGCGGTAGCCGGCTTCAGTCAAGACGAATTGAGCATCGTGCATGAACCCAACATGCTCGTCATCGCCGGCGAGCGTGCCGGAGAGGACAATGGCGAATACCTGCATCGCGGCATCGCCGGACGGCCGTTTGAGCGCCGCTTCGAACTTGCCGACCATGTGAAGGTGACCGGCGCCGGCCTCGTCAACGGTCTCCTGACCGTCGATCTCCAGCGTGAGATTCCCGAAGAGATGAAACCGCGCAAGATCGAGATCGGCACCAGCATGGCCAAAGCCAAGGAAAAATCCGCGGCAAAGCCCGTGCAAGTGGAAAAACAGGCCGCGTGAGGCAATTCGGGTCAGGGCTTCCACCAACCGGACGACGGTCGCCCGGTGGTGGAGACGCAAGCAAAGAGGAGAAAGACAATGAGCGTACGTGATCTCATTCCTTTTGGCCGGGAACGCGGACAGGTGCCCAGCCTTTTGCGCGATGGCGAACGTGATCCGTTCATGTCGTTGCACCGCGAGGTCAACCGTCTTTTCGACGATGTTTTCCGCGGTTTCGGCTCCGGTCTGCCATCCTTGTCTTCCGTTGCCGCGAACGGCGGACGCTGGCCGAGCGTCGAGATCTCCGACACTGGAAAGGAGGTCCGTATCACGGCCGAAGTGCCCGGCATGGAGGAAAAGGACATCGAGGTCCTGCTCGATGACGACGTGCTGACCCTGAAGGGCGAAAAGCGGTCCGAGAGCGAGGACAAGGAGCGCCAGTTCTCCGAGCGCTATTACGGCCGTTTCGAGCGCCGCATTCCGCTCGGCATCGAGGTAGAGCAAGACAATGTCGAAGCGCGCTTCAGGAACGGCGTCCTGACGGTTACATTGCCGAAGACCGCGAGAGCGCAAGCGCAGGCAAAGCGGATCGAGATCAAGAGTTGAACCACCTATGCCGGCGGTGGGACAAACCCACCCGCCGGTTCTGGTCGAGACGGCAGTATTGACGGCTTACACTGCGGACGCGATCGCTTGCTGGCTGGATTATCTTCGGCGACAGGTCTGCCTTTTGTGCGGTGGCCCGCTGAACGCTTTGGCTTGGCTTGGCTTGGATTTCTTTTTGACCTTGGGCGTCGGCTTTGGGTATTTGCGGGCCCGTGATGAGGGTTCTCAAATCAGCGGGGGGCCATCAGCCGGATACAAGAACAGCCCGGGGTGAGCCGGGCTGTTTTGATTTGGTTGCGGGGACAGGATTTGAACCTGTGACCTTCAGGTTATGAGCCTGACGAGCTACCGGGCTGCTCCACCCCGCGCCACCTATGAGCAAGCGTGAGCTTGCTTCGACCTCTGGAAGCAGGTGTTTTCTGCTTCGATCTCTGGAAGCAGGTGTCTCTGCTTCGATGTTTGGAAGCGGGCGATTGCCTGCTTCGCGCCGCCAAATTGAAAGGGCCGCTTACGCGGCCCGTTGTCCCGTTGGCGGGCCTGTTCGTGAAGAGAAGATTTCACATCCATCCGATTGGATGTGAGTTTAACGTGCGTTTGGCAGACCTGGCAGCGACCTACTCTCCCGCGTCTTGAGACGAAGTACCATCAGAGCTGGAGCGTTTCACGGCCGAGTTCGGAATGGGATCGGGTGCAGCCGCTCCGCCATAACCACCAGGTCGGCAAAACGCACGTTATTCGAGAAGCTGGGTTAGGGATTGGGCAGAAGGCAATAGTGAATAGGGGATGCCTATTCACTATTGGCTCGTTGCTCTTCACCTGTCTTTTTGTGCCTGAGCGACATCCACAGTTTGCTTTCGGGCAAAGCCCGCAAGCGCGACTGCGCGTCGCCGGTCGTCCGGCGCCCTCGCGGAGCATAGGCCCGTAAGGGCCGCTCATGCGTGAGCGCTGGCCAGACCATCGTGTTTCACGATGGGCATAAGGAATGAGAACGATCAAGCCGATCGAACTATTAGTACCGGTAAGCTTCAAGCGTTGCCGCTCTTCCACACCCGGCCTATCAACGTGGTCGTCTTCCACGGTTCTCAGGGAATACTCGTTTTAAGGTGGGTTTCCCGCTTAGATGCCTTCAGCGGTTATCCCGTCCGGATATAGCTACCCTGCTATGCGGCTGGCGCCACAACAGGTCCACCAGAGATCCGTCCATCCCGGTCCTCTCGTACTAGGGACAGATCCTTTCAATATTCCTACACCCACGGCAGATAGGGACCGAACTGTCTCACGACGTTCTGAACCCAACTCACGTACCGCTTTAAATGGCGAACAGCCATACCCTTGGGACCTGCTCCAGCCCCAGGATGCGATGAGTCGACATCGAGGTGCCAAACAACCCCGTCGATATGGACTCTTGGGGGTCATCAGCCTGTTATCCCCGGCGTACCTTTTATCCGTTGAGCGATGGCCCTTCCACGCGGGACCACCGGATCACTATGACCGACTTTCGTCTCTGCTCGACTTGTCAGTCTCGCAGTCAGGCAGGCTTATGCCATTGCACTCAGCGAACGATTTCCGACCGTTCTGAGCCCACCATCGCGCGCCTCCGTTACTCTTTAGGAGGCGACCGCCCCAGTCAAACTACCCACCATACATTGTCCCGGACCCGGATAACGGGCCGCGGTTAGACATCCATAGTGATAAGGGTGGTATTTCAAGGGTGGCTCCACCTGAGCTGGCGCCCAGGTTTCAAAGCCTACCACCTATCCTACACATGCCACTACGAATGCCAATGTAAAGCTATAGTAAAGGTGCACGGGGTCTTTCCGTCTAACCGCAGGAACCCCGCATCTTCACGGGGAATTCAATTTCACTGAGTCTATGCTGGAGACAGCGGGGAAGTCGTTACGCCATTCGTGCAGGTCGGAACTTACCCGACAAGGAATTTCGCTACCTTAGGACCGTTATAGTTACGGCCGCCGTTTACTGGGGCTTCGATTCAGAGCTTGCACCCCTCCTCTTAACCTTCCAGCACCGGGCAGGCGTCAGACCCTATACGTCGCCTTGCGGCTTCGCAGAGCCCTGTGTTTTTGATAAACAGTCGCTACCCCCTGGTCTGTGCCACCCTCCTCTGCTTGCGCAGAAAAGGGTCACGCTTCTTCCGAAGTTACGCGTGCAATTTGCCGAGTTCCTTCAGCATAGTTCTCTCAAGCGCCTTGGTATACTCTACCAGACCACCAGTGTCGGTTTCGGGTACGGTCTATAAGGAGGAGCTATTTCCTGGAACCACTCCGCTGCCCGTTCAATCCGATAAGATTGGACAACTTGTGTGATCCGTCACTACCTCCAGGCCCACGAATATTAACGTGGTTCCCATCGACTACGCGTTTCCGCCTCGTCTTAGGGGCCGGCTAACCCTGCTCAGATTAGCTTTAAGCAGGAACCCTTGGTCTTTCGGCGGGGGAGTCTCTCACTCCCCTTACGTTACTCATGTCAGCATTCGCACTTCTGATACCTCCACCACCCCTCACGGGTATGGCTTCATCAGCTTACAGAACGCTCCGCTACCGCTCGTGATTGCTCACGAACCCTAAGCTTCG
>NZ_VFVM01000011.1:135000-137500 GCF_006442845.1 Mesorhizobium sp. B2-4-2 | reverse complement strand
CGTGGCTGGCCTCGGCTCTGGGAAGCCCAATGTTCCGCCGCGCGAGCTGAGAGCTCGTCTTGGCCCCGAGGCATGGAACGACCGAGGCTTGGCCCTGAACGCTTTGCTTTGCTTTGCTTTGCTTTGCTTTGCTTTGCTTTGCTTTGCTTTGCTTTGCTTTGCTTTGCTTTGCTTTGCTTGGCTTGGCTTGGCTTGGCTTGGCTTTGGCTTGGCTTGGCTTTGGCGGGCGGATTGTGTTTGGTTTTGCGGGATTTCTTTTTGACCTTGGGCGTCGGCTTTGGGTATTTGCGGGCCCGTGATGAGGGTTCTCAAATCAGCGGGGGGCCATCAGCCGGATACAAGAACAGCCCGGGGTGAGCCGGGCTGTTTTGATTTGGTTGCGGGGACAGGATTTGAACCTGTGACCTTCAGGTTATGAGCCTGACGAGCTACCGGGCTGCTCCACCCCGCGCCACCTATGAGCAAGCGTGAGCTTGCTTCGACCTCTGGAAGCAGGTGTTTTCTGCTTCGATCTCTGGAAGCAGGTGTCTCTGCTTCGATGTTTGGAAGCGGGCGATTGCCTGCTTCGCGCCGCCAAATTGAAAGGGCCGCTTACGCGGCCCGTTGTCCCGTTGGCGGGCCTGTTCGTGAAGAGAAGATTTCACATCCATCCGATTGGATGTGAGTTTAACGTGCGTTTGGCAGACCTGGCAGCGACCTACTCTCCCGCGTCTTGAGACGAAGTACCATCAGCGCTGGAGCGTTTCACGGCCGAGTTCGGAATGGGATCGGGTGCAGCCGCTCCGCCATAACCACCAGGTCGGCAAAACGCACGTTATTCGAGAAGCTGGGTTAGGGATTGGGCAGAAGGCAATAGTGAATAGGGGATGCCTATTCACTATTGGCTCGTTGCTCTTCACCTGTCTTTTTGTGCCTGAGCGACATCCACAGTTTGCTTTCGGGCAAAGCCCGCAAGCGCGACTGCGCGTCGCCGGTCGTCCGGCGCCCTCGCGGAGCATAGGCCCGTAAGGGCCGCTCATGCGTGAGCGCTGGCCAGACCATCGTGTTTCACGATGGGCATAAGGAATGAGAACGATCAAGCCGATCGAACTATTAGTACCGGTAAGCTTCAAGCGTTGCCGCTCTTCCACACCCGGCCTATCAACGTGGTCGTCTTCCACGGTTCTCAGGGAATACTCGTTTTAAGGTGGGTTTCCCGCTTAGATGCCTTCAGCGGTTATCCCGTCCGGATATAGCTACCCTGCTATGCGGCTGGCGCCACAACAGGTCCACCAGAGATCCGTCCATCCCGGTCCTCTCGTACTAGGGACAGATCCTTTCAATATTCCTACACCCACGGCAGATAGGGACCGAACTGTCTCACGACGTTCTGAACCCAACTCACGTACCGCTTTAAATGGCGAACAGCCATACCCTTGGGACCTGCTCCAGCCCCAGGATGCGATGAGTCGACATCGAGGTGCCAAACAACCCCGTCGATATGGACTCTTGGGGGTCATCAGCCTGTTATCCCCGGCGTACCTTTTATCCGTTGAGCGATGGCCCTTCCACGCGGGACCACCGGATCACTATGACCGACTTTCGTCTCTGCTCGACTTGTCAGTCTCGCAGTCAGGCAGGCTTATGCCATTGCACTCAGCGAACGATTTCCGACCGTTCTGAGCCCACCATCGCGCGCCTCCGTTACTCTTTAGGAGGCGACCGCCCCAGTCAAACTACCCACCATACATTGTCCCGGACCCGGATAACGGGCCGCGGTTAGACATCCATAGTGATAAGGGTGGTATTTCAAGGGTGGCTCCACCTGAGCTGGCGCCCAGGTTTCAAAGCCTACCACCTATCCTACACATGCCACTACGAATGCCAATGTAAAGCTATAGTAAAGGTGCACGGGGTCTTTCCGTCTAACCGCAGGAACCCCGCATCTTCACGGGGAATTCAATTTCACTGAGTCTATGCTGGAGACAGCGGGGAAGTCGTTACGCCATTCGTGCAGGTCGGAACTTACCCGACAAGGAATTTCGCTACCTTAGGACCGTTATAGTTACGGCCGCCGTTTACTGGGGCTTCGATTCAGAGCTTGCACCCCTCCTCTTAACCTTCCAGCACCGGGCAGGCGTCAGACCCTATACGTCGCCTTGCGGCTTCGCAGAGCCCTGTGTTTTTGATAAACAGTCGCTACCCCCTGGTCTGTGCCACCCTCCTCTGCTTGCGCAGAAAAGGGTCACGCTTCTTCCGAAGTTACGCGTGCAATTTGCCGAGTTCCTTCAGCATAGTTCTCTCAAGCGCCTTGGTATACTCTACCAGACCACCAGTGTCGGTTTCGGGTACGGTCTATAAGGAGGAGCTATTTCCTGGAACCACTCCGCTGCCCGTTCAATCCGATAAGATTGGACAACTTGTGTGATCCGTCACTACCTCCAGGCCCACGAATATTAACGTGGTTCCCATCGACTACGCGTTTCCGCCTCGTCTTAGGGGCCGGCTAACCCTGCTCAGA
>NZ_VFVM01000011.1:0-130000 GCF_006442845.1 Mesorhizobium sp. B2-4-2 | reverse complement strand
GCCGCTGCGCCGGGCCAGATCTACGGCACCAAGGTCGAAAGCGAAATGAGCCTGAAGACCGTCGACTTCCCCATTGAAACGGCTTCCTTCGATGAAAAGAGCGACCTTTCCGCCGATGAGGTGGAAAAGGTAGTGCGCGAGGCCGGCACCGATCTCAGCGACGGCGCCGTCCAGGTCGCTTCGCTCCACTATGTCGACCCGCAGCGATTTGGCGAGGCCTTTGCCGAGAGCATGGCCGGCTCCTACGACGTCAGGATCGTGCCGGAGAACGTTTCGGTCGCGCCACGTGCCAACGCCGATGACCAGGCACCGGCCTTCGCCGAGGAAATCATCCCTTTCACCAAGGATCTCGCCATCACGGAAGCCTTCGCAGATTCGGGCTATACGGGCGAGGACGCCGCCGGCATGGCCGAGGCGATCACCAAGCTCTTGAACGCCCCGGCGCTCAAGGCTGGAACCGTGCTGCGTGTTGGTCTCGAGGTCCATGGCGACGCCGCCAAGGTCGTGCGCACCAGCGTCTACGATCGGACCCAGCATATCGTCACCATAGCGCTCGACGATCGCGGCCAGTATGTGCCGGCGCAGGAACCGGAGCCCAATCCGGAGTTGCTGACGGCGTTCGATGATTCGTCGGCGCCAGTGGTGGTGCGCGGCAACCTGCCCAACGTCTATGACGGCATCTACCGCGCCGCCTATTCCTACGGCATGTCCAAGGCCATGACGCAGCGGCTCATCAAGCTGTTGGCTTCCGATGTCGACTTCCAGTCCCGCCTCAATCCGGCCGACCGTCTCGAAGTGCTGTTCTCGCAGCCCGACGGCGACGACCAGACCTCGGACAATTCCGAACTGCTTTACGTCTCGGCGACCTTCGGCGGGCAGACGCGCAATTTCTACCGCTTCCAGATGCAGGACGGCAGCACGGATTATTTCGACGAGGACGGCTCGAGCGCCCAGCAGTTCCTGCTGCGCAATCCGTTGCCGGCCGGAAAGTTCCGCTCCGGCTTTGGCGCGCGCAGGCACCCGATCCTCGGCTATGTCCGCATGCATACCGGCGTCGACTGGGCAGCCCCCATCGGCACGCCGATCATCGCCGCGGGCAATGGCGTCATCGAGAAGGTCGGCTGGGCCGGCGGCTATGGCAAGCAGATCATCATTCGCCATGCCAACGGCTATGAGACCTCCTACAATCACCAGAGCGCTTTTGCCAAAGGCATCGAACCGGGCGTTCACGTCCGCCAAGGCCAGACCATCGGCTATCTCGGCCAGACCGGCCTCGCCACCGGCCCGCATCTTCACTACGAGCTGATCGTCAATGGCACCAAGGTCGATCCGATGCGCGTCCGCCTGCCCGTCGGCAAGGTGTTGAAGGGCGAGGACCTTGTCGCCTTCAAGCGTGAACGCGAGCGCATCGACGACCTGCTGAAGCAGGAAGACAGTGATTCGCTGAAGGTCGCGAGCGCCAAGATCGAAGGATAGTTCCTTCGATCCACCCGTCAGTCGCGAGGGTTTTCGGCGGGCCGGCGCCATGGCAATGATTCGCCTGAAATCGTCATCCAGGCGATGACAGCCGAAAGCAGGCAAAGCAGCGCCGTTACAAAGGAAACAGCCGAGAATGCGGCGTCGCTGGCGGCAAGCCGTGCGGCGTCGACAGCCGGGGCCAGTCCGGTCGTCGCCGGTTCACCGAACCCCGGCACGCCGGGCAAGGCGCTGCCATCCAGGGCCTTCGCGTAGACCCAGGCGGCAAGCGACCCCATAGCCGCAACCGCAATCAGGCCTCCTATGCGCGAGACGGCATTGTTGATACCGGAGGCCGCGCCCGTATCCTTGTCTTCCACCGCCGTCATGATCGCGGTCGACAGCGGCGACACCACCAGCGCCATGCCGAACCCCATCAGCGCCATCAGCGGAAATGTTCCGGTCCAGAAATTGTGGATACCGGCATGCGTCAACAAGCCAAGCCCGGCGAAGGCGAAGGCAACCACCAGACTGCCGCTGGCGATCGGAAAACGCGGTCCGATCCGGTCGGACCACTGGCCGACAGGCCCAGACAGCAGTGCGATCAATGCAGACAGCGGCAGGAAGATGAAGCCGACCTCGGCCGTGCTCAGCCCCCAGCCGGCGATCAAAAGCATGGGCAGGTAGAAAAGATTGGCCGACAGCGCGAAATAGAGGAAGAAGGTCGCGAGATTGGCGCCGGCGAAGGCGCCGATGCGAAACAGATTGAGATCGATCATCGGCTCGCGCTGCCGGCGCTCGTAGAAAATGAAGACGAAAAGCAGGACCACGCCGGCAACGATTGCCGAACCCGACATGAATCCGGCAGCCTCCGCGTTCATCGCCGTCAGCCCGTAGGCCAGCAACCCGAAGGCCAGTGTCGCCAGCGCCGCGCCGCCAAGATCGAGGCTGCGCTTTTCGGTCGGCCGATCCGCCGGGATCTTGGCGAGCAGCAGGTAGATCGAAACCAGCCCAAGCGGCAGGTTGATGGCAAATATCGCACGCCAGATTCCATTGCCGAGGGTCGACAGCACGAAACCGCCCAGCACCGGACCGAGTGCCGTGGTCAGCGCCGAAGCGGCGGCCCAGATGCCGATTGCGCGGCCGCGCTCCTTTTTCGGATAGGCCTTGGCGATGATGGCAAGGCTGCCCGGCACCATGATCGCAGCGCCGACGCCCTGGATTGCACGAAACGCGATCAGCACCGCCGGATTGGGCGCCAGCGCGCAGGCCAATGAAGCGGCGATGAACAGCGCGATGCCGGCGACGAAGGCGCGGCGCAGGCCGAAGCGGTCGCCCGCAGCACCGCCGGCGAGGATGAGCGCCGAAAGCGTCAGCGCGTAGGCATTGGATATCCACTGCGCTTGCGCCAGGCTGGCGCCGAGATCGACGCGGATTGCCGGCGTGGCGATGGCAAGGATCGAACCGTCGATGAAACCAAGCGCTGAAGCCAGGATCGCGGCGATCAGCACATAGCGCCGCTGCGACTGCGGGCAGAACGTACCGTTGGCGGTCGGCGGCGGGACGGCAGCGGCTTTGCTCGGTGCATGCATGCAACCTGCATAAACCCGCGGCGCGCCCGCAACAACCAGCCAGCGGTCCCGGTGGTTGAAACCAGCTGCGCAGCCACCTGGCCGCATTGGCAGGTGCCGGCCCACGCAGGTGCAAACAAGCGCCGGCATGCTAAGCTTTCACGCGGCATCGGACGGGAGCCGATCAGACAGGGGGAGAAAATCGATGAAGCGACCGCTCGAACCATCCCAGTCCGGGCTCCACCGCGTCGTCGGGCTGACCGACGGCGTCTTCGCCATCGCGCTGACCCTGATCGTTCTGGAGATTCGTGTGCCGACGCACGAGGCGATCCATTCCGAAGGCGATCTCCTCGACGCCGTCCTGGCGTTGGCGCCGCGCTTCCTGACCTATGCGCTTTCCTTCCTGACGCTGACCATCTTCTGGTTCGGCCAGCAGGCGCAGCATGGGTTGATCACCAGATCCGACAGGCGGCTGGCAACGCTCAATTTGTGCTTTCTCGCCTTTATCGCCCTGCTGCCGTTCTCGACCGATCTTCTGGCCGACTTCCTCGAATTCAGAACCGCGGTCGCCGTCTATTGGCTCAATCTGCTGATGCTCGGCGTCACCCTGATCGCCAGCTGGCGCTATGCGGAGAAAAATGGCCTTCTGGCGGATGATGTCGACGTCGAAACGAAACGCACGGTCTACCTGCGCATCGTCAAGGCGCAGCTTCTGTGGGCGGTCGGCGCCCTGCTCTGTCTGGTCACCCCGCTGCTCAGCGTCGGCTTCATTCTCATGGTGCAGCTGATTTATGCCGCGACACCGAGCGCGAAATGGTTGCGCAGGATAATCGGGTAGAGCAATTCCAGGAAAAACGTGGCGGTTTCCCGGGAAAAGCGCGCAGCGCTGGAGCGGCTCGGAAGTCCATCGAACACTGAACCGCTCTAACCAGCGACGAACGCCGCATCGTCTCAGTCGACGAATTCCACCGTCACACCGGGCGAAACCAGCTTGGCCAGTTCGCGGGCATCCCAATTGGTTAGTCGCACGCAACCATGGCTTTCGGTCTTGCCGATCTTCGAGGGATCCGGCGTGCCATGGATGCCGTAGGTCGGCTTGTCCAACGCGATCCACACCGAGCCGACAGGGCCATTCGGGCCGGGCGGAATGGTCAGGACCTTATTGTTCTCGCCCTGTTTGAAATTGATGTTGGGGTTGTAAGTGTAGTTCGGATCGAGCGCGACACGGGACACGGCATGAATGCCGGACGGCGACGGCGTGTCGGACGAGCCGATGGTGGCGGGATAGGCCGCGACCAGCTTGCCCGCCGTATCATAGGCAAAGACCTCTTTCTTGCCCTTGTCGGCGACGATACGAGCCACCGGCGACGACACCAGTCTGCCGAAATTGGCAACCTTGATGATCGTTCCGGGACGGTTGAAATTGGCCTCCGGGTTGAGCGCCTTGAGATAGTTCTCGTCCATGTGGAAGCGCTCGGCAAGCGCTTCCGTGACCGACGTATAGCCCATGCGGTCGAGCTGCGCCTTCTGGCTGTAATCTTCCGGGATCGACGCAACATAGGGACCGGCCGCATCCTCCGGCGTGATCGTGTAGTTGGCCAAGGCATCGCCGCCCGATTGTGCAAGGGCCGCCTGGATGCCGACGGCGTCGGTCGATCGCAGATTGCTGCCGGTGATCTGGTTGTAGGCAGCCAGCGCCTTGTCGACATTCGAACCGAAGCGCCCGTCGATGACGCCAGGCGAAGCGCCGCCGCGATCAAGCAGCACCTGCAGAGCCGCGACATCCTGGCGTGCTCCGAGCGAAAGCGACGGGTCGACCACAGTCTTGCCGCCTGCTTTCGGCGGTAATCCCGCTTCGTCTGCAGGCGCCGGCTGCGCGGCGGGAGCCGTGGGCTGGACCGGCTCTATCGAGGCCTCGTTCAGCGGCTGGCGCTTGACGGAGGGCGGCGTTGCCGGCTGGGGCGCTTCCGGATAGTTGTCGTCGTAGACGCCGTCGCCGCCGGGGGCCGGCGGGTAGGCCTCGACGGAATTGTCGCCATAGGGATCATATTCCTGGACGGGCGGCGCGATGACCCGGCCTTCGTCTTCCATCTGCCTGCGGCGGAAGCGTGCCATGTCTTCCGGATCGTCGAGATAGTAGCGGTCGTCGTCGGCGGGAACGCGGCCGAGTTCGCGCAGCCGTGTCTCGCGGCGCAGCGCGCGTCGGTCGAGCCTGGTCTGCGGCGGTTGGATGGCGACGACCTTGCCCGTGTCCGCATCGACGATGACGCGGTTGCCCCTGGCGTCGTAATAGATGTCGAGATTGCCGTCCTGGGCCAGCAGGATGCCGCCGTCAGCGGGGCGGACGACCCGCGGCGAAGCGTCCTCAGTCGGCGCGGCGAACGCGCTTGAAAACGCCAGTCCGGCCGCAAGTGCCGAAAGGGTGAAGATCGTCCGCAACATGGTGGGCAAACTCTCCGGTCCGTAATTGCCGTCGCAGGCGGCTTTCGCGCGTAGCGAATCCTTCGCCAGCGAACCACCGCCCGACCATAAGGTTCCAATATGAACCGGGCATGAAGATGGCGGTTTTCCGGCGCCTCGACGAATATCAGCTAAATGCATATCGTCCAAAAGCGGCCCGGTTTGGGGCGAACGACATGCATAGAACCAAGAGCTAAAGCGCGTCGCCTGAATCCGTCGAACGTGACGCGCTTTAGCCTCAGGCAAGTCCCAGTTCCCTTCGCGCCTGCTTCGTCAACTTCAGGGCGACAAGACGATGGCTCTCGCGCAGGTAGTCCTTCAGCGCGCCATCATCCATGCTCTTGCTTGTCTGGCGCTGGATCCATTTCATGCCGCGCGAGGCAAGATAGGGTGCGGGCCGCAAGCCCGGCTGCTCCTTCAGCACATCATAGGCAATGTCGGAACATTTGAAGGTGATGAAAGGGTCGCGGCCCTCGCTCCAGCCGCCGATCGCAAAGACCTTGGCGCCGACCTTCCAGACATGGGCGCCGCCCCACTGGACGACATGCGATGTGGCGGGCAGCGAGGCGCAGAAGCCGTTATAGTCGTCCAGCGTCATGCGTGCTCCTGCCGAAAGACGCGGAAAAGCCGCGCGCCCGTCCTGGGCGCGCGGCGTTCAATCATGCTGCCGCTTCGGTCGCGACGACCGTCGGCTTCGAACGGAAATTCAGCCGGTCGGAGCCGGCGGTCACCTTGACGGTCGAGCCGTGGAGAATCTCGCCGAGCAGGATCTTCTCAGCCAGCGGATCCTGCAAGTCTTTCTGCATCACCCGCTTTAACGGCCGCGCGCCATAGGCAGGGTCGTAACCCTTGGATGCCAGCCAGTCGATCGCCTCCTGGTCCAGCGACAGCGTGATCTTGCGGTCGACCAGCAGGTTCTCCAGCCGCTTGAGCTGGATTTCGACGATGCGGCCCATATCCTGCCGGCGCAGCCGATGGAACAGGATCACCTCGTCGACGCGGTTGAGGAACTCCGGCCGGAACGACGCCTTGACGACGTTCATCACTTCGTCGCGAACCTGGTCGACATCCTGGTCCTCGCGGAGATTGACCAGGTATTCGGCGCCGAGGTTCGACGTCATGATGATCAGCGTGTTGCGGAAGTCGACCGTGCGGCCCTGCCCATCGGTGAGCCGGCCGTCGTCGAGCACCTGCAGGAGCACGTTGAACACGTCGGGATGCGCTTTCTCGATCTCGTCGAACAGCACGACCTGATAGGGCCGGCGCCGCACCGCTTCGGTTAGCGCGCCGCCTTCCTCATAACCGACATAGCCGGGAGGCGCGCCGATCAATCGGGCAACCGAATGCTTCTCCATGAACTCCGACATGTCGATGCGCACCATCGCGCTCTCGTCGTCGAACAGGAAGTTCGCCAGCGCCTTGGTCAGTTCGGTCTTGCCAACGCCGGTCGGGCCGAGGAACATGAACGAGCCGATCGGCCGGTTCGGATCCTGCAGGCCGGCGCGAGCGCGCCGCACTGCCTTGGAAACAGCTTGCACCGCCTCGCCCTGGCCGACGACGCGCTTGCCGATCTCGTCTTCCATGCGCAACAGCTTGTCGCGCTCGCCTTCCAGCATCTTGTCGACCGGAATTCCGGTCCAGCGCGAGACGATGTGGGCGACATGATCGGGCGTGACCACTTCCTCGACCATGCCGGCCTTGCCGTCCTGGGCCTCGGCTTCCTTCAGCTTCTTTTCCAGTTCCGGGATCTTGCCATAGGCAAGCTCGCCGGCGCGCTGGAACTCGCCCTTGCGCTGGGCGATGGCCAGTTCGTTGCGCGCCTCGTCAAGCTGCTTCTTGAGGTCGGCGGCGAGCCCGAGCTTCTGCTTCTCGGCCTGCCACTTCGAGGTCATCTCGGTCGATTCCTCCTCGAGGCTGGCGAGGTCCTTCTCGAGCCGGGCAAGCCTGTCCTTCGAAGCTTCGTCCTTCTCGACCTTTAGCGCTTCGCGCTCGATCTTGAGCTGCATGATGCGGCGGTCGATCTCGTCCAGCGCTTCGGGCTTGGAATCGACCTGCATGCGAAGCCTCGAAGCGGCTTCGTCGACGAGGTCGATCGCCTTGTCCGGCAGGAACCGGTCGGCGATGTAGCGGTTGGACAGCGTCGCCGCCGCGACCAGCGCCGAATCGGAAATGCGCACCTTGTGGTGCTGTTCGTATTTCTCCTTCAGGCCGCGCAGGATCGAGACCGTGTCCTCCACCGTCGGCTCCTCGACGAAGACCGGCTGGAAGCGGCGGGCGAGTGCGGCATCCTTCTCCACATGCTTGCGGTATTCGTCGAGCGTGGTGGCGCCGACGCAGTGCAGTTCGCCGCGCGCCAGCGCCGGCTTCAGAAGGTTGGACGCGTCCATGGCGCCGTCCGCCTTGCCGGCGCCGACCAGGGTGTGCATCTCGTCGATGAACAGGATGATGCCACCAGCAGCGGCAGTGACCTCGGAAAGCACGGCCTTCAGCCGCTCCTCGAACTCACCGCGATATTTGGCGCCGGCGATCAGCGCGCCCATGTCGAGCGCCATCAGTTGCTTGTCCTTCAGCGATTCCGGCACGTCGCCATTGACGATGCGCAGCGCCAGGCCTTCGGCGATCGCCGTCTTGCCGACGCCCGGCTCGCCGATCAGCACCGGATTGTTCTTGGTGCGGCGCGACAGCACCTGGATGGTGCGGCGGATCTCGTCGTCGCGGCCGATGACCGGATCGAGCTTGCCGGCGCGGGCATCGGCGGTGAGATCGCGCGCGTATTTCTTCAGCGCGTCATAGCCCTGTTCGGCATTCGCCGAATCGGCGGTGCGGCCCTTGCGGACGTCGTTGATCACCTGGTTGAGCGCCTGCGCGGTGACGCCGGCCTTGGCCAGTATGTCTGATGTCTTGGCTGATTTCTCGACCGCCAGCGCCGTCAGTAGCCTTTCGACCGTGACGAAGCTGTCACCGGCCTTCTTGGCCAGTTCCTCGGCTGTCGAAAACACCTTGGCCAACGGCTGTGCCAGATAGAGCTGGCCGTTGCCGCCCTCCACCTTGGGCATCGCTTCGAGTGCCGTCTCGATGCCGAGCTTGACGTCGCGGACGCTGCCGCCGGCGCGCTCGATGAGCGACGCAGCCAGACCCTCGTCGTCATCGACGAGCACTTTCAGGATATGTTCGGGGGTGAATTGCTGGTGGTTGCGCGAGAGCGCCATCGTCTGCGCGGATTGGATGAAGCCGCGCACGCGCTCCGAGTATTTCTCAAGATTCATACCTGTCTCCTTCCATCACCGGCCCGCTTTGCGGCACCGGATCAGATTGCGGTGACGGACCCGCCCGTGAGAGCCGGGTCCAGTTGAGGCTGATATGGTGCGCTATCCGCGAACCCTCAAGACGTCTTGATGTCTGCGAAGGCATAATATTCCACGGCCGCGCAAACGAAAACGGCGGAGATTTCTCTCCGCCGTTCAACGTATCGAGGCGTCGCCGCTCAGTTGTCGATGTCGGCGATCGCGGGGTCGGCGTTGCCATTGTCGGCCGGGGCGGCCGCCACCTCGCCAGCGTCGGCATTGTCGTTGCCGCTGGTGATCTGGTCGGCATTGCCGCGCGGGCGGCGCGGACGCCTCGGACGACGGCTGGGACTAGTCTCCGCGGCCGTCTCATTGAGTTCGGCCTGGGCAGCGAGCCCGGCCGGCGACAGGTTCTCGAACAGTGGCGCCGCCTGCTCGACCGGCGCGACGGATTCGGCTGGCGTGACGGCCTCGGCCTGTTCGGCCGTCTCGTTGCGCTGCTGCTGGGCACCCTGCTCGGCGGACGAACCATAATCGCCGCGCTGACTGTTCTGGCCATAGCCGCCATTGGGGCGGCGGTCGCGATGGCGTCCGCCATTATTGTCGCGGCCGCCACTGTTGCGCCCGCCATTATTATCACGATCGCGATTATCACGATCGCGGCCGTTTTCCCGGTTCAGCGCGACTTCGGCCGGCATGCCTTCGATAACCGGCTGCGGACCCGCGCCGTGATTGATCACCGGAACCGGCGCATCCGCAACGTTGTTGCCGGCGTTGCCGGCATTGTCGAACTCGTCGCGATCCTCATCGCCATCATCGTCGAATTCGTCGCGATTCTGCTGGACGTTCTGGATCGGCATCTGCGCCTGCGCGGCCGCAATGATGCGATTATAGTGCTCGGCGTGCTGGAGATAGTTCTCCGCCATCACCCGGTCGCCGGAGCTTTGCGCATCACGGGCAAGGGTGGCGTACTTTTCAGCGATCTGCTGAGCAGACCCACGGATCTTCACGTCCGGGCCGTTGCTCTCGTAGTTGCGCGTCAGGGGATTTGGCCCCTTGCGGTTGTTGTTATTGTTGTTGTTGCCGCCGCCGCCATTGTTGTTGCGACCGCGCATGCGCCTGTTCTGCTGTTGTGGCCTCATTCGACTCTCTTCATATTGAAATTTTCGAAAACTCTTCACGAACGGTGGCGCTCATGCAGCCAGCCGTTTCGTTTCTTCACCGGCGTTCGCCCGCATCAATTGCGTTGGCGCCACGTGCCATCCTGTTCCGGTTACATCACTTGCCGGACGATTCCCGCACGAAGCTTGGGCGTCGTTTGCGCAAGAAGGCAGCTATTTCCAAGGAAAACCGAATCGCTAAGAGCACTGCCTGCTTCGTCTCATCCGGTTAACGCGACCCTAGCCGCATTCCCCGGCATTGCCAAGCGGTTTTTTTCGCACTGCGTCAAGGCTTTCCCCGTTGAAAGACAAGAACCCTGTCGTTTCCGCCGAGGTCGCCAAACGCACCAGCGACCGCATAGCCGGACGAGCGAAATATAGCGGTGACCTCGATGTGCTGTGTGTAGCCGATCTCGACCGCAATCCTGCTTCCGGCTTCTAGAAACTTAGCCGCCTCAGCGGCGATGACCCTGTAAGGGGCCAACCCATCCGCGCCGCCATCCAGGGCCAGGCGCGGGTCGAAATCGCGGACTTCATCCTGCAGATTTCCGATGTCTTCCGATCGTATATAGGGAGGGTTTGCGACAATTACATGGTATCGACCAGAAACTTTTTCAAACCAGTCGGACAGCAGCGCCGTGAACCGGTCGCCAAGCCCCAATTTCGCGGCATTGCGCGTTGCCGTCCTCAACGCCCCTTCCGAGAGGTCTACCCCGGTGGCAATCGCTGCCGGCACGGCGCTGAGCAGCGCCAGCGCGATGGCTCCGCTGCCGGTTCCCAGATCGAGGATGCGGCACTCGCCCTCGCGCATGACGGTTGCCCTGACAAAGGGCAGTATGGCCTCGACCAGCGTTTCGGTGTCGGGCCGCGGCTCGAGCGTTTCCGGCGACAGCGACAGCCGCAACCCGTAGAACTCCCGATAGCCCAGGATGCGGTGCACGGGCTCGCCGCCCGCGCGGCGCCTCAAGGCGCGGTCGATCTGGACAAGAGCGGCGGCATCGACCGCATGTTCGGGATCGGCAATGGCCTGCGTGCGGGTCGTACCTGAAAAGTGCTCCACGATCAGTCTTGCATCGAGCGCGGGATCATCGACCGCGGCCAGGCGCGCTCGCGCTGCCCGCAGCAGCGGCCCCAGCGCCTGGGGCAAAGGATCAGCCATCAAGACCGATATCGGCGAGCAGCTTCGACTGGTGATCGGCGATCAGAGCGTCGATGACTTCGTCGAGTTCGCCCATCATCACCCGGTCGAGCTTGTAGAGCGTCAGGTTGATGCGATGATCGGTGACGCGGCCTTGCGGAAAATTGTAGGTGCGGATGCGTTCCGAGCGGTCGCCGGAGCCGACCTGCGACTTGCGCGATTCCGAGCGCTCCTCATCGGCCTTGCTGCGTTCCAGGTCGTAGAGCCGGGCCCGCAGGATCTGCATGGCCTTGGCCCGGTTCTGGTGCTGCGATTTCTCCGCCTGCACCACCATGATGCCGGTCGGCAAATGGGTGATGCGCACTGCCGAATCGGTGGTGTTGACGTGCTGGCCGCCCGAGCCCGACGCGCGCATCGTGTCGATGCGGATGTCTTCGGCCCGGATGTCGATGTCGACTTCCTCCGCCTCCGGCAGCACGGCTACCGTCGCCGCCGAGGTGTGAATGCGTCCGCTGGCCTCGGTCGCGGGCACGCGCTGCACCCGGTGGACGCCGGACTCGAATTTCAGATGCGCGAAAACCCCCTTGCCGGAAACCGTGGCGATGATTTCCTTATAGCCGCCGGCATCGCCCTCGCTGGCCGATACCGTCTCGAACCGCCAGCCGCGCGAAGCGGCATAGCGCTCATACATGCGAAACAGGTCGCCGGCGAACAATGCTGCCTCGTCGCCGCCGGTGCCGGCGCGGATTTCCAGGATGGCGTTCTTGTCGTCGGCCGCATCCCTGGGCAAGAGCAGGATCTGGATGTCCTTCTGCAACGCTTCGATGCGCTCATCGACCTCTGGCAGGTCGGCCTCGGCGAGCGCCCGCATCTCGGCATCGGTGCCCTTGTCGGCGAGCATCGCCTCGAGATCGGCCTGCTCCTGCTCGGCCGAGCGCAAGGCTCTGACCTTGGCAACCATCTCCTGGAGCTCGGCATATTCCGATGCCATCTTAACATAGGCATCCGGCGCCGGGCCGGCCGACATCTGCGCTTCCAGCATTTCGAAACGCTTGACGACTTGATCCATGCGGTCGCGGGGAAGGGAGATCATTGCAAAGGTGCTATAACGGAATTGAGCGGTCGTCGGCAAAGGCCTGCAGCAGCGCCCGCATCGGCAGCCCCTGGGCCGGCGCCATCAGATTGTCGTCGAAGAACGCTTTCAACGCCTCCAGCGGCAATTCGGTCAGCATCGCCTTGACCGGACCGATCGAAGCGGGCGACATCGAGATAGAACGGAAACCGAGGCCGACCAGCGCCATTGCCGAGATCGGTTTGCCGGCGAGTTCGCCGCAGAGTGTGACGGGCGTGTGGTTGCGGGCACCGGCATCGGCGATGGTCTTGAGCACCCGCAGGAACGGCGTCGACAACGTGTCGAAGCGATCGGAAAGCTGCGTGTTGCCGCGGTCGACCGCCATCACGAACTGGAACAGGTCGTTCGAGCCGACCGAGACGAAGTCGACCGCCTTCATCAACTCGTCAAGCTGGAACAGGAGGGACGGCACCTCCAACATTGCCCCGAGCTTGAGGCTGGTCGGCAAATGATGGGCAAAGCGCGACAGATGCCGCACCTCGCGGTCGATGATTTCGCGCGCCTGGGCGATCTCGCCGAGCTCGGTGACCATCGGCAGCATCAGCTTGAGCTCCCGCCCGCCGCAGGCTTTCAGCAGGGCGCGGATCTGGGTGCGCAGCAATCCCGGACGGTCCAGCGTCAGGCGGATCGCCCGCCAGCCGAGCGCCGGGTTCTCTTCCTGGATGGCGCCTTTGAAATAGGGCAGCACCTTGTCGCCGCCGATGTCGATGGTGCGGAAGGTCACCGGCTTGCCGCGCGCGGCATCGAGCACGTCGCGGTAGAGCCGCTCCTGCGCCTCGGCACGGGGAAAGGTCGAGGCGACCATGAACTGCAATTCGGTGCGGAACAGGCCGATCCCGGCGGCACCCGACTCGGCCAGTTGCGGCAGGTCGACGGCAAGCCCGGCATTCATCAAAAGGTCGACCGCAATGCCATCCTTGGTCACCGACGGCTTCTTGCGCAGTTCGCGGTAGACTTCCTGCCGGCGCGCCCGGAACCGCACCTTTTCGGCATAGGCGGCTTCGAGATCCGACTGCGGACGAAGATGAATCGCGCCTTCCTCACCGTCGACGATGATGGCATCGCCGTTTTCCGCCATGGAAACGGCGCCCTTCATCTGCCCGGCGACGGGAATGCCCATGGCGCGCGCGACGATGACGACGTGGCTGGTGGCGGCGCCATCCTCGAGCACCAGTCCGCGCAATTTGTCCCGGGGGTAGTCGAGCAGTTCGGCGGCGCCCATCGAGCGGGCGACAATGATGGCATCCTTCGGCAGCGAGGCCGCGACATCGTCAGGCCCGCGTCCCATCAGCTGGCGCAGAAGCCGGTTGGCGAGGTCGTCGAAATCGCTCATCCGCTCGCGCAGATAAGGATCGGTCATGTGCAGCATGCGCGCGCGCATGTCGCTCTGCACCTTTTCGACCGCAGCTTCCGCCGTCAGGCCGTTGCGGATCGCCTCTTCCAGCCGCCGGACCCAGCCGCGGTCGTTGGCGAACATGCGGTAGGCTTCCAGCACCTGGCGATGCTCGCCCTCGAAGGCGACGTCGCGGCGCTCGAGCATGTCGTCGATGGAAAGCCTGAGCGAGCCGAGCGATGCCTCGAGCCGGCGGACTTCCTCTTCGCTGTCCTCGTTGAACAGGTTGGTGACGACGATGCGCGGTTCGTGCAGCACGACATGACCGAGCCCGACGCCCTCGTTGAACGACAGGCCGGTGAAGCTGACCGGGCGGCGCAGGTCGAGCTCGAGGCCGGGCCGCGTCAGCCGCGCCAGATCGCCGGTGGCGATCATCTCGGCGATAACCATGGCGGTGGTTTCCAGCGCCTCGACCTCGTCGTCGCGATAGTGGCGCATGGTCTTGTTCTGCACCACCAGCACGCCCAGCGTGCGCCCTGCCCTGAGCACCGGCACGCCGAGGAAGGAATTGTAGATCTCTTCCCCGGTTTCCGGCAGGTAGGCGAAAGCCGGATGTTCCTGCGCATTGGATAGATTGAGCGGCCGCGCGCTGGCGGCGATCGTGCCGACCAGGCCTTGCCCCAGCCTGAGCTGCGCCAGGTGCACCGCGTTGGGGTTCAGGCCTTCGGTGGCGTAGAGTTCGAGCACGGAATCGGCGCGCAGCACATAGAGCGAGCACACTTCGGCGACCATGTTGGAGGCGATGTCGCGCACGATGCGGTCGAGCCGCTCCTGCGGCTCCAGCGGCTCCTGCATGAGCTCGCGGAGCCGTTTCAGCAGAACGCGCGGGCCACTGGCCGGGTCACGCATCGCGGCTTCTTCTCCAATAGGCTTCCTGCCGGCGCAGTTTCGGCCGCCGCCGGCACGCACGCAACAACTGATTCAGTCTGCTACTGCTTATCCAGACCGTAGACGGAATGCAAAGTGCGAACCGCGAGTTCCGTGTAAGGACCGTCGATCAGTATCGAAATCTTGATCTCGGAGGTGGTGATGGCGCGGATGTTGATCGCCTTGTCGGCCAGCGCCTTGAAGGCGGTGGCGGCAACGCCGGCATGGCTTCTCATGCCGATGCCGATGACCGAGACCTTCGACATGCCGGCTTCCGACTGCACGACGTCGTAGCCGACATCGGCCTTCAGCCGGTCGAGCACGGCCAGCGCTTTGTCCACGTCTCCGGAGGGCACCGTGAAGGTCATGTCGGTAAGCTTGCCGTCCTCGGAAATGTTCTGGACGATCATGTCTACGTTGATGTTGGCCTCGGCCAGCGGCCCGAAGATGCCGGCGGCAACGCCCGGCCGGTCGCCGACACGGCGCAGCGAAATCTGCGCCTCGTCCTTGGCATAGGCAATTCCGGTGACGACCTGCTGTTCCACGATTTCTTCCTCGTCGCAAATAAGCGTTCCGGGCGGATTGAGCAAATCCCCCATTCCGGGCGCGTCGGGATCGTCGAAGGACGACCGCACGAAGGTACGCACCCTGTGCACCATGGCAAGCTCGACCGATCGCACCTGCAGAACCTTGGCGCCGAGCGAGGCCATTTCAAGCATTTCCTCGAACGATATCTTGGCCAGCCGCCGCGCCTTGGGCTCGATGCGTGGATCGGTGGTGTAGACGCCGTCGACGTCGGTATAGATGTCGCAGCGGTCGGCTTTGACGGAGGCCGCGATCGCCACCGCGCTGGTGTCGGAGCCGCCACGACCAAGCGTTGCGATGCGGTTGTCCGGTCCGATGCCCTGGAAACCTGCGATGACGGCGACCTGGCCCTCGCCGAAGCGTTTGACCAGGAAAGCGCCGTCGATGTCGAGGATGCGTGCCGCGCCATGCGCGTTGTCGGTCTTGATCGGGATCTGCCAGCCCTGCCAGGAGCGGGCGTGCACGCCCATGTTCTGCAAGGTGATCGCCAGGAGGCCTGCCGTCACCTGCTCGCCGGACGCGACGACGGCATCATATTCGCGCGCGTCGTGCATCGGCGAGGCCTCGCGCGTCCAGCCGACCAGTTCGTTGGTCTTGCCGGCCATCGCCGAGACCACCACCGCCACCTCGTGGCCGGCATCGACCTCCCGTTTGACGTGACGCGCCACATTGCGGATGCGGGCGATGTCGGCGACGGAGGTTCCGCCGAATTTCATCACGATGCGCGCCATGGAAGCGAAATGCCTTTGACTGAAGCCGGCTCTGCGCCGAAAAACCGAGAAAAGCGCCCGGCTGGCGCCGGCCGCTGAATGCGCGGCCTCCTTAGCCAAAACATCCAGGCTTCGCAAGCGATGGCGCACAAGAAGGGCGCCACGTGCCTGCTGGACTGGAACTCCATTTTGCGCAGCGCCGCTACCGGCAAGGCTCTCAGAGCGGCGGACCTCAGCCCGGGCGGGCGACGCTCTTCCACAAATCTGGATAGTCGAGCACGAAGCCGAGTGGAGAGACCTCCAGCACCGCCTCATAGCCGAACGCCGGCGCGGCATAGGCATAGCGGGCCGGGTCGAGGCGCCGGTAGGCCTGGTCGAGCCGCGTCACTCTGAGCTCGGGAAAGGCCAGATAGGCGGCCGGTGCCGGCGTCGCCTCGCCGACGGCGAGCGCGAACCGGCGGATCGCCAGGAGGTTCGAAGCCGGCGTGAAGCCGAGATCGACGTCGATCAGGCCGGCCACCTCCGGCTGCGGCTCGCCATCCAGCGTCCAGGAGCCGTCAGTATGGCGCTCGATCCCCAGGGAAAGCTCTTGCGGGCCGAGAAAGCCCTCGATACGTGCCGAGCGCGTGTGCCAGCCGGCATCGCAATCCACCTCGTAGGCGATGCAACACGGCTTGTCGTCTTGCAGAAAGATGGCCTGCCCCTTCAGGCGGTGCCCGCCGGGCCGCTGCGAGAGCATGCAGGAATCGTGACCTTCAAGGTCGAGCCTGCGCCAAAGGATCGATGCGGTCTGAATCACGGCCATCTCCTTTTCTCAACACGATCTTCCCTTTTTCGCACGCCGCCGCTTTTTTGTTTCGGCCGAGGTGCTCCCTGAGCTGACACGTCCTGACAGGGCGCCGCCGGCAATAGAGGGCGCTTGTCGGCGGTGCCGGCCTCGCACTGTCAGCAGGCGAAAATGCAGCCTTGACTTTCCCTCCCCCACGCCCGACTTGCTAGCGTCCGAGGAGACCAATCGATGCCAGAGCCCCGACGATCGACGATCGATGCCGGAGAAGTGGAGCGCTTTTCCGCCCTTGCCGCCGAATGGTGGAACCCGAACGGCAAGTTCCGGCCGCTGCACAAGTTCAACCCCATCCGGCTTGCCTACATACGCGACCAGGTGGCAACGCGCTTCGGCCGCGATCCGCGCGCGGCACGGCCATTCGAGGGCCTGCGCTTTCTCGACATCGGTTGCGGCGGCGGCCTGCTGTGCGAGCCGATGGCGCGGCTTGGCGCCGAAGTGGTCGGCGCCGATGCTTCCGCCACCAATATCGAAGTGGCCAAATTGCACGCCGCCGAAGTCGGCGTGACGATCGACTACCGCGCCACCACGGCCGAGGACCTGGCCGACGCCGGCGAAAAATTCGACGTTATCCTCAATATGGAAGTGGTCGAGCATGTCGCCGACATCGACCTGTTCGTCGCCAAATGCGGCGAGATGGTCAAGCCCGGCGGCATCATGTTCGTGGCCACGATCAACCGCACGCTGAAGGCGCTAGGGCTGGCCATCATCGGCGCCGAATATGTGCTGCGCTGGCTGCCGCGCGGCACTCATCAGTTCGGCAAGCTGGTGCGCCCGGAAGAGCTGGAAAAGGCGCTCGGCGGCGCCGGCCTGACCGTCATCGACCGCACCGGCGTCGTCTACCACCCGCTCGCCGACCGCTGGCAGCGGTCGAAAGACATGGACGTCAACTACATGGTGCTGGCGGAAAAGGGCACGGTCTGAACCGGCTCACGCCGCCTGACTCTGCGCCCTCGCGCTGGTCCCGCTTTGCGCCTTGGTGGTGATAAACACGCCGGCCGTGATGATGACAGCGCCTGCCCAGGTCAGCAGCTGATAGTGCTCGCCGAGGAAGATCGTGCCCGCGAACAGCCCGACGGCCGCCGCCACATAGCCGATCTGGCTGAGATAGACCGGGCCGCCCACCGCCTGCAGCCGGAAGAAGAAGGCAAACATTGCCGAAGCCGACGCCATCTGCGCGACGACCACAGGCGGTACCGCGCCCAGCGGAACAAACGCTTGCCAGCCGAAAAGCGTCAGGATGCCGAGGAGAAGCAAGGTCGCCGACGCCAGATGGCTGCCCACGGCAAGCTCGATCGGGCCGGTTCCTTCGGGCCAGTCGACGGTGCGGTAGATGTTGCCCGCGGCAAGGCTGACCGGGATCAGCAACCCGATCGTTACCCAGAAATAATCGGCCGGTTGGCCAGCTTCGCCGCGTGTAAGCGCGACCATGACCGCACCGATGAAGCCGACCGCAATGCCGATGACGCCGAGCAGGTTGGGGCGCCGAACGCCAAGCAAGATCGAGAACACGAGCGTGATCACCGGCGATAGCGTGAACATGATGCCCGTATATCCCGCGCCGAGATGCGGGATGGCCGAAAACATCAAGAGGTTGGGAAAGGCATAGGACACCGCCGCCGTGACGAAGAAATAGCGCAGCTTGCGCGCCGTAAGCTTGATGCGCTCGCCACGCAGCAGGAGAGCCAGCAACAGCACGCCGCCGGCACCGAGCGAGATGACGAAGGCCCAGACCATGGCCGGAACGCCGGCGGCGGTCGCAAGCTTGCCGAACGGCAGCGTCAGGCCAAGCAGGGCGCCCGTCACGACCAGCAGGCCAAGCGCCGAATCCCAGAGAAATTTCATCTGATGGTCCTCGTCATCGTCGCCGGCACTTGGCCGCCACTTCATTTTCCGATAAGATAACGAAAAGATTCTTAACGTCAAGATACATGGCAGAATAGATGGACAGGGCGGCAAAGGCGATCGAACAATGGAACAGGGAGAGGCCGGACCTTGACGTCTCGCCGATGGGCGTGATCGGGCGGTTGAATGAAGCATCCTCGCTGATTGCCCGCGAGCGCCTCGCGCCGTTGTTTGCGCGCTATGGATTGCAGGCCGGCGAATTCGACGTGCTGGCCACGTTGCGCCGCTCGGGCGCGCCCTACGCGCTGACCCCGACCGCCCTTTACGAGGCGACGATGGTGACCTCGGGCGCCATGACCAACCGGCTCGACCGGCTCGAAACCTCAGGGTTGATCGTGCGTGGTCCGCATCCCAACGACCGGCGCGGCATCGTCGTGCGGTTGACTGAAAAAGGTCTCGCTTTGATCGACGAGGCCATTGCTGCCCACGTCGCCAACGAGCACGAGATTCTTTCCGGCCTGACGCAAGCCGAACGGGAAACGCTTTCGCGCCTGCTTGAAAAATTGATCGGCAGCGTGAGCTGACCGCTCAGTTCCGATCCTCCGGAAACACCGGGATCGGCATGAACTCGACGCCGTCCTCGGCCAGGCTCTTGGCCTCCTCCAGCGTCGCCTCGCCATAGATGCCGCGCGGGTCGGTCTCGCCGAAATGGATCTTGCGCGCTTCCTCGGCGAATTTGTCGCCGACGTAATCGGCATTCTCGCGAACCTTCTCGGCCATTGCCTTCAGTTGCGCCAGCGCCTGCTTCTGCGCCTCGCCCATGGCGAGCGCTATCGTTTCCTGCTTGCGCGCCGTCGACACGGCCGGCGCCATCAGGGCTTTCTCCACCTTGTGCGAGCCGCAGCTCGGGCAATCGACGAAGCCACGCTTCTTTTGCGTGTCGAAATCGTCATTGCTGCGGAACCAGCCCTCGAACTCGTGCTCGTTTTCGCAGATCAGGGAGAAGCGGATCAAGAGGCCGCTCCCCTGAGACGCGATGTCTCGGACGAACCGGCATTGACAGCGAAATCCCGCGCATTTTTCAGATTGGGGATCTTCTTGCGCGCCGCCAGCGACTGCGCCGGGTCGATCTCGGCGACGATCACCGCCGGCTCATTGTGCGCCGCCTCCGCGATGACGCGGCCCCACGGATCGACGATCAGCGAATGGCCATAGGTTTCGCGGCCGTCCTCGTGAAGGCCGCCTTGCGCAGCGGCCACGACATAGGCGCCGTTCTCGATGGCGCGGGCCCTGAGCAGCACGTGCCAATGCGCCTCGCCGGTTTGGCGGGTGAAGGCGGCGGGCACGGAAAGCAGGTCGGCGCCGGCTAGCGCCTCGGCGCGGAACAGTTGCGGAAACCGCAGGTCATAACAGACGGCAAAGCCCAGCTTGGCGCCTT
This sequence comes from Mesorhizobium sp. B2-4-2, assembly GCF_006442845.1. Lineage (NCBI taxonomy): Bacteria > Pseudomonadati > Pseudomonadota > Alphaproteobacteria > Hyphomicrobiales > Phyllobacteriaceae > Mesorhizobium > Mesorhizobium sp. B2-4-2. Next base: position 110,118 of record NZ_VFVM01000011.1, on the reverse strand, counting down.
CGATGGTCGTGACGACCGCCTCCGTGCCGGGCTCGTAGGTCGCGGATTCGCGCCAGCTCTCGCCATTGTCGAGATCGACGTCGAACATATGGATCTTGTCATAGGAGGCGAGCGTGGCGCCGTCCGGACCGAACAGCAGCGCCCGGTTGGCGAGCTTGCCGTCGGCGCGCAGGATGGCGGTCGAGCCGATATGCAGGTGGACGCCAAGTTCGCGGGCCAGTCGGCGGGCGGTCCCGACGATGATGTCCTTGTCCTCTGAGGTGAAAGACGCGGCCTTCTTGTCACGCACCAGCGCTCCGGTCATTTCCGGTGTCTGGATGTAGGTGGCCCCCTGGCCGGCTGCTTCGCGCACCAGCCGCTCGAGATCAATTGCGTTGCGCTCTGGCCTCTCGCCCGAACGCATCTGGATCGCGGCCGCCTTGAAAACACCCATCATCATATCCTCAATTCGTCGAACCATTGGCGAGCAACTTGTCCAGCCGGCCTTGCGCCTCCAGCTCGTGGAGGTCGTCGCAGCCGCCGACATGCGTGTCGCCGACGAAAATCTGCGGAAAGGTCGTGCGGCCATGGGCGCGGGAAATCATCTCCTGGCGCAGTTCCGGCGAAAACGACGCGTCATGCTCCGTATAGGCGACGCCCTTGCGCTCGAGCAGCCGCTTGGCGGCCGTGCAGTAGCCGCACATCATGCGTGTATAGATGGTGACGTCGACCATGACGAATTTCCACTGTTTGTTGCCGACTTATATAGTCGTGGACTCGTCGGCCCGAAAGTCCCCCGGCAGCACGCGTGCGAAGGTCAGCACATCGACGGCGCCGGCCCCTGCTTTTTTCAGCGCCTTGCTGGCGGCGCGAACCGTGGCACCCGTGGTGTAGACGTCGTCGATCAAAAGCACGCGGCGGCCGGCGATCTCGATTTCCGCTTCGGCAGGCACGCGAAAGGCGGCCCGCACGTTGTCCTCGCGGTCCTTGCGCTCCAGCCCGACCTGCTGGCGCGTGAGCTTGACACGCCGCATGGCCGAGGGTGCGAAAGACAGGCCGCTGAGCTCGCAGACCGCCCTCGCCAATTCCGCTGACTGGTTGAACCGCCGCCTGAAGAAGCGACGCCAGTGCAGCGGGACCGGCACCACCACATCCGCCTCGGCAATGAGGTCGGCGCCGGCGCGCAGCATCCAACGCGCCATCCACGGCGCCAGGTCGGTGCGATCCTGGTATTTCAGCCCCTGCACCATCTGGCGGGCGACGCCGGAATAGGCGACGGCCGCCCGCGCCCGCTCGAAGGGCGGCGGATCGGCGATCGCCTCGGCCGACAGAAAGCCCTCACCCATATGGTGGGTGAACGGCGTGCCCATCACCGGGCACCAGGGCCGCTCCAGGAGGCGCAGTTTCGGCCAGCAGGCGCCGCACAGAACGCCGGGCTGCGAGACATGCCTGCGGCAGCCGGCGCAGACAGGCGGGAACAGGATGCGCGCCGGCCAGTTCGCCGCCGACCGTGCAAGGTTCCTGATGTCCAGAGGCTTGATCTTGGGCATGGGATCGGCCACGTGGTGGGTGCTGTGCGCCACTATATCAACTCCATCGGGGAATGGACAAACAAAGGATCTGCCCGTTTGCTGCCGATAATGGACACCTCACTGTGGCTGGCGCACAAGCAGCGCGCGCTCGATCATCCGGTCGGCGGCGCGGACTTCCTGATGCGGCGCAGTGCCGACGATCTTGCCGACCGGCTGGGTGCCGTGGAGCGCAGGTTTAGCAAGGCAGCGGTGCTGTTTTGCCAGACGTCGGCCGCAGCCGACATCCTCGCCGCGAGCGGCAAGGTGGCGGACATCGTCCGTGTCGAGGCGGATACGGCTTTCCTGGGCAATTCCGCCGGCATGGTAGCGCCGCTGGAAACCGTGCCCTTCGAGCCGCAAAGCCTCGACCTGGCGGTGTCGCTTCTTTCGTTGCAGGCCATGAACGACATTCCCGGCATGCTGGTGCAGATCCGCCGTGCGCTGCGTCCGGACGGGCTTTTCCTCGGCGCCTTCGCCGGCGCCGGCACGCTCGGCGAATTGCGTGAAAGCCTGCTGGCGGCCGAGACCGAGCTTCACGGCGGCGCCAGCCCGCGCGTCATTCCGTTCACCGACGTTCGCGACGCGGGAGCGCTGCTGCAGCGCGCCGGCCTCGCTCTGCCGGTCGCCGATGTCGAGACGGTGACGGTGCGCTATGACAGTCTTTTCAACCTGATGGCCGATTTGCGCGCCATGGGCGAAACCAGCGCGCTTGCCGATCGCAGCCGGCGGCCGGGCACACGCCAGCTGTTCGCCCGCGCCGCGCAAATCTACGCCGAGCGGTTTTCGGATCCCGACGGCCGCATCCGCGCAAGCTTTTCGATGGTCTGGATGTCCGGCTGGGCGCCCGATGCATCGCAGCAAAAGCCGCTCAAGCCGGGTTCGGCCAAGATCTCGCTGAAGACTGTGTTGGAGCAGCCCAAGGGGCAATGACAGTGTCCGCGGACGCGGACAGCCAGATCAGGGTGCGAAAGCGTTGGCAAGCCTGCTGCCATTGTCGCTGAACAGCCAGGTGATCGCGTTGAAGACCTGGCTGATGCCGCCGACGATCGTCAGCGACAGTACGGCGACGATCAAGCCGTATTCGACGGCCGTGGCGCCCTTTTCATCGTTCAGGAAACGCAGCAGCACTGTTTTCATCACGTCGATCCCTCTTGCCGGAACCATACCGCCGACCTGTTAAGAAAGGTTAACGGCACAGGCTTAATAGGCGATGAAACCGCCGCCTCTGAAAATGTCTTGGACCCGGTCAGCAGTCGCCGCTGGTCCGGCCGTCGGATCGGATGATGCAGACCGAATCGGGCTGCGGCTGAAGCACGCTGCGGCGCACCGTATAGGTATCGCGACGAGTGATCGAACCAGTGGCAGTCATGTCGAGACCGCTGGCAAAATTCCGAGCCGATTGCGAGCGCGTCTGGCTCTCGAGGAAGGGCGTTGCGATCAGGGCCAGCGCCACCGCGGCCGACCCGAACAGCAGCGTGACGCGCAGCACGCCCATGCCCGCATCCGCGGCGCGAAAACTGCGGTCGGGCCGGATCGAATCCCAATCCCTGTCTAGGCTCATGCTGTCGCTCCCCAGAAAATCGCCGGCACGGCCGCGACGAGGCAGCCTTGCATCAATTTTTCATGATGAGATAAATCTTCCATTAATGCTGGCTTATGCGCCCCGCAGCTCCGCTCAGCCACAGGCCGCTAGCGGTTCTGTTCGCCTACAGGAGGTCGATCAGGAACGGGATCAGCGGAGCGTCGGCCGGCGGCATCGGGTAGTCGCGCATCTGCCTGGGCCGCACCCATTTCAGCGCCTGCCCCTCCTTCGGCTGGGCGATGCCGCGAAAGCGGCGGCAGATGAAAAGCGGCATCAAAAGATGGAAATCGTCGTAGCTATGGCTGGCGAAGGTGAGCGGTGCCAGGCACGGGATGTCGGTCTCGATCCCGATCTCCTCATAGAGTTCGCGAATAAGGCATTGCTCCGGCGTCTCGCCGGGCTCGACCTTGCCGCCGGGAAACTCCCAGAGCCCGGCAAGCTGCTTGCCCTCGGGCCGCTGCGCCAGGAGCACGCGCCCGTCGGCGTCGACCAGGGCGCAGGCGGCGACCAGGAGCAGGCGCTTGCCGGCGATCGTCACATCATTCATGCCCGATTTCACCCATGAACAGGCGGCCGGCGGTAGTGGTAGCGATAGACCTCGTCGAAGCCGAGCGAATGATAGAGCGCCAGCGCCGGCACATTGCCGGCCTCGACCTGCAGCCAGGCTTCCCGCGCGCCGCGCAGCCGCGCCCATTTCAGCGCCGACAGGATCAGGTTGCGGCCGTGGCCCTTGTTGCGTGCCGACTTGTCGGTGGCGACCTCGAACAGGCCGGCGAGATCGCCGTCATGGACGCAGATCAGCGTCGCCAGTGGTTCCGCTCCAGCCTCGAGCGCGAACAGCCCGGCCTCGGGCTGGATGGCGCCGATGATCTCCGACAGGCCTGGCCGCAGCGACGCGTCCGAGCCGCTGACCTTGAGCGACGCGCCGATGAAGCGGCTGATGTCCTTCAACGGGATCTGGTCCATGGCGGCATCCAGCTGGGCATCGGCCAGCGGCAGCCGCATCACCAGCGATTCGTCGAACCGGCTCCAACCCTCGCGGTCGAGATGGCTGGCGAGATCCGGACCCGATAGCGGCGACATGCGGAAGGTCAGCGGCCTGCCATAGGCATCGAAACGGCGGCTGGCGCGGCCGATGCGGTCAGCGATGTGCTGGGTGTCGCCGGGATCGAGCGGATTGACCGAATTCAGCCGCTTGGCCGGATGTCCGGCCGTCAGCCGCACCACCCAGGTGCCGTCATAATGGACTGCCGCCGCGGGCCAGGCGCGGAACCCGGCCGCCTCATAGCGGCGCACTGTCGCCAGCATGCTGGCCGGATGTTTGGAAACCAAGTCCGTCAGCTCCGGTAGTCGCCATTGATGGCGACGTATTCCTTGGTGAGGTCACAGGTCCACACCGTCGCCTTGCCGCGGCCGATGCCGATATCGGCGCGGATGCGGATGTCGTCGCGCTTCATATACGCCGAGGTCGCTTCCTCCGAATAGGCCGGATCGCGCTCGCCCTCATGCGCCAGCCTGTTGTCGCCGAACCAGATCGACAGGCGGTCGCGGTCAGCCGGCTCGCCGGCCTTGCCGACGGCCATGACGACGCGGCCCCAATTGGCGTCCTCGCCGGCGACCGCCGTCTTGACCAGCGGCGAATTGGCGATCGAGAGCGCGATGCGCTTGGCCGAGCGCGCCGATTTCGCGCCGGTAACGGTGACTTCGACCTGCTTGCGGGCGCCCTCACCATCGCGCACCACTTGCAGCGCCAGCGACTTCAGCACTTTGCCGAGCGCACGGCGGAACGCCCCCAGACGGGCATCCTTGGGATCGGTTACCTCCGGCGCGCCGCGTTTGGCGGCCTTTCCGGTGGCGAAGAGCAGCAGCGTGTCGCTGGTGGAGGTGTCGCTGTCGACGGTCACCGCGTTGAAGGTCTTGGCCGTGCCGCGCGACAGCAGATCCTGCAGCACGGGGGCGGCGATCGGCGCATCGGTGGCGACGAAGGACAGCATCGTGGCCATGTCGGGTGCGATCATGCCGGCGCCCTTGGAAATGCCGTTGATGGTGACATCGGTCTCGCCGAGCTTGACGGTCTGCGTCGCCACCTTCGGATAAGTGTCCGTGGTCATGATGGCCTTGGCCGCCTCGGTCCACAGGTCGGGCTTGCCGTTGCTGACCAGACCAGCCAGCAGATGGCTGAACTTGGTTGTGTCAAGCGGCTCGCCGATGACGCCGGTCGAGGCCAGGAACACCTCGCCTGGCGTGCAGCCGGCAGCCTTGGCTGCCGCTTCGCCCGTCAGCGCGGTGGAGTCCCGGCCCTTCTTGCCGGTGAAGGCATTGGCGTTGCCGGAATTGACGACGAGCACCCGGGCCTTGCCCGCGGCGAGGTTCTGCCGGCAGAAATCGACTGGCGCCGAGGGGCATTTCGACTTTGTGAACACGCCGGCGACCGCCGTGCCGGGCTCGAAGACCATGGCCAGGAGATCGGTGCGGTTCTTGTATTTTATCCCCGCTTCGGCGGTGGCGATGCGCACCCCCTCGATCTCAGGCATCTTGGGGTATTTCTTCGGCGCGAGCGGCGAAATCGTCGTGGACATGGAACCTCGGACGGGAAAAATCGGCGGAGAAACGCCGGTTTGCCCGATACGGCGCGCCCGCGCAAGGCGTTTTGGTGGCGGCGTGAGAACCGGAATTGGCCTTGACCGGTTCGCAGCCGGCTCCGTTGCAGTTCGCTGGCACCGCCCTGCCCAGGTTGCGATCTCTCCCAAGGCAGCTTGTGACACTGACCTTGGTATTTCTGGACGCCGTTGTGACTCGGCGCCGGCGCGCGGGTGGAGTTGGTCAGCACCGATGACCGCCTGGGCATCGTGCGGGAGACATGGCAGGCAAATGTCTCCTGCTTCAGCCGCCAAGAACGGGCCGTTTCGTTCCATCGTCGGATCACTTATATTGCCGGCCTAACCGACGCGAGGGCGACAGGATGGCCGAAGAGGCGGATACGGCGCGTAAATCCATTGGTGCGCGGCGCAATCCCGACAGCGCGGAAGCCATTCTCGATGCCGCCGAGGCGGTGTTGGTCGAGGCCGGCTATGCCGGCTTCTCGATCGAGGCCGTGGCGCGGCGGGCGCGTGCCGGCAAGCCGACCATCTATCGCTGGTGGCCGAGCAAGGCCTCGCTGCTGCTGGAGGTCTACCAGCGCCAGAAACGCGTCGATGTTCCCGATACGGGAAGACTGGAAGAGGATCTCGTCGGCTTCCTCAAGAACCTGTTCGCGCACTGGCGCGAGACGTCGTCGGGCAGCGTGTTCAGGTCGCTGATCGCCGAGGCACAGTCGGACGAAACGGCGGCCACGGCCCTTGCTGGCTATACAGGCGGGCGCCGGGCCCACACCGGCCAGATCATCGAGCGCGCCAGGGCAAGGGGCGAGGTCGCGGCCGATGTCGATCCGGCTGTGGCGGCTGACCTGGTGGCTTCCTATGCGTGGCGGCAGCTCCTGACCAACCGGCTCGACGAAGACGAGGCGACGATACGCAAGGTGGTCCGCTATCTCCTGCGAGGCATAGAGGGGCCCGACGGCTGAACTGACGCAAAAAGGGCGCGGCGCCCTTTGGCCACCGCGCCCCTTTTTCGAAACCGTTCTGGTTTACTTGGCGCTTTCCAGCGTATCGACGGCCTTCTTCAAATTGGCGTCGGGAATTTCGACCTTGGCATCGGCGCGCAGCGACTTGACCAGCGCGAAATACTTGTCGCGGATGACCGCCTGCTTGGCCTGGTCCTTGACGTCGTCGAAGGCCGGCGGCTGCTTGGTGCGCTTGTCCTCGAGCTTGATCACATGCCAGCCGAACTGCGACTGCACCGGCTGCTCGGTGTATTTGCCGACCTCGAGCGCGAAAGCGGCCTTGTCGAATTCCGGCACCATCTGGCCAGGTCCGAACCAGCCGAGATCGCCTCCACTGGTCTTGCCGCTCGGATCCGAGGTGTGCTCGTTGGCGAGCTTCTGGAAATCGGCGCCGCCGTCGAGTTGCTTGATAATCGCCTCGGCCTCTTCCTTCGTCTTCACGAGGATGTGACGGGCATGCACCTCGTTGACCGGCGGCGTGTTGGCGATCTCCTGGTCGTAGCGGGCGCGGATCTCGGCGTCGGTGACCTTGTCAACGACGCCCTTCTCGACCATCTCGCCATGCAGCGCGCGCTGCTGCAGGAAGGCCATGCGGCGCTGGAAATCGGGATCCTTGTCGAGACCGGTCGAGACGGCCTGGGCGGCCATGACGCGGATCTCGATTGCGGCCGAAAGCGCCGCGGCGCGGCGTTGCTCGGCCGGGAGTTGCGCGAACTGCTGCGACAGCTCGCCTTCGGCAAGCACGAGATCTGCTTCGGTGAGGGGTTGGCCGTTGACGGTGGCAACCACTGTATTCGGATCGACCGGTGCCGCCGGTGCGGCCGGTGCCGGCTGGGCTGGTGCGGTTTCCTGCGCCATCAGCGGCGACAGGCAAAGAGCCGACAGGCCGACGGCCAGGCCGAGGCTGGCGAGCGACGCACGGCGGAACAACAAGGACATTAAGATGACTCCGATGAGGATGTGAAGGACGGGAGGCTTCCAGATCAGCCAGATTGTGGCCGAATTTGGCGCGACCGGCAGGGCCAGCGCGGCGTTGACATCAGTTGAGCCCCCTCTTATCTGTCCAACGACTTTGCGTCCAGAACCGTTTTCCGGGCGCTTTTTGCGTTGCCCGCATACAGGCGGCGCATTCACGTGGATTTGATGGGGCCGGCCGGCGCTCGTCTCAGTTTGAGAATTCTATCGAAAGGACCATTGGATGGTCAGTCTCGGCGGTCTCGCCCGTAAGGTTTTCGGCTCCTCCAACGACCGCAGGGTCAAGTCGACCCGGCCCCGTGTCGAGGCGATCAACGCCATGGAAAACGAGATGCGGGCGCTCTCCGATGCAGAGCTCGCCGGCCGCACGGAAAAGTTCCGCCAAGACATCGCCAACGGCGCCAGCCTCGAGGACCTGCTGATCCCGGCCTTCGCCACCGCCCGCGAGGCGGCGCGCCGCGTGCTCGGCATGCGCCCCTTCGACGTCCAGCTGATCGGCGGCATGGTGCTGCACAATGGCGGCATCGCCGAGATGCGCACCGGTGAGGGCAAGACGCTGGTCGCGACCTTGCCCGTTTATCTCAATGCACTGGCCGGCAATGGCGTCCACGTCGTCACCGTCAACGATTATCTTGCCACCCGCGACTCCGAATGGATGGGCCGTGTCTACAAGTTCCTCGGCCTCTCGGTCGGCGTCATCGTCCATGGCCTGTCCGACGAGGAGCGCCGCGTCGCCTACGCCGCCGACGTCACCTATGCTACCAACAACGAACTCGGCTTCGACTATCTGCGCGACAACATGAAGTACGAGCGCGCCCAGATGGTGCAGCGCGGTCACAACTACGCGATCGTCGACGAAGTCGATTCCATCCTGGTCGACGAGGCGCGCACCCCGCTGATCATTTCCGGTCCCCTCGAGGACCGTTCGGAAATGTACAACACCATCGACACTTTCATCATCCAGCTGCAGCCGCAGGATTATGAGATCGACGAGAAGCAGAAGACCTCCATCTTCACCGAGGAAGGCACCGAGAAGCTCGAGAACCTGCTGCGCGACGCCGGCCTCTTGAAGGGCGAGTCGCTCTATGACGTCGAGAACGTCGCCATCGTCCATCACGTCAACAATGCGCTGAAGGCGCACCGCCTGTTCCAGCGCGACAAGGACTATATCGTGCGCAATGGCGAGATCGTCATTATCGACGAGTTCACCGGCCGCATGATGCCCGGCCGCCGCTATTCGGAAGGCCTGCACCAGGCGCTTGAAGCCAAGGAGCATGTGGCGATCCAGCCGGAGAACCAGACGCTCGCCTCCGTTACCTTCCAGAACTATTTCCGCCTCTACAAGAAGCTTTCCGGCATGACCGGCACGGCGCTGACCGAGGCCGAGGAGTTCGGCAACATCTACGGCCTCGAAGTCACCGAGATCCCGACCAACCTGCCGGTCATCCGCAAGGACGAGGACGACGAGGTCTACCGGACGGTCGAGGAAAAATACAAGGCGATCGTCAAGGAGATCCGCGAAGCCAGCGCCAAGGGCCAGCCCACGCTGGTCGGCACCACCTCGATCGAGAAGTCCGAGCAACTGGCCGAGCGGCTGCGCAAGGAAGGTTTTAAGGATTTCGAGGTGCTGAACGCCCGCCATCACGAGCGCGAGGCTGCGATCGTCGCCCAGGCGGGCAAGCCCGGCGCCATCACCATCGCCACCAACATGGCCGGCCGCGGCACCGACATCAAGCTCGGCGGCAATGCCGAGATGCGCATCGCCGAGGAACTGGGCGACATGCCTGAAGGGCCCGAGCGCGAGGCGCGGGAAAAGGAAATCTATGCCGACGTCGAGCGCCTGAAGGAAAAGGCGCTGGCCGCCGGCGGCCTCTACGTGCTCGCCACCGAGCGCCATGAATCACGCCGCATCGACAACCAGCTTCGTGGCCGCTCCGGCCGCCAGGGCGACCCCGGCCGCTCGAAATTCTTCCTGTCGCTGCAGGACGATCTGATGCGCATCTTCGGCTCCGAGCGCATGGACGGCATGTTGCAGAAGCTCGGCCTCAAGGAAGACGAGGCCATCATCCATCCCTGGATCAACAAGGCGCTGGAAAAGGCGCAGAAGAAGGTCGAGGCGCGCAACTTCGACATCCGCAAGAATCTTCTGAAATATGACGATGTTTCCAACGACCAGCGCAAGGTCGTGTTCGAACAGCGCATCGAGCTGATGGACGGCGAAGGCCTGTCGGAGACCATTGCCGAGATGCGCGAAGGCGTTATCGACGAGATCGTCGCCAAGGCCATTCCCGAGAACGCCTATGCCGAGCAGTGGGATGTCGCCGGGTTGAAGGCCGAGGTCGCCGAGTTCCTCAATCTCGACCTGCCGATCGAGGAATGGGCCAAGGAAGAAGGCATCGCCGAGGACGACATTCGCGAGCGCATCACGCAAGCCGCCGACGCCGCCGCCAAGGAGCGCGCCGAGCGCTTCGGGCCCGAGGTGATGACCTATGTCGAGCGCTCCGTGGTGCTGCAGACGCTCGACCATCTGTGGCGCGAGCACATCGTCAACCTCGACCATCTGCGTTCGGTCGTCGGCTTCCGCGGCTACGCCCAGCGCGATCCTTTGCAGGAATACAAGAGCGAGGCATTCGAGCTGTTCCAGGCGATGCTGGGCAATCTGCGCCAGGCCGTCACCGCGCAGCTGATGCGCGTCGAACTGGTCCGCCAGGCTGCCGAGGCCCCGCCGCCGGAAGCCCCCGACATGTTCGGCACGCATATTGACGGTACCACCGGCGAGAACGATTTCGAAGGCGGCGAAACCGCCCTTCTGGTGCGCCAGGAAAGCAACGCCATCGTCGCCCCCGAAGACCGCGACCCCAACAACCCCGCTACCTGGGGCAAGGTAGGTCGCAACGAAGCTTGCCCCTGCGGCTCCGGCAAGAAATACAAGCACTGCCACGGCGCTTTCGCGTAAGGAAACCTGCAGGCTCGCGTTCCCGGATTTCTGATCCGGGGCGTTTCCTACGTGCTCAGATCAGCCCGGAATCGCGCGCGGCGGCGGTCGCCTCGCCACGCGAAATGGCGTCCAGCTTGCCCAGCACCGCCGAGACATGATGATCGACGGTTTTCGGTGAGATGGTCAGGTGCTCGGCTATTCTCTTGTTGGAAAAACCGCGTTCGATCAGTTGCAGGACCTGCATCTGGCGCAGCGTCAGGCCAGCTTGATTGGCGCGCGTGCTCTGCCGCGGTCCCCTTGCAATGTTATTGACGCCATTCTGCCGCATGACGGCGCGGACGTGCTGGGCGACCGGCCGGGCACCGAGACCCTCGAATATGTCCAGGGCCAGGCGCAGGGCCGGCTCGTCGCCGTGCAGCAGGGCGAGCGCCTGCTCGAACGGAGCGCCGAGCCGGGCCCACAGCGTCGCGGCACCATGCCAATCGCCGGCGAGCAGCAGGCGATAGGGCTCCGCCATGCCGGTCGTATCGCCAGGGTCGCTTTCAGGCGACAAGAGCAGCCGCCAGACGGCCAGTTCGGCGAACATCGCCCTCGTCGGCGACAGGCTTTCTGCCAGCTCGATCAGGCGAAGCGCCTCATTGGCGTCGCCTTGCCCAAGCCATGCCAGTTCGGCCATCGACGCCGTGTAAGGCACCAGCCGCTGCAGCTCCATTCCCCTGTCCAGGAACCGCTTCATTTCCTCCAGCACAGGCCCAGCCGGATCGCCTCGCCTTATGCGCAGTTTCGCCAGTGCGACCAAGGATGGGTAACGCACCAGGGCCGTCGTTGCAGCATCGTCGATGACGTCGAGAGCCATGGCGGCCGCATCGTCCCAAAGGCCGCGTCGCAAAAGCAGCTGCGCCTGCACGCCCCGCATATAGTCGCGCCAGGTCGCGAGGTCGTTCTCAACGCAATAGGCAATGCCGCGGTCGAGAAAGGATTGCGCGCGCATAAGATCGAGCTGGTTCATTTCGGCGCAGGCGCAATTGGTGAAGCCGCGTGCCGCGTGCTCCTGGAAATTCTGCACGAGCGCGATTTCAAGGCTGCGGGCGAGGTGCAGCCGGCCCTTGGCCAGGTCAAGCCACTGCTCGGCCGAACCAAGATTGTTGAGCGCGTGGCAGATTATCTCCGGCTTGTTCAACCGTTCGGCCAGAGCGACTGCCTTGCCGCCAAGCAGCAGCGTCTCATCGAGCTTCTCGGCCAGCATCGCCAGCTGCGAGAGATTGGAATAGGCCATGGCAAGCTCCGGACTGGCAGGCGCCTGTTCCAGCAGTTCCACTGCCTGGGCCCCGAACAGGTCCGCCTGTTCGCGGTCACCCACCAGATAGGCGAAGCGCGACAGGCATCTGAGGCTGTCGCCCTCCCTGAGCGTGTCGCCCAGCGCCTGCTGTAGCCGGCGCGCCTGGCTCTGCGCCTCGATGGCCGCATCGATGCGGCCGATCAGATGGCATTCAAACGCATATCCTTCGTAAAGCCTCGCCCGGTCGCTCATCGGCAGGCTGTCGGCATGCCGCAAGGCGACCTCGTAGTAGCCGGCGGCATCGCGATGCGCGCCGACGCGGGAAGCCTCGCGCGCTGCGAGCGGGGCAAGCTCGCGCACCGCCTCAAGATTCTGGGCCTCCACCGCATGGTGCACAAGCCTTGCGGTAGTCACCTCGGCGTTTTCCTGCAGTGCGGAAAGCGCGCGTTGGTTGAATTCGCGCCGACGGCTCGAGGTCAGCGCCATCTCGATGGCGCGACGGGCGATCTCGTGCCGGAAGGCGTAGCCATCGCCGAGATCGTCGAGCAAGCCATTCGAGACACATTCCGCCAGCTGGCCGGCGCTGGCGACGCCACAGAGGCCGCGCAGCGCCCAGGCATCGGCGCGGCGTGGAAACACAGACACCGCGTCGAGCATCGAGCGCGCTCCCGGCGACAGGCGCTCGGCACGCGCCAGCACGGCGTCGCGGACGCTGGCCGGCGGGATCATCTCGCTTTCGGCAGCCAGCAATTCGGTGACGAAGAAGGCGTTGCCCGCGGTGGCGCGATAGATTGCGCTGCCGTCGCGGTTGGCTGCTTCGGCAAGCGACAACACCGCCGCCTCGCTGAGCAGTGGCACTTCGATGCGCTGGACGTTGCCGGCTGGAATTTCGCCGAGCACCCGGCGCGCACGCATCTGCCCTTCGCTGCGGTCGGTGCGTGCCGTGAACAGCACCAGCATATGTGTGTTGGTGATGCGCCGGCCCAGGAAACGGACGAAATCCAGGGTCGCGTCGTCGGCCCAGTGCATATCCTCGATGACCAGCAAACCCGGCCGAGACCTCGCCTCGAAAACCTCGAGAGCGTCTGAAAACAGGGGCAGCCGCTGACCTTGGCGGTCGTCGATTGCCCGGGGCAGTGCCCACTGCGCGTCCCGGGCCAGATCATAGAGCGGTCCCAGCGGATCGGGAATCGACAGGTCTTCGCAAGCGCTGCGGAATATGGAAACGTGCTGCCCGGCACGGGTTACGAACGCCTCGACGAGTGCCGTCTTGCCGGCGCCGGCCTCGCCCAGCAATGCCGCCACGCGGCCGCGACCGCGCGCGGCCTCCGCGAGCAGTTCCTCCAACTGATCGAGTTGTGCCTGCCGTTCCAGAAGCATCGTCACTGGCCCATAAGTATCGTCGTCCCTCGACCCTTCTCCAAAATACCCCCGCTTCGGTATCCGCAGTGTGGCTCCCAGACCAAACGTCGAAAACATAGGGAATCGTCCCGCGCAATATGGGGAAAGGCTCCGATGTGCGCTTTCGACGATCGTGATTTTTCTCCAACCGCGCTCATTTCGAGCGTGAATCAGTCACAAAAGGAAGCCACTCCATGCCTCGCTATCTGATCGAACGGACATTCCCCGACGGGCTCAACGTGCCGACGAACGACGTCGGCGCGACGGCGCTCGGCGGCATCATCATGCGCAACGCCGAGAAGGGGGTCACCTGGCTGCACTCCTTCGTGTCGCCCGACAGGAACAAGAGTTTCTGCATCTACGACGCCCCCTCGCCGGAGGCGATCCGCAGCACGGCGCAGAAGAATTCGCTACCGGTGGACAAGATCACGGAGGTGAGGGTCCTGGACCCTTACTTTTATCGCTGACCCTATGGACCAAGGATGGAACAATGAGCGTGAGATCGTCCTGGGCAGCGATGGGTGTCGGCTTTCCGTGCTGTTTCCTCCCGAAACGGCAGCCGCCGTCGTGGCGTTCGACCATGCACCCTCCCGGCGTGGTCTCGCATCGCGGATTGTCTCCGCGCTGCTCGCGCCATTGCGAAGCCGGCGCAGGCGCCTGCCACCGCAAGACGATTATTTAAGGCGGGACGTCGGCCTGCCGGAGCACGAGATGCGGCGGGACTACTGGGAATACTGGGGGTGGCATCAATGAGACCGCCGCCCGGCTAGAGAGGAACGGATCGGACCCGTCCCGCAACTGACGATCCAACGCGCAGGCAGGGCAGCAGGGCCTTACAGGCCGGTCCTGCCGCCTGCGCGTCACCAACAACCAATGGAGAATAAAATGAACGTCAATTTCTGGCGCCTTGCCGCGCTGTCCATCATGGCGATCACCGCCACTGCCGCATCTGCGGAGAGTGGCAATCGGCTGGCCGCCGAGGTGCGGGCGGCCAACGGCCGCTTCGTGAATGTCGCGGCGGCCACCGCCGAGGGCTATGCGCCGATTCCCTGCGCCAGCGGCATCACCGGCGGCGCGATGGGCATTCACTACGTCAACGGCGCCTATCTTAAGGATGATGCCGTCGACCTCGCCAAGCCGGAGGCCGTGATGTACGAGCCGATGGCCGATGGCAAGCTGAAGCTGGTGGCCGTCGAATATATCACCGCGAAGGGTCCCGCGTCGCTCGAAGGCCAGCTGTTCAACTTCGACAGCGCTCCCAACCGCTACGGCCTCGGCCCCTTCTACGAACTTCATGTCTGGGCCTGGAAGCCGAACCCGACCGGCGCCTTCGCCGACATGAACCCGAATGTCTCATGCGACGCCATGAAAAAGGCCGACTGACGGCACCGCCTGCCGGAACAGTGCCGGCAGGCCTTTTACGCGTCGCGAGGAGAAACCATGCCCGAGATAGCTATCTTCCTGGCAAGGCTGCGCGCCCCACCATGGCGGCTGATGGCCATCCTCGCTTGGCTGGCGCGCGGACAGCGCCTCCGACATGAGCGGCGTCACCTGGAGGCGATGCCCGATTTCATGCTGAAAGACATCGGCATCAGCCGTTCCGAGATCGACTATGTCGCAACTCACGGCGAAGCGCGCCGCTCTTAGGCTTGGCTGGGAGTTGGAACGACAGAGCGCCTGTCTCCCACTTGCGGCATGGAACCCACACCGGTCGTCCTCGCTCGCCCCTCTGCCATTGTGCATGCCTCTCCCACCCACCCTTTCTTAAGGTGTCTCCGCTACACCAAAGCCTGAAAAGAAGCGGAAAACGGAGAACAATCGGGGTGCGCTTTTCCGCGGCCACGACAGCCGGGCGGTTCTTGCCGCAGCGTTTGGCGCTGCGCGTGGAGCCGTTGCTTGGCCGCGTCGACGCCGTGCTGTTCACCGCCGACGAGCGCGGCGAGGCCGGCCGCATGTCGGTCATTGCCTTTTCCATCCGCATCGTCAGCGCCGTCATCGCCTTCGTCAGCCAGGTGTTGATGGCACGCTGGATGGGCTCGTTCGAATACGGCATCTTCGTCCTTGTCTGGGTGACCATGGTCATCGTCGGCAATCTCGCCTGCCTCGGCTTCCACACCTCGGTTATCCGCTTCATTCCCGAATACCGCGAGCGCGGCCTCATCGACGAGTTGCGCGGTATCGTCGTGGCCAGCCGCCTGTTCGTCCTGATCGCTTCGACGGTCATCGCCGGGCTCGGCGCACTCGGCGTGTGGCTCGCTTCGTCATGGACTGAAAACTACTATGTCCTGCCGTTCATCCTCGGCGTCATCTGCCTGCCGATGATAGCGCTGTCGGACCTGCTGCAAGGCCAGGCCAGGGCGAACAGCTGGGCGCTGTTCGCCCTGGCGCCGACCTATCTGATACGGCCCGTGCTGATCCTGCTGTTCATGGCGCTGATGCTTTTCGCCGGCTACGCGCCCGACGCGAAGACCGCGATCTTCGCCTCGATCGCCGCCACTTACGTCACCACGCTCGCCCAGCTTATCGGCGTCACCCGGCGCATGGAAAAGCAGATTCCGGCCGGGCCGCTGAAGGTGCATTTCGCACAATGGTTCATTGTCTCGCTGCCGATCTTCCTGGTCGAAAGCTTCTTTTTCCTGCTCACCAATGCCGACGTGCTGATGGTCGGCGCCTATATGGACCCCAACGACGTCGCCGTCTATTTCGCCACGGTCAAGACACTGGCGCTGGTGCATTTCGTCTACTTCGCCGTCAAGGCAGGCGTCGCTCAGCGCTATGCCCAGTTCACCCATGGCGAGCCGGAAAAGCTCGCCGCCTTCGCCCGCGAGACGGTGTCGTGGACCTTCTGGCCATCGCTCGCCATGGCGCTGCTGGTGCTGGCGCTTGGCAAACCGATGCTGATGCTGTTCGGTCCCGAATTCACATCGGGTTATCCGCTTCTGTTCCTGCTCGTCTTCGGCGTCGTGGCGCGCGCCGCCGTGGGCCCGTGCGAAAGCCTGCTCACCATGAGCGGCAACCAGAATATCTGCGCCGCCGTCTATGCCATGACGCTGGCCTTCAACATTGGCCTGAACGTGGTGCTGATCCCGCTCTTCGGCCTGTGGGGCGCCGCAATGGCCACCGCCTTCGCCATGATCTTCGAGGCCGGCGCGCTGTCCTTCACGGTCTGGCGCAAGCTCGGCATCGTCATGGCGATCTTCGTGCCAGCCAAAGGAGCCGCGTGATGGCCGCCATCCCCTTGCTCGAGGAAACCAGCGGCGGCCCCGCCGGCGCCATGGTGTCCGGCCTTGCCGGACTGGGGCGCGACACCGACCCGGCCCATATCGAGATCCTCGCCAACAACCGGCCCGAGCGGAAACTGGCCATCTATACGGCGTCGGCCGGGTTCGACCTCGTCGAGGAGCTGGATTATCTGTGCGCCCGCACCATCGAGCCCAACGTCTTCTTCAACCCGCGTTTCCTCGCGCCCGCAATGCCCCGGCTGGAAGACCGCGAGGTGCGTCTGGCCGTCATCCGTGACGGCGATGAATACCGCAACCGGCTACGCCTTCTGGTGCCGTTCTCGGTGGAGCGGCCGGTGGTGCCGCTCGGGGTTCCGGTCATGCGCACATGGTCGAGCCCGTTCGGCCCGCTCGGCACCCCGCTGGTCGACCGCGACGATCCGGTCGGTGTCCTCGAGGATTTCTTCTCGATGCTGTCGCGCCCGCATCTGAAGCTGCCGAAAGTGTTCGTCCTGCCCGACATCAGGCTCGACGGCGCGGTGGCGAGCCTGGTTGCCACTGTGGCCGAAACGCGTGGCCTGATGTTGGTCACCACCGGTCACGCCCAGCGTCCGCTGCTCGAGAGCGAACGCGACGCCGAGGACTATCTGAAGGCTTCGCTGCGCGCGCACCATTACCGCGAGTTCCGCCGCCTCAAGCGGCGGCTGGGCGACCTCGGCAAGCTTGAACATGTCGTGGCGCGCGGCCCCGACGAGATCCGTCACGCCATCGAGAGCTTCCTGACGCTGGAGGCGGCCGGCTGGAAGGGCCGCGAGCGCACGGCCATGGCGATCGACCGCTACCGCGCCGCCTTCGCCCGCGAGGCCGTGCACAGGCTGGCCGAGCAGGACCTGTGCCGCATCCATTCGCTGACGCTCGACGGCCGCACCATTGCGTGCCTGATCGTCTTCGTCGAAGCCGGCGTTGCCTACACCTGGAAGACGGCCTACGACGAAACTCTGGCCGGCTATTCGCCAGGCACGCTGCTGATGATCGAGGTGACCAGGCAGCATCTCGACGACCCCAACATCATGATGACCGATTCCTGTGCCGTGCCCGACCATCCAGTGATGAGCAGGCTGTGGACCGAGCGCAAGCCGATGGGCACGCTGGTGATCGGCCTGACGCCGGACGCCGACCGTCTCGCCCGCCAGGCGGCCTCGCAACTGCATCTCTACCGGGAGACCCGCAACATGGCCCGCCTGCTGCGCAACCGGATGAAGAGCCTGCTCAAGAGACGATAGACGCGCTCGCATCTTCTGGATCGCGTGGATGCTTGCTTCAAGCCTGAGCATTTGGTTGCTTCATGGGATAAACAGTCACTGTATTGATAGCGTTTATTCGCCAGCGCCTGCTTGAGCAACAGTCACAATCTTTCAACAAAGCGCGACAAAGGTGATGCGATTTTGGGTATAATTCATGTCGCTTGCCGGCGGCGCATCCGTTTTTCTTCAGCGCTTTTCCTCGTGGCGGACATCAGAATTAGCTAATTCGTTCGAACATATAAAGGACATTCACGGAACTTAAGTGGTAACATAAGACCTTTGGGACCAGACCCTGGGACTTTGGTCCGCCTTCACGAAATCCGGCAGCGAGCATGAGGCTAATCTTCATTGCTCTTCAGGAACTTGAAACGGCCGACCAGATCTAACTTGAGCCACTCGTCCTCATTCTTCCCCGTCGCTTTCGGCGGTGGCGCGCGGATTGCGAGGAACAGGCGCTGAACGCGAGAAATCCACCTGCCGGAACCAGCGGGGGAGCCGCCAATGGGAAAGCTGCGGGCGCCAGAATCCTGGACGCGAAAAAGCCCGCCACGGAGCCCTACGGGGACGGTCTTGGGCGAGCGAGCGCCATGTCGAAAGTGTCCGGCAGATGAGGATGCGCGCCGGTCCGTCTCACCGAAGCCGTGGTCATCGCGTCGACCGGGAGAATAATCGACATGCGAGCATAGTGGTCCGGCCACAGCGGCTTTCCAAACAGGAAGAACACGATCGCGAGAAAACAAATCAGCAGCAGGACGGCGAAGGTGTTCGCGATGATCTCGCCAAGCTGCATGTCTTTCTCCCCGAAGTCGGACACCCGCCGCTCGCAGCAACGGCGGGCGTCCAGGGACCGTCGATGAAGGGACTTTACTCGACGGCTTCCACGCCAATGAGGAACGGCGGCTTATGTTCAGGGTTTAGGACCAATGCGTCGATGCTTCGGACTTCAGTCCCAATTGCGGGTCCGAGGAGAAGGAGACAGTCTGCCTTTCGCACCGGCTAAGCCCTCCACCAAGGTACCTGACAGCCGGGAGCACAGCCCGGCCTGCTCGCCAAGTGCCGAACCTACCGCCAAAAGCAGGCCGGGCTCCTTCTGTCGATAGTCAAGATCGTCGCCCAACGGGGAAAATGACCAGCTACAAGGTGGAGGAAATCCTGGGCGAGAGAATTATCGGCACGCACGAGGTGGCGGCTTCAAGTCCCGCAGGGGCTGCCAGACGGGCAACCGGTCATCCCGATGCAACCCCGCATTCCAGGCGCGCTGTTCGTTCGGGTCACCAGATCGGAGGACGGCACGGTCGCCGAATTCAGCTTCGCGGGATTTCCTTGTTGAACCCGGATGTCGTCGGATGGGACGGCACGAGTGGCGTTTCTTGCGACTATGGCCGGTGTCTACGCCGACCCATTGGCGCGGTTCGGCGTTGATGAAACCGCCGGCTCACCCTAACCGTTTGTTTTCACGTGGATTCCGAAGCTCGTCGATGAAACCGTTTTGACCCGACTTGCACCAGAATTGCGCTAGCGTCCCAGCGGCTGTCTGGATGCCGAAACCAATTCGTCTTCGTCCCTGATCCCGGCCATGTAATTCGCGATTATGCGGGATGAAATCGCTTCGCGTTGCTGGGCCGATCGGGCGTCGAGCTTCAGCCTGTCGAACACGCGGCCAAGCAGGGCCACTTCGGAGGAATCGAAGACGCCAGCCTCCTGAGCTTTCTGACGAATCGGCATGAGTTCCTCCCTTTCAGATAAATAAGCAACAACTGATGCAAGGGGCAATCTCAAGGCCTGATATATCCACACCGAGGAACGGTCAGGCGGCCAACATAGGTCCTGAAGCGTGAAAGCGGCTACCGCATTGGACAGGCCGTCCTGCACCCTGCCGAGCCGCTCCCGGATGTCGCTCTTGCGATATCGGCTTTAAACGGCGCACGACAAACTCGAACACCATATCCGCATTTGCCGAAACGCCGATCGGGAATTAGCGGCAGACGTATCGAAGCGGCGACTGAAATGGTGCCCCTAGCCGGGATCGAACCAGCACTCCTTGCGGAACTCGATTTTGAGTCGAGCGCGTCTACCAATTCCGCCATAGGGGCTCAGGCCGGGCGGCCTGGATGGCGCGGACTATACGGTTGGAGGCCTGTTCGTCAACTGGCCTGTTGCCGATAGCCTGCGGAGCCGCGACCAAACCGCCCCTTTCGGTTTCCTGCGGGCACTGCCATTGTGCGGCGCGGAAAATCTTTCTAGACAGGCGTCGTGTCGAAGCGCCTGGCGTCCGGAAGAAGGAACGCGGCGCGCTTCGGGTCTTGGTTTCACGCATGCACCTGTTTCATCCATGCCCCTGGTTTTCTGCCTGCCCTTATGCCGGCCACGCCGTGCATGTGGGCGCCGTGCGGTAGGCATTTACGACATTAGGAGAGCCGATGCTTCGCGGACTGTACGACTGGACCTTGTCGCTGGCGGCGCGCAAATCCGCTGAATGGTGGCTGGCCTTCATCGCCTTCGTCGAGAGTTCCGTGTTCCTGGTGCCGGCCGACGTGCTCTATCTGCCGATGGCAGTGTCGCGGCCTGATCGCGCCTATCGCTATGCGCTGATCGCCACCGTCGCCTCCGTGCTGGGCGGCATCGCCGGCTGGTTCATCGGCCACTACGCCTACGACGCGCTGGCGCGGCCCATCCTCGAATTCTACGGCAAGTATGACGAGTTCGAGGCGCTGCGCGTCTCTTCGGGCATCGGCTTCATCATCTTGATGCTGATCACCTCGGGCGCCGCCCATCTGCCGCCGATCAAGGTGGTGACGATCCTTTCGGGGGTCATCGGCGTCAATCTTTTGCTGTTCATCGCACTGGCAATCGTGGCGCGCGGCGGGCGCTTCCTGCTTCTGGCCTGGCTGCTGCGCCGCTATGGCGAGCCGATCCGCGAGTTCATCGAAAAGCGCCTCGGCCTGATCGCGGGTGCGGCGGCAGCCGCCCTGATTTTGCTCTATATCCTGGTCAAATACGCCTTCTGATTCATGTCGCCCAAACCGCGCGGCGGCGTGGCGACATGGACCACAAGACCGGGCGAGCGGCGAACATAACGGACGAAAGACCCCATGACTGCGACCATGACTGCCAACACCGGACGCCAGCGGACCATGACGGCCCTGTTCCTTGCCGTAGCCATGGCCGCCACTGTCGGCTCCGCGCTCGCCTTCCAGTACATTGGCGGCTACATCCCTTGCCATCTCTGCCTGGAACAGCGCACGCCCTACTATATCGGCGTGCCGCTGATGCTGCTGGCGCTGCTTGCATCGGCGCTGCACGCGCCGGCATGGGTGGTGCGCGGCTTGCTGGCCATCGGCGGCCTGCTGATGCTCTATGGGCTGTATCTCGGCATCTATCACGCCGGCGTGGAGTGGGCCTGGTGGCAGGGCCCGGCCGATTGCACCGCGGGCGGAGGCCCGGTCGACACCGGCGGCAAAGGCGTGCTCGACGCGCTCGACAAATTCGTGCCCCCGTCCTGCGACAAGGCCGCGCTTCGCATTCTCGGCCTGTCGCTCGCCGGCTGGAACGCCATCGCCAGCCTTGTCCTAGCGGCCATCGCCTTCCGCAGCGCGCTTTCGCGCGACTGAGTCCGTTCAACCGAACGGCACGACAAGAGTTCGAGCAGAAATCCGGCGGGCCGAGTCGGATAGCGCGGCTTTCGACGTCCGAGCCAAGTCGACCCCCACTCCGTCTCGGCTCCGCCGAGCCACCTCTCCCCCGATCGACGGGGGAGAGGAATGGCGCGAACCTATTGCCTCAGGCTCCTTTCCTCTCCCTCCGGAGGGGGGAGAGGTGGCGCTGCGAAGCAGCGACGGAGTGGAGGAAGCCGGTCCTCAAAACGCGAAGCCGCTGATAAGTGAGCGCGGCCGAGCTGGTCCGATATCAGGGTATGTCAGACTATCATGGAGACAATCGCTTCAGACGGCCGGCGTTCCGAATTGTCGGACGCTCTCAGGGTTCGAGTTCGACATCCCAGTACAGATAATCCATCCAGCTTTCATGCAGATGGTTGGGCGGGAACAGACGGCCATTATTGTGCAGGTCGTGCACCGTCGGCTGGTAGGGCTTCTGCAACGGCCACATCTTGGCATGCGCCGGCATCATGCCGCCTTTCCTGAGATTGCAGGGGGAACAGGCGGCGACGACATTCTCCCACGTCGTAGCACCCCCGCGGTGGCGGGGGATGACGTGATCGAAGGTCAGATCGTCGGGCGTGCCGCAATATTGGCACTGGAAGCGGTCACGCAGGAAGACATTGAAGCGTGTGAAGGCGGGATGCCGCGACGGCTTCACATAGGCCTTCAGGCTGACGACGCTCGGCAGCTTCATCGAGAAGGTCGGCGAGGACACCGCGTGCTCGTATTCGGCGACGATGTTCACCCGTTCGAGGAACACCGCCTTGATGGCGTCCTGCCACGACCAGAGCGACAGGGGGTAATAGCTGAGCGGACGGTAATCCGCATTCAGCACCAGCGCTGGAAGCCCATCCGGAGATACGGCAACCGTCACGTCGTTGGCCTCCTTGGTTCTCTAACCTGAATGGCGCGGATACTGTAAGCCCGACATGACAGGGATGTGAAGCGGATTGTCACGCGTCCGAAGGCACAAAAAAACGAGATTTTGATGCTTTTTCGCGTTTTCAGGCCGGGGGTGCGGCATCCCTGCCCTTCAATTCGCGATAATAGGACCAGAAAAGCCGCGATGCGACACCTCTCCATGGGCTCCATGATTCGGCGAGTTGGATCAGTGTTTTCTCCTGCGGACGCGGGTCGATGCCGAGCGCATGGCCGACGGCGGTCTGGAGCGCGACATCGCGCGCCGGGAAGATGTCGGGATGGCCTGCGGCGAACAGCAGATACACCTGTGCCGTCCACGGTCCGATACCGGGCACCGCCGTCATGGTCGTGATTGCCTCGCCGGCGTCAAGCGAACACAAATGATGAAGATCGAGGCCGTCCGCCACCGCCTGGGCGGCGGCGAGGAGGCCGCGTTGCTTGGGTCGCGACAGGCCCGCCTCGCGAAACATGTCCTCGCCGGCGGCAAGGATCGCCAGCGGCGTCAACGGGTCGACCAGTTTCGTCAGCCGGCCGAAGATCGCATCGGCGCTGGCGCGCGACACCTGCTGCGAGACGATAATCGAGGCAAGGCTCGAGAATCCTGGTTGGGACAGCCGTAGCGGCACCTCGCCCGCCATGCCGCGGATCTTTTCCAGCCTTGGGTCGATCGCGCAAAGCGCGTCGAGTCCCCGGGCGATGTCGTCCAATGTGGCGATACGTTGCATGCTTTCTTGTTCCTGAACCGGCCGCACGGTAGCAATTGGCAAAACCGCCGCACAACCCGATTGCCGCTCAAGAGATGACACTCCTGACATTCCGTTTCGCGCCCAGTCCCAATGGCGAACTGCATCTCGGCCATGCCTTTTCGGCGCTGCTCAACCAGAAACTGGCGCGAGCGGTCGGCGGCCGCCTGCTGCTGCGCATCGAGGATATCGATACCACGCGCTGCTCGCCGGAATTCGAGGCGGGCATCTTTGCCGACCTGAAATGGCTCGGTCTTGCCTGGGAACAGCCTGTACGACGGCAATCCGAGCACTTCGCCTGTTATGAGACGGTGCTTGACCGGCTGATCCGGGAGGACCTCGTCTATCCCGCCTTCATGAGCAGAAGCGAAATCCGGGCTTTCATCGCCGACAGCAAAAAGCGCGACTGGCCGCGCGATCCCGATGGCGTGCCGGTCTATCCCGCCGTCGACAAGGCGCGGCCGGCGAAGGAACGCCGGCGCCGCATTGCCGAGGGCGCTCCCTTCGCCTGGCGGCTGGATGTCGATGCGGCGATGGCACGCGTCGGCAAGGATTTGTCATGGAACGAATTTTCAGACGAATCGCTTTCCGCGACGCGCGTCGTCGAGGCCCGCCCGCGCGATTGGGGCGACGTGATCGTGGCGCGCCGCGAAATCCCGACCAGCTATCATCTCGCCGTCGTCGTCGACGATGCGCTGCAGGGCGTCAGCCATGTCGTGCGCGGCCAGGATCTTTATTCCGCCACCGGGGTACAGCGGCTGCTTCAGGAACTGCTTGGCCTGCCGCAGCCAGCCTATTTCCATCACCGGCTGATCCTGGGACCCGACGGGCGCAAGCTGTCGAAAAGCCGGAAGGACACCGGCCTTGCCGTCTTGCGCGAAGCGGGCGTGTCGACTCACGATGTCAGGCGGATGGTCGGTCTCTGACGCAGGCGAAGGCCGAAGAGGCAGTTTGCGGAAAAGGCGGCCGGTTGAATTCCGGTGATGCATGGATCAATCGTTTCGTTTTGCGCGCCGGCTTGAACCGGACTAGAGCTTCGCCACGGCTCAATTCTCATCAAGCGCGGTCCCCGGAAAATGCACAGCGTCAAGCGGCTCATCCCCGCCACTTTCGTCGTCCTGTGGGCGACCGGCTTCATCGGCGCCCGCTATGCCATGCCGTGGGCCGAACCGTTTACGTTCCTGGCTGCGCGCTTCGTCCTGGCGGCGGCGTTGTTCGCCGGCCTGGTGGTCGTGCTTGGCTCCAAGAGAGCCTCCCGCGAAGAGGCATTGCACGCCACCGGGGCCGGCATTCTGATGCATGGCGTCTATCTCGGCGCGGTCTTCTGGGCTATCCACAGGGGCATGCCCGCCGGGCTGTCGGCGCTGATTGTCGGCCTGCAGCCGCTGATCACGGCGGTGCTCGCCGGCAAGTTTCTCGGCGAGGCGATCCTGCCGCGCCATTGGGCCGGCCTCGCGGTCGGCCTGGCCGGCGTCGTCATCGTGCTCTGGCCAAAGCTCGGCGCGCTCGGCGGCGGCGTGACGTCAGCCACGCTGACCGCCTCGCTGGTCTCGGTGCTCGGCATGAGCGCCGGCACGATATGGCAGAAGCGTTTTGCTTCCGGCGGCGACCTCGTCGCCGCGACCATGTGGCAATATGTCGGCGGCGCTTCGGTGATGATCCTGGCTTCACTGGCCTTCGAGACCCACACGGTCGTCATCAACGGCGAATTGATCTTCGCCATGGTCTGGCTGGTGCTGGTGCTGTCGATCGGCGCCATCTTCCTTCTGATGGTGATGATCCGCGACGGCGAGATGTCGAAGGTCGCTTCGCTGTTCTATCTGGTGCCGGCGGTGACGGCCGTCATCGCCTGGGCCTTGTTCGACGAGCAGCTCAACGCGCTTCAGATTGCCGGCATGGCGATCACGACCTTCGGTGTCGGTCTGGCAACGGCGCGGCAGACCAAGGGAAGAATTGTAGAAATGAGGAATTGAGGAATTGAGGAAAATGGTGCCATCTGGCGCTGGGGGCTTCTTCTTCAATTCTCCAATTCTCCAATTCTCCAGTTCTTCAATTCAGCCGGTCATCCCACCCGCGCGCGTGCCTCGAGATAGCGGCTGATTGCTGCGTTGAGTTCGCCGCCGAGAATGAAGATCGCGGACACGATGTAGAGAAAGACCACCGCGATCATGATCGAGGCAAGCCCGGCATAGGTCGTCACATAGGACGAGAAATGGTCGAGATAGGTGGCGAAAATGGTCGAGCCTATCAGCCATGCGGCGAGCGTGAAGACGATGCCGGGGATCAGCGAGACGAAACGGCGCTTGCCGGCCGGCAGCCAGTAATGCACTGAAAACAGACCGCCGACGATGACGGTCGAGGCGATGACGTAGCGCCACAGCGTGATGGTGCCCGTATAGGGTTTTATCCACTCGAAATGCGCCTCGGCCAGCCGCGCCAGCAATGGCGCGAAGACCAGGAGCACGCTGATCGCCAGGAAGCCTGCCGTGGCGATCAGCACGAAGAAGATGCTCTGCACGCGGCGATAGATGATGCCGCGCGTCTCGGTGACGCGATAGGCCCGGTTGAGCGAGGTGCGCAGCGCCTCGATGCCGTTCGAGGCGAAATAGGCGGCCAGCAGCACGCCGTAGGTGAGCAGATCCGATCGTCGCACGGTGAGCACGTTCAGCACCTCTCGCGCGATCGGTTTGGCGATTTGTTCCGGCCAGGTGTCGAAGACCAGGTGCACGGCCGTGTCGGCGAAGGCTTGCGCGCCGAGGAAGCTCGCCAGCGTGGTGGCGAAGATCAGGAACGGAAACAACGCCATCAGCGAGGTGATTGCCAGATGGCTGGCCATCGCCCAGCCGTCATCGGTGTTGAAATGACCGATCGCGTCGTAGAGCACGCGGCGCAGGGCGACGATATTCCGCAACAAGAACCGCGCTCCCCTTCGATTGTCTCGACGCCGCGAATATGGGAAGGGAATGCGGCAAATGGCAACCCTTGGTCATAAGACGAATCCGTCGGCACGCGCGTTGCGCGTCATCATCGTCACCGGCGCGTCGTCCGGCATAGGCGCTTATTGCGCGCGGGCGCTCAAGGCGGAAGGCTGGCGGGTGTTCGCCACGGCGCGCAAGCCCGAAGACATCGCGGCCCTGGAAAAGGAGGGCATCGAGGCGTTCTATCTGGACTATCGCGAACCTGCCTCCATCGAAGCGCTTGCGGCTTCAGTGCTGGAGCGGACCGGCGGCAGAATCGATGCTCTGTTCAACAATGGCGCCTATGCACAAGCGGGCGCGGTCGAGGATCTGCCGGTGGCCGCCTTGCGCGAGCAGTTCGAGGCCAATTTCTTCGGCTGGCACGACCTGACCCGCCGGCTCGTGCCGGTGATGCGCCGCCAGGGCCGTGGCCGGATCGTTCATTGCTCGTCGATCCTTGGCTTGGTGCCGGTACGTTTTCGCGGCGCCTATTCGGCATCCAAACACGCTTTGGAGGCGCTGATGCTCTGTCAGCGCCAGGAACTGGCCGGCAGCGGCGTGCATGTCTCGCTGATCGAGCCGGGGCCGGTGAACTCGAAGATCGCCAGCAATGGCCTCGCCTGGTTTCTCAGGAATATCGACCATGAGAATTCCGTGCATCGCGCGGACTATGAGGCGCAGTTGGAACGGATGCGCACCGGCGGCAGCCAATCGGCGCTGAAGCCGGGGCCGGAAGTGGTCCACAAAGCGCTTCGCCATGCACTTCTGTCGCGGCGCCCGCGCCCGCACTATGTGGTAACAGTGCCGGCCAAGGTCGGCGCCACGCTCAAACGCATCCTTCCGGCATCGATGCTTCACCGCCTGCTCGCCAAACGCGCCTGAACAAGAAAGGGACTGGAAACGCAAAATGGCATCCGTCTTCAACATCCTTGCCATCCTGGTCATGGTCGCCGTGGTGATCGTGCTGGTCCGGGGCCTGATCAACATGATGCGCGGCGGTTCCGGCATGACCTCCAACAAGCTGATGCAGACGCGCGTCGTGCTGCAGGCCGTGGCGCTGGCGCTGATCCTGCTGGCGGTGTATTTCACCCGCAAATGAGGACACCGGCCGTTCGGGAGGCGACGTGGTCAAGCTCAACAAGATCTACACCCGCACCGGCGACAACGGCACCACCGGGCTCGGCACGGGTGAGCGGCGGCTGAAGTCCGATCTCAGGGTGGACGCCTACGGCACTGTCGACGAAGCCAATGCCTGCATTGGCATGGCTCGTGTTCACACCGCCCCAAGCCACCCCGCGATTGACGCCATGCTTGCCCGCATCCAGAACGATCTCTTCGACCTCGGCGCCGATCTGGCCGTGCCCGACGACGGCAAGCCGCTCGGCTACGAGCCGCTGCGCATCATTGCCGCGCAGACCGAGCGCGTCGAACACGACATCGATCTCCTCAACAACGACCTCCAGCCGCTCAAATCCTTCGTGCTGAACGGCGGCACGCCGGCCGCCGCTGCGCTCCATCTCGCCCGAACGGTGGCGCGGCGGGCCGAGCGGCTGATGGTGGCGCTCGCACAGCATCCTGGTGAGCACGTCAACCGCGACGGGCTGAAATACATCAACCGCGTCTCCGATTTCCTGTTCGTCGCCGCCAGGGCGGTCAATGACAATGGAAATGCCGACGTGTTATGGGTTCCTGGCAAGAACCGCTGAACTATGCCAAGGCGGGAGAGGCCAGGCACCTATGTTCGTCCCGCTCTACGACACCAACAGGCTGCGGCACATCAGGCTGCAATATGTGACGATCGCCCTGATCCTGGCCAACGCGCTGGTCTATTGCGCCACCGCGCTCGGGGGCGAGAATTTCACCAATGCCGCCGTGCTCGGCCTCGGCTTCATCCCCTCCGTGGTGCATGACACGGCAGAGCTCGACCCGCGCTTTATCGTCATTCCCGAAAGCCTGAGCTATCTCACCTACTCATTCCTGCATGCCGACATTTTCCACCTTGCCGGCAACATGCTGTTCCTGTGGGTGTTCGGCGACAATGTCGAGGACGCGCTCGGCCATATCCGCTATCTCATCTTCTACCTCCTGTGCGCCATCGCCGGAGCCGCCTTCCAGGGCCTCATCGCGTGGGACTCGCAGGTGCCGCTGATCGGCGCCTCCGGCGCCATCGCCGGCGTGGTCGTCGCCTACCTGATCCTCTATCCCAGGGTGAAGGTCTGGGTGCTGGCCTTTGCCCGCATTCCGCTGCGCATCCCGGCCTTCATCCCGCTCCTCCTGTGGGTGCTGTTCCAGATCGTCATGTTCGCCGCCGGTGGCGAGGACCAGATTTCCTGGGCCTGCCACATAGGCGGCATCATCGCCGGCGCCGTGCTGGTGCTCGTGCTGCGCAGCCGCGGCGTGCCGCTTTTTGCGGGCGCGGACGAAGAGGCCGCACCCGCCGACCAGCCCGCCATCGCCGTAGATCCGGCCGTAAACGAGCCGATTGCCGCGCAGCCCGTGCCACGCTGGGGTCGGGGAAGTGCCCCCGGCCCCGACTGAACCGATTGAGTGAATTGCCCGACGCCGTAGCATATTGACGTGCGGGTTCGCCGCAACTACGGAAGCGTTTCCGCCCGCCTTTGGCGGTTGAAGAGCAGAATTTCCATCCGGAATGTCGGCTTTCGACAACTCTGACAGGGTTCACGCTGGTATAGCGCGCCCCAACTATCTCAAGAGAGGTGACAGGAAAATGAAGATCCTTGTGCCCGTGAAGCGGGTTGTGGATGCGAATGTGAAGGTTCGCGTCAAGGCTGACGGTTCGGCGGTGGAATTGGCCAACGTCAAGATGGCGATGAACCCATTCGACGAGATCGCGGTGGAAGAGGCGATCCGGCTCAAGCAAGCCGGCAAGGCCGAAGAGATCATCGTCGTGTCGATCGGCCCACAGCAGGCGCAGGAGACGCTTCGCACCGCGCTCGCCATGGGCGCCGACCGCGCCATCCTGGTCAAGACCGACGAGCAGACAGAGCCACTGGGCGTCGCCAAGGTGCTGAAGGGCGTGGTCGAGGCCGAGCAGCCCGGCCTGGTCATCCTCGGCAAGCAGGCGATCGACGATGATTCCAACCAGACCGGCCAGATGCTCGCAGCCCTTCTCGGCTGGGCGCAGGGCACGTTTGCTTCCAAGGTGGTGCTCGACGGCGACAAGGCCAGGGTGACGCGCGAGGTCGACGGCGGCCTGCAGACGGTTGAGCTGAAGATGCCGGCGATCGTCACTGCCGACCTTCGCCTCAACCAGCCGCGCTATGCATCGCTGCCCAACATCATGAAGGCCAAGAAGAAGCCGCTCGACGAGAAGAGCCCGGCCGACTACGGCGCCGACGTCAAGCCGCGGCTGAAGGTCATCAAGACCGAAGAGCCGGGCGGCCGCAAGGCGGGCGTCAAGGTCAAGAGCGTCGCCGAGCTCATCGACAAGCTGAAGAACGAAGCCGGCGTGCTCTGAGATCGGAAGGAACAGATAAAATGACCATTCTCCTCATCGCCGAACACGACAACGCTACCCTTTCCGACCAGACCGCCAAGGCGCTGTCGGCCGCGCTGCAGATCGGCTCGGACGTGCATGTGCTGGTGGCCGGCAAGGGCGCCAAGGGCGCAGCCGACGCCGCCGCCAAGCTGAAGGGCGTGAGCAAGGTGCTGCTGGCCGAAGCCGACGAGCTTGCCGAGCGTCTCGCCGAGCCGACCGCGGCGCTCGTCGTGTCGCTGGCCGGCTCCTATGACACCATCGTCGCGCCGGCAACCTCGTCGGGCAAGAACGTCGCGCCGCGCGTGGCCGCTTTGCTCGACGTGGCGCAGGTCTCCGAGATCATCGAAGTGATCTCGCCGGATACCTTCAAGCGGCCGATCTATGCCGGCAACGCCATCCAGACGGTACAGTCGTCCGATGCCAAGAAGGTCATCACCGTGCGCACCGCCTCCTTCCAGGCGGCGCCCGAGGGCAGTTCGGCCGCTGTCGAAACCGTCAGCGCTGCGGCCAATCCGGGCCTCTCCTCCTTTGTCGAGAACAAGCTGTCGGAGACCGACCGTCCGGAACTGACCTCGGCCAAGATCATCATCTCGGGCGGCCGCGCGCTCGGCTCCTCGGAGAAGTTCCAGGAGGTCATCCTGCCGGTCGCCGACAAGCTCGGCGCTGCCGTCGGCGCATCCCGCGCCGCCGTCGATGCCGGTTATGCGCCGAATGACTGGCAGGTCGGCCAGACCGGCAAGGTCGTCGCCCCCGACCTCTACATCGCCGTCGGCATCTCCGGCGCCATCCAGCACCTCGCCGGCATGAAGGATTCGAAGGTCATCGTCGCCATCAACAAGGACGAGGAAGCGCCGATCTTCCAGGTTGCCGACTATGGCCTCGTCGGCGATCTGTTCGTTGTCCTGCCGGAGTTGCAGAAGGCGCTTTGACGCCCTGCCGCAAAGCGTATTAAATTGTGAGGGGTGGGGTAGACGAAGTCGCCCCACCCTTTTAGTTTGCACCGCACAAAAAGCAGGCCGCAAAGGCCTTTTTCGACGGGATCGGTGTAATGAGCAAGATCGAAACGATCGGCATCATCGGCGCGGGCCAGATGGGCGGCGGCATCGCCCATGTCTCCGCGCTTTCGGGCTACAAGGTGCTGATCTACGATATATCGCCCGACCGTATCGAGAAGGGCATCGCCACTGTCAGCGGCAACATGGCCCGCCAGGTGGGGTCCGGCAAGCTCGACGAGAAGCTCCGCAATCAGGCGATGGCGCGCATCGCGGCGGCGCCATCCATGGCCGATCTCGCCGGTGCCGACCTGGTCATCGAGGCGGCGACCGAGGACGAGACGGTCAAGCGCAAGATCTACGCCCAGCTTTGTCCGCAGCTCAATCCCGAGGCCATACTGGCGACCAATACCTCGTCGATCTCGATCACGCGGCTAGCCGCGCAGACTGACCGCCCCGAGCGCTTCATCGGCATCCACTTCATGAATCCGGTTCCCCTGATGAAGCTGGTCGAACTGGTGCGCGGCATCGCCACCGAGGACCAGACCTTCGAGGCGGCGAAGACCTATGTGAAGCAGCTCGACAAGACGATCACGGTCTCGGAGGATTTTCCGGCCTTCATCGTGAACCGCATCCTTTTGCCGATGATCAACGAAGCGATTTACACGCTTTATGAAGGCGTCGGCACGGTCGATGCGATCGACACCGCCATGCGGCTCGGCGCCAACCATCCGATGGGGCCGCTGCAGCTGGCCGATTTCATCGGCCTGGACACCTGCCTGTCAATCATGCAGGTGCTGCATGACGGCCTGTCGGATTCGAAGTACCGCCCCTGCCCGTTGCTGGTCAAATATGTCGAGGCCGGCTGGCTCGGCCGCAAGACCGGCCGCGGCTTCTACGATTATCGCGGCGAGCATCCGGTTCCGACACGCTGACCCGCCAGACTGATCACGGCCTGGCCGCGCGGGTTTACGACGCGGCGGCCAGGGGCGTGGGCGTCTCGATTTCGACCCTGTCGTCCTTCGCATCGGTCTCCGGCGCCATGGACACGCATCCGCGACCGGCAGCCTTGGCCACGTAGCAGGCGGCGTCTGCCCTGGCGATGATCTCGTCGACCGCGCCGCAATCTGCGTTGATAGGAGCCAGTCCGATGCTGGCGCCGATCGAATGAGGACGGCCTTCCCAGGTGAAGTCGAGGCCCTGTATCGCATCGATGATGGATCGCGCCGCGATTCTGGCCCCGGCAGCCGAGCCCGACTTCAGAATGACCGCGAATTCGTCGCCGCCCAGACGCGCGACCATGTCCTGCGGACCAAGCACGCCACGCACGGCCTCGGCAACGCGCTTGAGCAATGCGTCTCCCGCCGCGTGGCCGCCTGTGTCGTTGACCAGTTTGAAATGATCGAGGTCGATGAACATGAACTGATGTCCGATCCCCTCCTTGCGGGCCTGATCGACCAGTTCTTCCATGGCGCGGATGAAACTCGCGCGGTTGGCAAGGCCGGTCAGCGCATCATGCGCGGCGGCGTGGGCAAGCTGGCGCTGCAGCGCGCGCGCATCGGTGAAGTCCTGGAAGACGATGACCAGTCCGCAGAATTCGTTGCGTTCGTTCATGATCGGCGACACGACCTGCCGGATGCTGCAGCGCGTCTCGTCGCGCCGGATGAGGACGGCGCGGCTGTTCTGGTCATCGGCTCCCTGGCCGCCGATCGCAGGCCGCGCCACGCCGATCCTGTGGCCGGTCTCCTCGTCGACCGCCCAATAGACATGGCCGAGCGTCTTGCCGAGGGCATCATTGCAGGAGACACCGGTCAGCTTTTCGGCGACAGGATTCATGAAGGTGACGCGGTTGGCGGCATCGGTGCAGATGACGGCATCGCCGATCGACTGGAGCGTCACTTTGAGGCGCTCCTTTTCGTCCGCCAGCATGGCCGCCGACACGGCGAGGCGCTCCTCCGCCTGCTTGCGCCGGGTGATGTCGGTCAGGCTGCCTATCGCCCTGATCAGCCGCCCCTCTTCGTCGCGCTCGATCGCCTTGCCACGGTCGAGGAACCAGAGCCAGCGGCCATCCTTGTGGCGCATCCTGAATTCGGCCTCGAAGAACGGCGTGCGGCCTTCGAGATGGGCGCGGTCCGCCTCGGCCACTGCTTCGCGGTCGTCGGGATGTATCATCGCCAGCCAGTGATCGGGGTCACCGTCGAGTTCCCCGTCGGCGTAACCCAGCATCTTGACCCAGGTCGAGGAATAGTTAGTGCCGCCCCTGCGCTTGTCGAAGTCCCAGACGCCCTGGCCGGCGCCGGCCAATGCAAAGTTCCAGCGCGTTTCGGCCTCGGCGATCCGCGCCTCGGCCTGCTTGCGCGCATCGATGTCCTCTATCTGCGAGACGAGATACAGCGGCCGGCCGCTATTCCCGTCGCGAATGACGGAGCCGGCCAGCCTGGCCCAGACGGGCGTGCCGTCCTTCTTGAGATAGCGCTTCTCGAAATGAAAGGAATCGATCTTGCCGGCCTTCAGGTCTTCCATCGTCTCCCGCCCGATCTCCAGATCGTCGGCATGCGTGAGCTGGAAGAAGGTCAACGCCTCGATCTCGTCGCGGCGGTAGTCGAGCATGGCAGCGAAAGCCGGGTTGGCCTCGAGAATGCGCCCGTCGAGGCCGACGATGGCGACGCCGATGGAGGAATCCTCCATGGCACGGCGGAAGCGCTGCTCGCTCTCGGCGATCTGGCGGCGGTCCTTGCGGATGACGCGCGCGAACATGCAGGCCAGGAGAAGTGCGCCGGCTGCCACACCGACCGACGCCTGCACACATAATTCGAGCGTCTCGGCGCCGGGATCCAGCCGCGACAGCAGGATCGATGCCGTCATCGCCGCTGTCCCGCCCACGAGCAGAGCCAACCCCGCATGTCTGTGCGGCGCCGGCCCGATGATCCTTCGCATTGCCACGATTTGTACCACCCCGTGGGCAATCGCATTTCCCGTGAAAATCCTGACGGATCGATTTTAAGGAAAGGTTGCGTCGGGTATCGGCGATGCCGCCGGCCGGCAAACATTTGCCGGCATGATTAAGGATCGGTATGCGCGGGATGCAGCAGCGGGCGTCGCGCTACCAGCGCACGAAAAACCGGCCGCCGAGCGCGCCGAGCAGCGCCAGCGCGGCGATCGCGATCGTATACCAGGTGGCGACGAAAAGCGGCGAATCATCAAAGCAATGCGCGGCATAGAAGGTTGCCGCCAGCCCGCCGGCGAGCAGGCCCGCGGCCGTGCCGGCCAGCACCGGCCGTGTCGGCGCGCCATAGCGCAGCATCCACAGGAAGATGGCAAGCGGGCCGATGCCGATCAGCGGGATGAGCCCCATGCAGACCATCATGTTGGAACCGACGAGACGCCTGCCCCAGTCGGCCTCGGGCACGGCGTAAAGCTCCAGCACCACGGCCACTGCCACGAGCACGGGCGCAGCCGCCATCCAGGCCGCCGCCTTGCCTGTCGATGCTCCCGGTGTCGACAATGCCCTGACGAAGGCGAAGGCGCTGGCGGCGAGCACGATGGTGAACAGGAACTTCGAAAGAAAGCGCATCGTATGTGCGGCAGCCATGAAGTCGGGGCGCGGACCGATCGTCATCACGAAAACCGCGCCCGCGATCACGGCGGCCACGCCGGCAGCCAGCCACCAGGCCGAGCGCAGCGGCATCGCCTTGCTGCGGGCGTCGGCATCAAGCGCCTTGATGAGATCTTCGGTCCTCATGTCATTCCCGCCCAAACCGCCCCTGCCCGAACCGCTTGGCAATGGCTGCAAGTCCGCGATGCAAGGAAACCCGCACCGCTGTTTCGCTGATGCCGAACTTGGCTGCCGTGTCGCCGATCGAGCGCCCCTCCACCGACACGGACGACACCACGGAGCGCTGTGCCGGCGGCAGGCCGTCGAGCGCCCGGTTGATGTCGCGTTCGCTGACGGTTTCCGTTTCCGGCTCGGCGAAGGTTTCGGCAATATCGTCGACATCGATCTCGATGCGCCGTCCGCGCCGCCGGAACGCGTCGATTAACTTGAAGCGCGCGATGGCATAGACCCAGGGCAGCACAGGTGCGTCCTGGCGCCAGGTGTGCCGTTTCACATGAATGGCCAGCAAGGTTTCCTGCACGACATCCTCGGGATCGACCCCGCCTTTGACGATCTTGCGCCTGGCAAAACCGCGAACCAGAGCGGCCGTCCGGTGCAGAAAGTCGGCATAGGCCCTTTCATCTCCCGCGATCGCGGCTCGCATCAGCCGGGAAAGCTCGGCCTCGTCCTTGCCGCTCACAAGAGTTCACTCCCCGATCTTCGCGCCTCGGCGCTGATTTGTTACGTGGCCGGCGAAATAATGTCCAAGGCAAACTACCGGCAAGTCACGAAAGATTGCGGGCGAACGCGAACTTGGGCTCGTCGACGGCGACTGTGTCCTGGACCGTCGGTCGCGCGCGGCCATCACGCGGAATTGTCCGCCTGGCATGGGCCTGTGCCGCCAGCGGCCGATTGAAGCAGGCCAAAAATGTTGACTACACCTGTCATGTATCGATAGGTGCTGCGTGCCAGTTCAACGAGATCGAGGACGACGCCCATGAAATACGCTCTTTCCACCCTTGCCGGCGCCGCGGCGGTGGCGGTCAGCCTGATCGCTGGCCAGGCGATGGCTGAGGATACAGGCATCATCGTCTACAATGCCCAGCACGAGAGCCTCGCCAAGGAATGGGCCGACGGCTTCACCAAGGAAACCGGTATCAAGGTCACGCTGCGCAATGGCGGCGACAGCGATTTCTCCAACCAGATCGTCGCGGAGGGCACCGCCTCGCCCGCCGACGTGTTCCTGACCGAGAATTCGCCGGCCATGGTGCTGGTCGAGAATGCCGGCCTGTTCGCGCCGGTCGACGCCGACACACTGGCGCAGGTTCCGCAGGATTATCAGGCAGCGAGCGGCAAATGGGTCGGCGTTGCCGCCCGCAGCACCGTCTTTGCCTACAATACCACCAAGCTCAAGGCCGACCAGTTGCCCAAGTCGCTGCTCGACCTTGCCGATCCGAGCTGGAAAGGCCGGTGGGCCGCCTCGCCGTCGGGCGCCGATTTCCAGGCTATCGTCAGCGCGCTGCTGCAGCTCAAGGGCGAAGCCGCGACAGCGGACTGGCTGAAGGCGATGAAGCAGAATTTCACCGCCTATAAGGGCAACAGCACCGTGATGAAAGCGGTCAACGCCGGCGAGATCGAAGGCGGCGTGATCTATCACTACTACTACTTCGGCGATCAGGCCAAGACCGGCGAAAACAGCAAGAACGTAGCGCTGCATTATTTCAAGAACCAGGATCCGGGCGCCTTCGTCTCGACCTCCGGCGGTGGCGTGCTGGCTTCGAGCAAGCATCCCAAGGAAGCCCAGGCTTTCCTGAAGTGGGTGACCGGCAAGGGCGGCCAGGACGTGCTGAAGAACGGAACGTCCTTCGAATACGCGGTCGGCAAGGGCGCAGAGTCCAATCCGAAGCTGGTGCCGCTGGCCGACCTGCAGGCGCCGAAGATCGATGCCGCGACGCTGAACTCCAAGAAAGCCACCGACCTGATGACGGCGGCCGGCTTGCTTTAGTTGCCGTTCGTCCTAATAAGGACACCGGCCGTGCTCCCGCGGGAATTCCGCGGGAGCGTTTTGTTTTTTCGAGATGGCATTCGTCGATGACGACACGCTGTATTCCCGACCATGATCGTGGTCTTTCGATTGCCGCCGCCGGGCGGCAAGGGCGCGAAGTCTGAGCCGATGCAGTTCGCGGCCGACATTGCAAGCCCGGGCCTGCCGCCGAGGACGCGCCGCAGGGCGCGCCGGCGCGCTGCGTCATGGATCGTTGCCGCCGCTATCTTCGTTTCGCTGCTGGCCCTGCTGCCGCTTGCCTTCATCGTCTGGGTCGCCGTGCAGACCGGTTGGGAAACCGTCTCGGCGCTGGTTTTCCGGCCGCGTGTCGGCGAGCTTCTGGCCAACACCGTCCTGCTTGTCGCGCTCGCCGTGCCGATCGCCATCATCCTGTCGGTGGCGCTGGCCTGGCTGACCGAACGCAGCGACCTGCCCGGCGCCCGGCTGTGGGCCTGGCTATGCGTGGCGCCGCTCGCCATTCCCGCCTTCGTGCACAGCTATGCCTGGATCACCATGGTGCCCGGGCTGCATGGCTTGTGGGCCGGCGTGCTTGTCTCTGTCATAGCGTATTTCCCGTTCCTTTATCTGCCGGTATCGGCGGCCCTGCGCCGGCTCGATCCGGCGCTCGAAGACGCCGCGGCCGCACTCGGCCTTGGTCCCTGGCGTGTGTTCTGGCGCGTCGTGCTGCCGCAGCTCAGGCTTGCCATCTGTGGCGGCGCATTGCTGGTCGGCCTGCACCTGTTGGCCGAATACGGCCTTTACGTCTTCATCCGCTTCGACACCTTCACCACGGCGATCGTCGACCAGTTCCAATCGACCTTCAACGGGCCGGCCGCGAATATGCTGGCCGGCGTGCTGGTGAGCTGCTGCTTCGTGCTGCTCGGGCTGGAGGTGCTGGTGCGCGGGGAAGAGCGCTATGCCCGCGTCGGTTCGGGCGCCGCGCGCCACCAACAGCGCGCGCCGCTCGGCCGGGCGACCGTGCCTTGCCTGCTGCTGCTTGCCGCCACCACGCTTCTGGCGCTCGGCGTACCGTTCGTCACCATCGGACGCTGGCTTGCCGCCGGCGGCGCCGAGGTCTGGCGGCTCGACGAGATCGGCCTGGCGCTCGGCCAGACGTTGTTCCTGGCGCTCGCCGGCGCGCTGCTCGCCACCGTCGCCGCCATGCCGATGGCCTGGATCTCGATCCGCGCGCCGGGGCCTCTGCAGCGCTTGCTGGAGGGCTGCAACTACATCGTCGGATCGCTGCCCGGGGTCGTGATCGCACTGGCGCTGGTCACCATCACCGTGCGCATCGCCCTGCCGCTCTACCAGACCCTGTTCACCATCCTGGTTGCCTATGCCTTGATGTTCCTGCCCCGCGCCCTGATCAGCCTGCGGGCGTCGATCGCGCAGGCGCCGGTCGAGCTCGAGCGCGCCGCGTCCAGCCTCGGGCGGTCGCCGCTCCATGCATTGTGGTCGACGACGATCCGCCTGTCGGCGCCGGGTGCCGCCGCCGGCATGGCGCTGGTGGCGCTCGGCATCATGAACGAACTGACCGCGACCCAGATGCTGGCGCCGAACGGCACCCGCACGCTGGCGATGGCGTTCTGGTCCTACAGCGGCGAGATCGACTACGCTTCGGCAGCACCTTACGCCTTCATCATGGTGGCGATGTCGCTGCCCCTGACCTGGCTGCTCTATGTCCAGTCAAAACGGATGGCTGGACGATGAGCTTTCTCGAACTCAGGGGCTTGCACAAGCATTACGGCCCGGTCGCGGCGCTTGCCGGCATCGATCTCGACATCGCCAGCGGCAGCCGCACGGCCATCGTCGGGCCGTCCGGCTGCGGCAAGACCACCTTGCTGCGGCTGATCGCCGGTTTCGAGGCGCCCGACCAGGGCAGCATTGTGCTTGACGGAAAGATGCTGGCCGACAGCGGCGGCGCCGTTCCGGCGCACCGCCGCGGTATCGGCCTGGTTGCACAGGACGGCGCCCTGTTTCCGCACCTGACGATTGGCGACAATATCGGTTTCGGGATGGACCGCAGGCTGGACAAACGCTCCGAACGCATCGTCGAACTGGCCTATATAGTAGGGCTGGACAAGGCGATCCTGAAGCGCCGCCCGCACGAACTCTCCGGCGGTCAGCAGCAACGCGTGGCGCTCGCCCGCGCCATGGCGATGAAGCCGCGGCTGATGCTGCTCGACGAACCGTTCTCGGCGCTCGACACCGGCCTGCGCGCCTCCATGCGCAAGGCCGTGGCGGAACTGCTCGAAGCCGCCGGCATCACCACCATCCTGGTGACGCACGATCAGGCCGAGGCGCTGTCCTTCGCCAGCCAGGTCGCGGTGATGCGCGAGGGCCGGTTCTCGCAGATCGGCACGCCGCGCGAACTTTATCTCAAGCCGAAGGACAGGATGATTGCCGAGTTCCTTGGCGACGCCATCATCCTGCCGGCGAAGATAGCGGGCGGTTTCGCCACGTCGCCGCTTGGCCGCATCGCCGTCGATACGTCGGACAGCCGCGATGTCGCCCGTATCATGTTGCGGCCGGAGCAGATCGGACTGAAGCGGACATCGCGCGAGGGCATGTCCGGCACGCCGGACATGCTTTTTGGCGAGGTAACGGAATCCGCATTCGCCGGCTCGACCTGCACGGTCGCGGTGCGGTTGCTCAACAGCCCCGACCCGCCGGACGCCGCCGCCATCGGCAGTACGCCGCTGATCCTGCGCAAGTCCGGCATGGACGCGCCGGCGGTCGGTGAGATCGTCCGGCTCACCGTGTCGGGACAGGCGCATGTATTCGCCTGACCGGCCGACGGTTCGCGGCTCGCTGATCAGCATGCAAGATTGGCGTCAGTCGACCCTCTTTGCAGCCTGATCGAACCAGTGAAGTTTCTCGGCCTTGGCCACGACGCGCAACTGGTCGCCGGGCTTGGCTGTTGCGCGCGCGGCCACACGCACGACGATGCGGTCGCCTCCTGCCGCACAGTGAAGAAAGCTGTCCGCTCCCACCGGCTCGACCGCCTCCACCATTGTCGGCAGCACGAGCGCGCCGGACGGTGCCTCGGCCGCGAAAGTGACATCGGCATCCTCGGGGCGGAAGCCAAGCGTGACGGCATTCGCAGGCGCAAAGTCGCTCGTCTTGCTGCCGGTCAGCGCCGGACCCGAAAGGGACAGAAGATTCATCGGCGGTGCGCCGATGAAAGAGGCGACGAACGTCGAGGCCGGCTTTTCGTAAATGTCGAGTGGCGCGCCCGCCTGCTCGACCAATCCGCCATTCATGACGACAAGGATGTCGGCCAACGTCATCGCTTCCAACTGGTCATGGGTGACGTAGACCGAGGTGACACCGAGCGAGCGCTGCAAGTTCTTGATTTCGACCCGCATCTGGCCGCGCAGCTTGGCATCGAGATTGGAGAGTGGCTCGTCGAACAGGAAGACTTTCGGATTGCGCACGATGGCGCGGCCCATGGCGACGCGCTGGCGTTGACCGCCTGAAAGCTCGCGCGGGCGCCGGTCAAGCAGCGCTGAAAGCTCCAGCACCTTGGCGGTCGAACGAACCCTGCTGTCGATCTCGTCCTTGGGCGTACCGCGATTGCGTAGCCCGTAAGCCATGTTGTCGTAGACTTTCATATGCGGATAGAGCGCATAGTTTTGGAACACCATGGCGATGTCGCGCTCGGTCGGGCCGATCGTGTTGACGATCTTGCCGTCGATAGCGACCGTGCCGGAAGAAATGGTCTCCAGCCCGGCGATCATCCTCAAAAGCGTGGACTTGCCGCAGCCGGACGGCCCGACCAGCACACAGAGTTCCTTGTCGGGAATGGCAATGGAGACGCCCTTCACGGCTTCGACGCCGCCGGCATATACTTTCTTCACGTCCCTCAGATCGACCGTCGCCATCGGCTTCTCACTTTTCGGTGTCGACCAGTCCGCGCACGAACCAGCGCTGCATCAGCACCACAACCAGGATTGGCGGCAAGATTGCCAGGATCGCCGTGACCATGACCAAATGCCATTGGGTGTCGGCATCGGCGAAGGAGACCATCTTCTTCAGTGCGATGACGATGGTGTTCATATCGTTGCTGTTGGTGACCAGCAGCGGCCACAGATACTGCGTCCAGCCGTAGATGAAAAGAATGACGAACAGCGCCGCGATATTGGTGCGCGACAATGGCAACAGGATATCGAAAAAGAACCGCCATGGACCGGCGCCGTCGACGCGCGCCGCCTCGACCAACTCGCCCGGGATGGTCATGAAGGACTGGCGGAACAACAACGTTGCGGTGGCCGAGGCGATCAGCGGGATGATCAGTCCGGCATAAGTGTCGATCATACCGAGGTCGACCATTACCTTGTAGGTCGGCAGGATGCGCACCTCGACGGGAAGCATCAGGGTGATGAAGATCAGCCAGAAGAAAGTCATGCGCAGCGGAAAACGGAAGAAGACGATCGCATAGGCCGACAGGATCGAGATGAATATCTTTCCGACCGCAACGCCGAGCGCCATGATCGTGGAGTTGAGGAGCAGCCTGCCGACGCCGAGCCCGCCGATGCGGCCGACGCCGCCGAACAGCGCCTCGCCGTAATTGTTCCAGAACTCGCTGCCCGGCCGGAAAGGCAGTGGCGGCCTAAGGATGGTTTGCAGCGTCTGCGTCGAGGCAACGAAAGTGTAGTAGATCGGAAAGGCCACGATCAGTATGCCGAGGATGAGCACGGCATGTGCAAGGAAAATGCGAAACGGGGATTGACCGATCATCGCGCTCCTCAGCCGTAATGAACCTTCCGTTCCACGTAGCGGAACTGGATGGCGGTGAGCGCGATGACGATGACCATCAGGATGACCGACTGCGCCGCCGAATCGCCGAGGATCAGATTGACGAAGCCGTCATTGTAGACCTTGTAGACCAGTGTCTCGGTGGCCTTGCCCGGCCCGCCGCCGGTGACGGCGTGGACGATGCCGAACGTGTCGAACAGCGCATAGACGGTATTGACGACCAAAAGGAAAAACGTCGTCGGCGCCAAAAGCGGGAAGACGATGGTCCAGAAGCGCTTGGTTTCGCCGGCGCCGTCGATCGCCGCCGCCTCGATCAGCGTTTTCGGCACCGCCTGCAGCCCGGCGACGAAGAACAGGAAATTATAGCTGATCTGCTTCCAGGCGGCCGCCGCCACCAGAAGGATCATGGCGTCGGTGCCGTTGAGCAGCGGATCCCAGGCGACGCCCAAACGTCTCAGCAGATAAGACAGCGAGCCGATCGATGGATTGAACAGGAACAGCCACAGCATGCCTGCAATCGCCGGCGCCACCGCGTAGGGCCAGATCATCAGCGTGCGGTAGAGGCCTTTGCCGCGCACCACCTTTTCCGCCATCACGGCAAGGAGCAGCGCCACGCCCATGGCAACGATCACGGTCGCGAGCGAAAACACCACTGTGACCTTGATCGAGTTGAGATAGGCCGGGTCGGCAAGCACCTTGCGGAAATTGGCAAACCAGACGAACCTGCTCCTCAGCCCGAACGGGTCCTGCCTCAGCATCGACTGGTAGAGCGCCTGCCCGGCCGGCCAGTAGAAGAACACCAGCGTGATGGCAAGTTGCGGCGCCACCAGGAGGTATGGCAAGACTTTGTTGGGAAAGACGACGCGCGGGGTCAATGCGCCGCTCCGGCGTGGAAAGCCGAGCGGCACTCTACGGCGCTCACCGCTGCCCTGCCGGGCATCTCCCCTTCTTGGAGGAAGATTGGCAGTTCCTGCGGCAGCTGCCATTCTCCAGCTTTGACAATCGCCGAAAACGGTCGCGACAGCCAGTCTCCCCCCTTCAGGGGGAGATGCCCGGCAGGGCAGAGGGGGGCCTCGTAGAGCAAGGACTATAACTCGATAGGTTCGGACGCGCCCTAATTCCCCAGCGCTTCCTTGATTGCCGCGTTGCCACGCGTGACCGCATTGTCGAGCGCCTGCTGGGCGGTTTCCTGGCCGGCAAGCATCTTTTCGAACTCCTCGTTCTGGATGTCGCGCACCTGCGGCAAGTTCGGCAACCGCACGCCCTTCGAATTGTCGGTCGGCGCCTTGCCCGTCATCTGCAGGATCGGCGTCTCGCGACCGGGATTCTTGTCGTAGAAGCCGGACTTTTTCGTCGCCTCATAGGCGGCGAGCGTCACCGGCAGGTATCCCGATTTCTGGTGCAGATATTCCTGCACATCGGTCTTGGACAGATAGGCGAAGAAAGCCGCGACGCCTTTGTACTCCTCGTCGGACTTGCCGCCGAAGACCCAAAGGCTGGCACCGCCCGGCGTCGTGTTCTGCGGCGCGCCCTTGGCGTCGCTGTCATAGGGCAACTGGCCAATGCCGTAGTTCATGCCCGACTTGACGATGTCGCCTAGGCCGCCCGAGGATTCGGTGAAGATGCCGCATTCGCCGGCGAGGAATATCTGCTTGGCTTCGGAGGTGCGCCCGCCATATTTGAAGGTGCCGTCCTTGGCCAGATCGGCGAGCGCCTGGAAATGTTTGACGAAGATCGGCGAGTTGATCTTGAGTTCGACATCACCGCCGGCCAGGCCATTCTGCTGCGTGGCCCACGGCACATCGTTCCACGCCGCGAAGTTTTCCAGGTGTATCCAGGTCAGCCAGGTCGAGGTGTAGCCGCAAGCGGCGGCGCCGCTCGCCTTGATCTTTTTGGCATCCTCCCACACCTCGTTCCAGGTCTTGGGTGGGTTGTTCACATCGAGCCCCGCCTTCTGGAAGATGTCCTTGTTGTAGTAGAGGATCGGCGAGGAGGAGTTGTAGGGGAAGGACAGCATGGTGCCGTCCGGCGTCGAATAATAACCGACGATGCCTGGCAGATACTGGCTCTTGTCAAAGTTCATCCCGGCGCCGGTCAGCACCTCGGCCACTGGCTTGATCGCGTCCCGGGCCGCCATCATCACGCCGGTGCCGACATCGAACACCTGGATGATGTCAGGCGACTGGCCGGCGCGATAGGCGGCGATGCCGGCATTCAGCGTTTCGGGATAGGTGCCCTTGAAAACCGGAACAATCTGGTAGTCGCCCTGGCTGGCGTTGAAATCCTTGGAAATCTTGTCGACGACCTCTGCGTTGGCGCCGGTCATGGCGTGCCACCAGCTGATCTGCGTAACGGCGAAGGCGGAGGTTGTGGAAAGCAGGGTCACGGCGACACCGGCCGCGAAGCCAAAGAACTTCATGTTTCGTCTCCCGTTCTCATTGCTTGTCATTGGCGAAAGGGGCACTCCCGCAATGGCACTATGTGTCGTTCGCGCGCAGCGGACAACGGTTTTGTTGCGGACAGGCGCACTTCATATCCGGCTAAAGTAGCGTTCACTTCCGGATGAAAGTGACCCGGAAAAGGATTGCATAGCGGCTTGCTGCTTGAATTGATGTACCAGGGACCTGTCTCGAGACGGTCAGCGACCTCACCGACGGACGGCGTCTAACAGCACATGACAACACTGACATGACAACGCTGAAAAAGGCGTCGGTTTAATGCTCGGTCGATGCGTGGAAATTCCCGTCCCGCGCTCAGCCTGACGGATTTGACATCGGCCAATCAGTCTGCTGGCCGGGAATGGGTCTGCCGCCGCTCAGTTCTGCTGCCGCTCGGTTCCAGAAGCGCGCGGCAAGTAGAGATGCAGGCTTGTTCCCTGACCGATTTCGCTATCGATTCGGACATGCCCACCGGATTGCTTGATGAAGCCGTAAACTTGGCTTAGCCCGAGTCCCGTACCCTGCCCTTCCGATTTTGTTGTGAAGAATGGTTCGAAAACGCGCGCCAGGGTGTCCTTGCTCATTCCACAGCCGGTATCGCGTACAGTCACGCGAACAAATGAAGCCGCCGCTGAACGCAAATCCTCCAGATCATTTGGAAAATTGCTGGTCTCAATCGTGAGAGTGCCATTGCCTTTCATTGCATCTCTGGCGTTCACGGCAAGGTTAAGAACGGCGATGTCGAGCTGGTTGGCATCGATAAGGATAGGGTCCAAGGCTGGATCCAGATTGCATTGTACCCGGATGCCGCTCCCCAACGTCCGTTCCAGCAGCGTCGTCAGCCCCTTGATACGTTCATTGAGATCAATCTGTTCCGGGACCAGGGATTGGCGTCGCGAAAAGGCAAGCAGTTGCTGTGTTAGCGCTCCTCCATTTTCGATCCGCCTGAACATCTCCTCGACCAGCAGAGCGACTTTCTCATCCGCAGGATCTTTAGCGATCTGTTTCTCCAGAAGCCGAAGGCCAGACCCGAAAACGGCGAGTAGGTTGTTGAAGTCATGGACAATGCCAGCTGCGAGGCGTCCAATGGCCTCGAGCTTTTGTGACTGG
Organism: Mesorhizobium sp. B2-4-2; assembly: GCF_006442845.1. Taxonomy (NCBI): domain Bacteria; kingdom Pseudomonadati; phylum Pseudomonadota; class Alphaproteobacteria; order Hyphomicrobiales; family Phyllobacteriaceae; genus Mesorhizobium; species Mesorhizobium sp. B2-4-2. The sequence goes on along the minus strand of NZ_VFVM01000011.1, from coordinate 65,551 downwards.
CGTGCGTTTTCTTCTCTTGATCGCTGGGCCGAGACATCGCGCAGGCTGGCAAGCAATGCGGGCCTGCTGTCCCAGGTAACCTCGACCGTACGCATTTCCACTTCTGCCGGCTTGCGGCCGGAACGGTGAACGGTGATCTCGGCGATCTCTCCGGAGACGACCGGACGGCCGAGCGGAACGTGGAGGAGTTCGTCAAGCGGCTGTCCAAAAATTACGGCTGCCGCAGGATTGGCATAGAGCACTGTTCCGTCCAAATCGACCACCAGCATCCCGTCGGCGGTATTTTCGATCAACTGGCGAAAGCTGAGCTGGCTGATGCCAGCCGGAGATGTATCTCCGGGCGATTCCAGCATTTCGGCGGCGTTTTGCGCCGTATTCAAGGCGCTCTTCATGTCGACGTGTTGTCCACGGCGGAGTCGCCGAACACATCAGGCGCGCTGTCAAAGGGCTTTCCAAGATGCATACCGCCACTGTCGATGGTGAAGCGCCGTATCTGTTTGTCGTGTTCGCTGCCGCGCATTTTCAGCACCATCATGCCGCGATGCATGAATTCTTCCTGCTGAATGTAGCGCAACAGAATGATCGAATCGGTGAGTGTGGAAATATGCTGCTCGCTAGCGCTCTGGCCTCCGACAAGCGATTTGTTGGTAGCGGTGCAAAGGCCGGCAATTTCGCGCTTCTTTATGAAGGAGGTGACGCTGATCAAGAACTCACGAAACCCGGTTTCTGGCGCGATGCGCTCCAATGCCGACAAGCTGTCGATTGCCATGCGATCGGGTTTGAACTCCGCCACCAGTTCGCGGATCATCAGAAGGTGATCCGGCAAACTCTGCGCTTCCGGATAAAGGCAGACTACCTTCAGGCGACCATCCGCCTCCATCGCTTCGAAATCGACGCCCCAGCTACGCGCGTTGCGGAAAAGCTGGCCGCGGCTCTCCTCATAGCCGACGAGCAAGGCGCGTTCGCCCGCAGCCACTCCGCCCGCCAGAAAGTTGGTGACAAGTAGAGTCTTTCCGGTGCCTGTGGCTCCACTGACAAGGGTTACGCTGTCGCGAAAGAACCCGCCGCTGCACATTTTGTCGAGTTCGGAATTACCACTGGTGACCCGTTTCGTGCTTGATTGCTGCTCCAGGCGCAACGATGACAGAGGCACAGCTACGATGCCCTGTTCGGCGACCAGCGTTATGGGCACTTCGCCCTCAACGTGACGGCTGCCGCGCATTTTCAGGACTTCTATGGTCCGCCGACGGCGCTCGCGATCAAGGGCATTGCGAAGGATCACGACATTGTCTGCGACGAACTCCTCTATTCGGTGACGGGAGATTTCACCATATTCACTGTTGCGTTCCGCGGTCATAAGGACCGTCAGCCCTTCTTTCTTCAGCGCGGTCGCAATACGTAGAAGTTCGCGGCGCACTGCCGTCTGCTCGGCTACGAAATGATCGAAAAGTTGGGTAACCGAATCGAGCACGATGCGCTTTGCCCCGGCGCTTCGGCTCGCGTGCAGAATGCGGGTCAGAAGACCGGCGAGGTCGAAATCGCCCACAACCACCTGGTCCTGATCGCGCGGGCTCGCATCGACGAAAACAAGCTTGTCCGCCGCTCGCCAGCCGCGGATGTCCCAGCCGAAGCTCGCCATGTTTACCTCGATCTCGGTTGGCGACTCCTCGAAAGTGACGAAGACACCGGCCTCATTGAGACCGGTGATGCCATGCGCCAGGAACTGCGTGGCGAATACGGTCTTGCCGCTACCGGGCGTGCCGCCCACGATGGTGGTGCGTCCGCGCGGCAAGCCACCCATCACCAAGTCGTCAAAAGCCTCGATCCCTGTATTGACGCGTTCAAGAACCGGGTCGATAGAGATCTCATCCGTCGCGGTCATGAATATCATCCTTCTTGCGAAAACCGAAATAGTCCAGAACCTGAGCGATATTGCTGATGTCGCCCACCAGACGGCGCGGGGGATCAGCGGATTCGTCGGAGAGCGTCGGCGTTGCTAGTATCCCTGCTCGCTCCGCCTCATGAGGATGTTCCAGGATATCGAAGATCTGGATTTCAATGGATGCGCTCATCTCCTCGATTATCTTCAGGCGGCTTTCCAGTGCCCGACGAGCACCGGGCGTGTCTCCGGCGATGTAGAGCCGGAGAAGGGGATGGGCCCCTGAAGCGGGCGGTTGTTCCGGGTTCATATCTCACGCTGGTTGCACGGGTTCAGTATCGACGTGCTCTACGCGACACGCCAGCAATTCAACCGCAGGGCTTTGTTGTCCGCCTTGGGCGATCTTCTAGCATTTCGCCTGGAGCCGACGCGCCACAGCTCGCGCTCGATGGGGCCTGGATCAGCACCCCTGTCACTTCTTAGACATTCGCGCTTTGCGCGTCTGCGCACTAGTGGACATTTCTCCGGTTATTGGGATATGGGCCGCAAGCGATCGTTCGGAGGAGTGTAAATGGAAGCCCGCGCCCACATAGACTCCGGCATGATCGGCAACAATCTTCTGCGGGCACTCACCGCGGCAGATTGGGCAATCCTCGAGCCTTGGCTGGATGAGTGGTCGGCCCCCACCGGAACACTGCTTTATGAACCTGGTGACACGGTTCGCCATGCATACTTCCCGAGAGGTCCCAGCCTGATTTCCTATCTCGTCGTGCTGAGCGACGGGCGTGCGATCGAGACGGCTCTGGTCGGACGAGAAGGGGCAATTGGCGGAGTTGTCAGCCAAGGCAGGCTCCCAGCTTACGCTCGCGCTGAAGTACAATTGGGAGGTTCGTTCTTCCGCATCGACCTGCTTAACCTTGAAGAGGCGAAGTCCAGGTCGTCGACGCTACGGAATCTGTTCGCGCGGTACGCGGACTGCCTGATGGCGCAGATGTTCCAGTCCGTGGCCTGCAATGCCGCGCATTCGATCGAGCAACGGACAGCGAAATGGCTGCTGGCCGCCATTGATCGGACGGGCACTCCCGATCTGGCGCTGACACAAGAACAGCTCGCCGTAATGCTCGGAGTCGGCCGGAGCTATTTGAGCCGCGTCATACGCGATCTGAAAGAACACGGTCTCATTGAGACCCATCGTGCCCGGATCGTCGTTCGCAAGGTCGACGGCCTGCGGTGGCTTGCTTGCGAGTGCAATGCGGCGGTCAGTCATCACTTCGACGAAGTATTGAAGGGCGTCTATCCCCTGCCGACCAACGGCTCGTCTGGCCGATAGCACAAACGGCTCGCCATATATGTCCTTAAGGTGAGTCCCTGGACGCCGAGGCTTGGACTACTATCTCGGCAAGCCGGCACCGATCCAGGCATTCGACGAATTGACCGGGTCGGCTCAGGCCGCCGCGGATGGGCTGGGCGGAACCGTTGCGTGGTCAAGCCGCGCTTGCGCCCAGCCTTGTCCCAGCCTCTTCAAGACCCGAGCGCGGCCTCGACAAGCCGCTTGGCGTCCGGCCCCGACCACTCGGCCGGGCCGTTCATATGGGCGATCAGGCAGCCTTCGCCGTCGATCAGCATGGTGACGGGCAGGCCGAGCGCCAGGCCGCGCGTCTTGAGTTCGTTGAACAGCGCCATCGTCGAATCCCTGTAATAGCCGAGCGCCTCGACGCCGGTGTCCTTGAGGAACTTCTTCGGCTTCACGTCGTCGCCGGCATCGACGTTGACGGCGACGACCTGGAACGCATCGCTGCCTTTCTCCTTCTGCAAGGCGTCCAGCGCCGGCATTTCGGCGCGGCATGGCGCGCACCATGTCGCCCACAGATTGAGCAGCACCGTCTTGCCGGCATGGTCGGCGATGGTCATCGGCTTGCCGTCCGGGCCGTTGAAGGCGAGGCTCTTCATCGATTGCGGCGGATCGGCTGGCAAGAGCGCCGCGACCTCGCCGGTGGCGGCTGCGGCGATCTTCTTGGCGCGTTCGCTCTTGGCGGCGCAGGCGACATCGTCCTTGCTGTCGCCGACGGCGACTTGCGACGCGGCGTTGTTGCCAGACTGGCTCTCGCTGACATATACCGCGACCGCGCCGGCCAGCGCTCCCGCCACCAGGGCGGCGAGGATCAGGCGCGGGGCCGGGAAAAATCTGTTTCCGTCTGCCATGTTCTCAAAACTGCTCCGAGCACGGGTTTTATAGCCATGAGCGACAAGAAGACCAGCAACCAGATGTGGGGCGGACGATTTGCCTCGGGTCCGGCCGCGATCATGGAAGCAATCAACGCATCGATCTCGTTCGACCGCAAACTCTATGCGCAGGACATCAGAGGTTCGATCGCCCATAGCGCGATGCTGGCGCAAACGGGCATTATTTCGGCGGCCGATCAAGAGAAAATCGCTCACGGCCTGAACACGATCCTGAAAGAGATCGAGGCGGGCACGTTTGAATTCTCGACCAGGCTGGAAGACATCCACATGAACGTCGAGGCCCGCCTCGCCGAGCTGATCGGTCCGGCCGCCGGCCGGCTGCACACGGCCCGCTCTCGCAACGACCAGGTTGCAGTGGACCTCCGGCTCTGGGTCAAAGACGAGTGCTTTCGCGTCGCCGAGGCCTTGAAGGGTCTCATCAGTGCGTTGCTGGAGCGGGCCGAGCAGCACGCCGCGACGGTGATGCCGGGCTTCACCCATATGCAGGCGGCGCAGCCGGTGACATTCGGCCACCACTGCATGGCCTATGTCGAGATGTTTTCGCGCGACCTGTCGCGGGTGCGCGACGCCATCGAACGCATGGACGAGAGCCCGCTGGGTGCGGCCGCCCTTGCCGGCACCAGCTTTCCGATCGACCGCCACCGGACCGCCACGGCGCTCGGCTTCCGCGAGCCGATGCGCAATTCGCTGGACAGCGTCTCGGACCGCGATTTCGCGCTGGAATTCCTGGGACTGGCGGCCATATGCGCCACGCATCTGTCGCGGCTGGCGGAAGAAATCATCATCTGGTCAACGCCGCAATTCGGCTTCATCAGGCTGTCGGACAGCTTCTCCACCGGCTCCTCGATCATGCCGCAGAAGAAGAACCCCGACGCCGCCGAACTGGTGCGCGGCAAGACCGGGCGCGTCACCGGCCATCTGGTCGGCCTGCTGACGGTGATGAAGGGCATGCCTTTGACCTATGGCAAGGACATGCAGGAAGACAAGGAATCGGTGTTCGATGCCGCCGAGACGCTCGACCTGATGCTGGCGGCGATGACCGGCATGGTCTCCGATATGACGGTGAACGCGGCGGCGATGAAGAAGGCTGCCGGCTCCGGCCACGCAACCGCGACCGACCTTGCCGACTGGCTGGTGCGCACGCTCGGCCTGCCGTTCCGGGAAGCGCATCATGTCACGGGACGGGCGGTGGCGCTGGCCGAAGAGAAGAAGCTGAGCCTGGAGAAGCTTGCGCTGGAAGACTTGCAGTCGATCCACCCCGGCATCACGAAGGACATTTTTTCGGTGCTGGCCGTGCAGAACTCTGTGAAGAGCCGCACCTCCTTCGGCGGCACCGCACCGTCGGAAGTCAGGAAGCAGATCCGCTACTGGAAAAAGCGGCTGGCCAAGGCGTGATGCCGGACATTGCGGCCAGCCATATCCCGGATATTGCAACCGCCAATATCCACGATATTGCAACGGCAATATCCAGGGTGCAATGCGCCGAGAACTCGGCTAAAAGCAGCGGCGGAAAAAAGTTTCGGACGGATGGATCGATGACCGGAAGCAGGATTTTGGTGACACTGACGCTGCTTGCGGCGGTTGCCGCCGTTACGGCTTGCGGCAGAAGGTCCGGTCTCGACACGCCTTACGAGGCGGCCGTGCAGGCGCGCAAGGACGCCGAGAAGGCACACCAACCCGTGCCGCCGGAACCGGAAAAACCGGTCGCGGACAAGAAGTTCATTCTCGACCCGCTGCTCTAGAGCCGGTCAGAGCGGTTTAGAGTGCTAAACCCGCTCCTACCCTGCTCCAATTTTTCGGAACCACTCTCGTGAACCATTTCGACTACCGCGACGGCGTGCTTCATGCCGAGGACGTGGCGATATCGGACATCGCCGCAACCGTCGGCACGCCATTCTACTGCTATTCGACGGCCACGCTGACCAGGCACTACCACGTCTTCGTCCAGGCATTTGCCGGGCTCGATGCACTGGTCTGCTACGCCATGAAGGCGAATTCCAATCAGGCGGTGCTCAAGACCTTGGCCAGGCTCGGCGCCGGAGCCGACGTGGTGTCGGAAGGCGAGTTGCGGCGCGCGCTGGCAGCCGGCATCCCGGCCAGCAAGATCCTGTTCTCCGGCGTCGGCAAGACCGCGCGTGAGATGGACTTTGCGCTGGCAGCCGGCATCCTGTGCTTCAACGTCGAATCCGAGCCCGAACTCGAACTGCTCTCGTCGCGCGCCGTTGCCCTGGGCAAGGTGGCGCCGGTCTCGCTGCGCATCAATCCGGATGTCGACGCCAGGACGCACAAGAAGATCTCGACAGGCAAAGCCGAGAACAAGTTCGGCATCCCATGGCAGAAGGCGCGTCAGGTCTATGCGCGCGCGGCTGAATTGCCGGGCATCAAGGTCACCGGCATCGACACCCATATCGGCAGCCAGATCACCGAGCTGCAACCCTTCGACGATGCCTTCGCGCTTTTGGTGGAACTGGTCGGCGCGCTGCGCGCCGACGGCCATGCCATCGAGCATGTCGATCTCGGCGGCGGTCTCGGCATTCCCTACCGCGTCGACAACAACCCGCCACCGCTCCCCGACGCCTACGCGCAGATCGTCCGCAAGCACGTCACCAAGCTTGGCTTGAAGGTGATGTTCGAGCCGGGCCGGCTGATCGTTGGCAATGCCGGTATCCTCGTCTCGCAAGTGATCTTCGCCAAAGAAGGCGATGCCAAGAATTTCCTCGTCGTCGACGCCGCCATGAACGACCTGATCCGGCCGACGCTCTACGACGCTTTCCACGACATAAGACCGGTGGTGCTGCCCCCCGCCGACGCGCCGCGCATGACGGTCGATATCGTCGGCCCGGTCTGCGAGACCGGCGACTATCTCGGCCTCGACCGCGACCTGCCAAGGCTCAAGTCCGGCGACCTGATCGCCATCGCCACCGCCGGCGCCTATGGCGCGGTACAGGCGGGCACCTACAACACCCGCCTGCTGGTGCCGGAAGTGCTGGTCGACGGCGATCGTTTCCACGTCGTGCGCCCGCGCCAGACCTATGACGAACTGATCGGGCTGGATTCGATCCCCGACTGGCTTGCATAGAAGCCGCCGAAGGCGGTCCTAGCTATAGCCGGTTCTGGATGAGCGCTCTTGTCTCGGCGATCCTGTCCTCGTCGCGGCGATAGAATGTCCATTGCTTGATGCGCTTGGCCCGTAACAGCCCTGCCTGCGTGAGCACACGCATGTGCTCGCTGAGCGTCGCCTGGGTAATGCCGAGCTTTTCGGCGATCAGCAGCGCACAGACGCCGTCCTCGACCAGATCGCCATCCGCCTGGGCCGGGAAATGCGCGCGCGGATCCTTCAGCCAGTCGAGGATCCGCAGCCTTCGTTCGTTGGCGATCGCCTTGAACACATCAACCTCTTGCATTTAGCTATTTTGCCAAGTTACTAATTGCTGTCAATCCCAAGGAGATAGCCATGACCAACGGCAGCACCATAACGCGCGAACGCATCGCCGCGATGGAACCGCGCATCCGTCGCTATGTGCGCCACACGCCGGTGCTGCGCGTCGACATGGCCGACTTCGACCGGCCGCCGCTGGCGGTCGATCTCAAACTCGAATGCCTGCAGCATTCCGGTTCGTTCAAGGCGCGCGGCGCGTTCACCAATCTTCTCGAGCGGCAGGTCCCCGGGGCCGGTGTCGTCGCCGCCTCGGGCGGCAATCATGGCGCGGCGGTGGCGTATGCCGCCATGCGCCTCGGCCACAGGGCGACCATCTTCGTTCCGGAGGTGAGCCCGCCGGCCAAGCTGGAGCGCATTCGCAGCTACGGCGCCGAGCTGGTCGTCGGCGGCGCCCGCTATGCCGAGGCGCTGGCCGCCAGCGAACGTTTCGCCGAGCAAACCGGCGCCTTACAGGTCCACGCTTTCAACCAGGAGGAAACGCTTATCGGGCAAGGCACGCTCGGGCTGGAAATCGAGAACGACCTGCCTGGGATCGACACTTTGCTGGTCGCCGTCGGCGGCGGCGGCCTGATCGGCGGCATCGCCGCCTGGTTCGCCGGCCGCATCCGCATCGTCGCCGTAGAACCCGAGGGCGCGCCGACACTCTATCGCGCCCTCGAGGCCGGCCATCCGGTCGATGCGCCGGCCGAGGGCATCGCCGTCGATTCCCTGGCGCCCAAACGTGTCGGCGAGATGATGTTCCCGATCGCCGAGGCCTTCGTAGAACGCTCCATCCTGGTCAGCGACGACGACATCGTCGCCGCCCAGAAGGCGTTGTGGGACCGGGTGCGGATCATCTCGGAACCCGGTGGCGCCGCGGCTTTCGGCGCCATCCTGTCCGGCCGCTATGCGCCGGCACCCGGCGAACGGGTCGCCGTCCTGGTCTGCGGCGCGAACGCAAATCCGGCGAAATTCTGATCGCTGCGCCTTTCTCTCCTTCACGTTTTTCAGGAACTGCCTCGCCTTCGCCGCGTTTGCTGGGTATTCTTCGAGTCGTGAGGTTCGGGCCATCCCGCCCGCTCCCGTGGAAGGGCCGATGACGGAACGACTGATCTTCAGCAGCGATCGCGGTCTCGCCGGGCGCCTGGCGCTCAGCCGGCTGGCGACGCGGGTGTCGATGATGGTCGAACGGGGCTGGCCGCTCCTGCTGCCGCTTCTCGTCGTCGCCAGCCTGTTTCTCAGCATTTCCTGGCTAGGGCTTTTCCCGCGCCTGCCCGATGCCGCGCGCATCGGGCTGGTCGCCGCCTTCGGCGTCGCGACACTGGCCGCGCTCTACCCGCTACGCTTTTTCCGCATGCCGGGCGGCGCCGAGATCGACCGCCGCATCGAGGCGGCCAACCATTTGCTGCACCACCCCGTCCAGACCCAGACGGACCGGCCGAGTGGTCGCGAAAGCAGCTTCTCGCAGGCGCTGTGGCGCGAGCACCAGAAGCGCATGGCCGACAGGCTCGACAGCCTCGGCGCCGACGTGCCGCGCACGCGCGTGCCGGAACGCGATCCCTGGGGGTTGCGTGCCGTGGCGGCGCTTCTGCTCGTCACCGCCTTCGCTTTTTCCTTCGGACCGACCGGTGGCCGGATAGCCGACGCGTTCCGCGCCCAGGACGCGCATGACGCCGTGCCGCCGCGCATCGATGCATGGGTGACGCCGCCCGCCTATACCGGCAAGCCGCCGATCTTCCTGACCGCAGATGCCAACCAGGCGGCGCCGGCTTTCCACGTTCCCGAAGGCAGTGATGTTTCGCTGCGCGTCACCGGCGGCTCGGGCGAGGAGACGCTTGCCTATGCCGACAAGAATGGCAATGCCCGCGCCATCGATCCCGCCGACCCGCAGACGGCCGCGGCCAAGCCGGCGGCAAGCCCGGCAGCGCAGTCCAAAGTACGCCAGTTCATCGGCAAGCTGACGAGCGATGGCACGCTGACGCTGAAGTCGGGCGAGGACCAACTCGGCCGTTGGGCCTTCGCGGTGATCCCGGACAAGCCGCCGCAGATCCGTTTCGTCGGCGAGCCGAAGCGCGCTGTCAACGGCGCTTTCGAGCTCAACTACCAGATCGACGACGATTATGGCGCCGCCAGCGCCAAGGCCGTGTTCGCGCTCGCCGATCCGCAGGCTCCCGATGCGCGTCCGCTCTACGGTCCGCCTGACATGCCGCTGACGCTACCGCGCCGCGGCGGCAAGGCGAATGCCGCCAGGACCTCGAAGGACCTGACCGAACACGTCTGGGCTGGCGCCGAGATCAAGCTGACGCTGGTCGCCACCGACGATGCCGGGCATACGGCGAGCAGCGAAACCAAGACGTTGGTGATGCCGGAGCGGCCGTTCTCCAATCCGCTGGCGCGAGCCGTTATCGAGCAGCGCCGCCTGCTGGCGCTCGACGCCAACGCCAAGCCGCGCGTGCTCGACCTGATGGATGCGATCACGCTGCGGCCCGAGGACACGTTCGACAACATGTCCCACTACCTCGCCATCATGAGCGCGCGCAGCCGGTTGAAGATGGCCGACAGCGACGACCAGTTGCGCAACGAGGTCTCCTATCTCTGGGAAATCGCGCTCGGCATCGAGGAGGGCAATCTCTCGGCTGCCGAGAAGCGGCTGCGCCAGGCGCAGCAGGCTTTGCAGGACGCTATCAAGAACGGCGCCAGCGACGCGGAGATCGAAAGGGCGATGAAGGAACTGCGCGAGGCGATGAACCAGTTCCTGCAGGAATTCGCCGAGCGCGCCAAGCAGAATCCCAACGCCCCGCAGATGCAGCAGAACGGCCAGGAACTGCGCCAGATCGACATCGATCGCATGATGGACCAGATCGAGAACCTGGCGAAGTCCGGCGATCGCGACAAGGCGCAGCAATTACTGTCGCAGCTGCAGGACATGATGAACAACCTCCAGGCAGGCCGCCAGCAGCAGGGTGGCCAGCAGGACAGCCAGATGCGCCAGCAGATGGACAAGCTCGGCGACATCCTGCGGCGCCAGCAGGAGATGATGAACGATACCTTCCGCATGGACCAGATGCAGCGCGGCGAGCGCCAGCGCGGCCAGAACCGCGACGAACAGCTCGGCGAAGGCGGTGGCGAGGATCAGGACATACCGGGCGCAGGCGAGGGCCGCGATCCGCTCGCCGGTCAAAAGCCGATGACGCCGCAGGAATTCGCCGATGCGCTGAAGCAGTTGCAGGAAGGCCAAGGCCAGTTGAAGAACGACCTCGAGCAGTTGAAGAAGGGGCTCGAAGGCATGGGCATGGAGCCCAATGAAGGCTTTGGCGAGGCCGGCAAATCAATGGGCAATGCCGAGCAGGCCCTGGGCGATGGTGAAGGTGATCAGGCCGTTGGCCACCAGGGGCGCGCGCTGGAGGCGCTGCGCAAGGGCGCCAAAGACATGATGAAGCAGATGCAGGCGATGCAGGGCGACGAAGGCGGCAGCCAGGAAGGCGGTCGCCAGCAGAACGCCGATCGCGATCCGCTCGGCCGGCCGCGTGCCAGCCAGGGTCCCGATTTCGGCGATTCGGTGAAGGTGCCGGACGAGATCGACGTGCAGCGCGCCCGCCAGATCCTGGAAGCGATCCGCAAGCGGCTCGGCAATGCGCTCAGCCCCGATATCGAGCGCAGCTATCTGGAACGGCTGCTGGAACTGAAATAGGGATCGCCGCCGCGGCATCCGCTGGGAGCGGCTGCAACATCATGCCCAAACTCGGCACAGTGACGCCCATCCTGCGCATCTTCGACATTGCCAAGGCCCACGAGTTTTACGTCGGCTTCCTCGGCTTCCAGGTGCTGTGGGAGCACCGCTTTGACGACAACGCGCCGCTTTACATGGCGGTCGGCCGTGACGGCTGCATCCTGCATCTGAGCGAACACCATGGCGACGGCGCGCCCGGCATCGCCATGCGCATCAAGGTCGAGGACATCGCCGCCCTGCATCGCGAGCTGATCGGCAAAGCATACCGTTTCGCCAGGCCGGGCCTGGAAAAGACGCCGTGGAAGACCCGCGAGGTGTCGGTTGCCGATCCGTTCGGCAACCGGCTGCATTTCTACGAGGATGCGGCCGGCTGAGTCTGCCTGTTGACGAACGCCTCGCGGATCGCCTCTTGCATGCCGTCGATCGCCTCGCCCGACGCATTCGGGTTGCGATGCATCACCACATTCGAGGAATCGATGTCGCCGAAACCGTCGGCGGACGTCAACTCGCGGCAGCCGTCCGGAATGTTGCTGCGCGAAATCGGTGCGATCGCCAGTCCCGAGGTGACGGCAAGCTTCAGGCCGCCGGTCGTGTCGCTGGTGTAGGCGACACGATAGCCGAGCCCGCGCTGCTCGAGCGATTTGATGGCGAAATCCTTGCACCAGCCGGCCCGGTTATAGAGCGCGATCGGCACCGGACGCTCCTCATGCATGTTATGCAGGATCGATGTCACCCACACCGTCGGATCGTTCATCAGCACTTCGCCGCCGGAAGGATCCTGCCATTCGAACACCACGCAAAGATCGAGCTCGCCGGCGGCAAGCGCCGCTATCTGCGCCCCCGAATGGGCATAGCGCACGGTGACCTCGACCTTGGTGTGACGCTTCGAGAATGCGCCGAGCGCGCGCGACAGGATGGCATGGCCATATTCCTCCGGAATGCCGATCCGCACCGGCCCGCCGAGCGGCGCCGCCGCCATCGACGCTGCCGTCTCGTCGAGCAAAGAGACGATGCGGCGGGCATTGACAATCAGCTCGCCGCCGCGCCGCGTCAGCGCCACGCCGCGCGACCCGCGCTCGAACAGGCTGTCGCCGATGACGCTTTCGAGCTTCTTCATCTGCATCGAAACCGCCGATTGGGTGCGGCCGGCCTGCTCGGCCGCCTTGGTGAAATTGCCTGCTTCGACAATGGCCACGAAGGTGCGCAGGAGATCGCTGTCGAGAGTGGGTCGCATCCCGTCCGCCATAAGGAATTTTGATTGCTGGTATCATTCCAATTCGTTTGCAACATGTCAAACACGGGATGATAGTTGCTACACCCATTGGATATGTGGCTGAGGATTCGGCCACGGACCAATCAAGAGTCCTCACTCATGCCCGCTGCCCGAAACGGTGGCGGGTTCTTTTTAGCTTGCTGCAAGCTTGCTTGCGCCCTGGTACGGGAGCTTGGGATCCTCATGCGCAATCGGATGGTGCTCGGCATGCTGAGCCTGTGCCTGGGCGTGTTGGTCTTCTCGCTGCAAGACCCGCTCGTCAAGGCGGTGTCGGGCGGCTACTCCGTGACTGAGGTGATGGCCATCCGCGCGATCGTCGCCCTGCCGATCCTGATTGTCCTCGTCCATGCCGATGTCGGGCTGCGAGCGATCCTGTCGCGGCGGTTCGGCATGCTGACCATGCGCGCCTTCATTCAGTTCACCTCCTACACCATGTACTACCTCGCCATCGCCGCCTTGCCCCTGGCCGATGCCGTGGCGCTCTATTTCATGGCCCCGCTGTGCATCATGGTGCTGGCCGGGCCCTATCTTGGCGAACGGGTCTCCTGGCAGGCGCTGGCGACCGTGTTGATCGGGCTGCTTGGCGTCGTCGTGATGCTGCGCCCCGGTGTGGGACTGTTCGACTGGGCGGCGCTGCTGTCGCTGGGCTCCGCGGTGCTCTACGGCTTCTCGCAACTGATGGCGCGCAAGATCGGCGACACCGAATCTTCGACTGTGATGGCTTTCTACCAGAACGGTGCCTATCTCGCCGGCGCCGCACTGGTCGCAAGCCTGTTCTGGCTTGCCGGCATCAATCATGCCGCCCATCCCAGCCTGGAATTCCTGGTGCGGCCCTGGCTGTGGCCGACGCTGCCGGATTTCCTCAAGATGGCCGCCTGCGGCTTCGTCGCCTCCGCCGGCATGATCTTGCTGTCGCAGGCCTACCGGATGGCGCCGGCAAACCGCGTCGCCACCTTCGAATACACCGGCATCCTGTGGTCGCCGCTGTGGGGTTTTCTGTTCTTCGCCGAAGTGCCGCGGTCGACGACCGTGATCGGCGCCGCCCTTATCATCGGCGCCGGCCTGCTTGCGCTCAACACCGGACGGCGCAAGCTCCCGGTACTCGTCGCTGCCGATCCCGCCTGATCAGGCGAAAATGCTCAGCGCCCGTTCGACGCGTGAACGGATTTCGGCCAGCGTGAACGGCTTCTGCACGACGTCGAGGATGATGCCGTTCAACTCCTCGGCGCGCTCGCGCTGATCGGCATAGCCGGTCATCAGCAGTATCTTCATCGACGGGAAAAATGCCGAAGCTGCAATCGCCATCTCGATGCCGTCCATCTCGGGCATGCGGATGTCGGAGACGACGAGATCATAGGCGCCCTTCGCGGCGCGTATCAGCGCCAGCCCTTGCGCGCCGTCGGCGGCGATGTCGATTGTGTGCCCGGCGCGTTCGAGCGCCCGGGCTGCGAGGGTGCGGACGGACTCATCGTCCTCAACGATCAGAAGCTTTGCCATGGCCGGCATGTTTGGCGAGCAAACGTTGACTTTTTCTGAAGGGCCCGGCGCTCCGGCATGGGTTATTTTCTTGAAGCCGTTAAGGCCTTTTTCAGTATTTGCCGCTGCCTCACGCATCGCCTTTGACGACGCCGACGAACGGCAGTTCGCGAAAGGCGTGCGCGACATCCATGCCGTAGCCGACGACGAAATAGTCGGGGCAGTCGAAGCCGACATAATCGGCATTGAGGGTGGTCTGGCGACGCATGCGCTTGTCGAGCAGCACCGCGATGGCGCAGCTTCTGGCGCCGCGTGACAGCATCAGGTCGCGGGTGAAGCTCAGCGTCTTGCCCGACTCCAGAATGTCGTCGATCAGAAGCACGTCGCGGCCGGCGACCTCGTTGTCGATGTCGCGCAGCACCCTCACCTCGCCGCTTGTGGTGCCGGCGCCGTAGCTGGAGATGAAGATGAACTCGACCTCCGGCGACAGGCCGACATCATGCATGGCGCGGATAAGGTCTGCGGCGAAGATGAACGAGCCCTTCAGCACCGAGATCACCAGAAGATCGTGATAGTCGTGCCCGGCGATCTCCTTGGCGAGTTCGAGATTGCGTCGGGCGATGGCCGACGCCGAAAACAGGACCTCGATGTCCTTGCCGCGCACAACTGGCATTCTTCGTCCCTTCAAGATTTTCAAAGGCCTTCGCGCACCGGAAGCGCTGACATCAGCCGTTTGCGGGCCGGCCTCACCTGTCGCACATGCTATTCCGCGAAGGTGACCGACACCGTCCTTACGCCGTTTCTAGGGACGTCTAGCCGGCTGGCAAAGCCGAATCTTTCACTTGGCGCCAATGAGCGGCTGGATGTCCCCAAAGTATAGCGCGTTGTGCGCCCATCATTGCCGGTGACGCGGATCTCGAGAGGCGGCAGCGTCGCCGGACTTGCACCGTCATTGGCGGCCTCGCCGTCGACGAACAGCACGGGGTTCGCCCCAGACGCGTCCACGCGTGACGTCACCCCTGAAATGCTCAACGCCGAGGCCGGTCCGCCCGCGGCGGGCGGCGCCTGGCGCACCAGTGCATGCCCGCCGGAGATCCAGAAGACGGCAAAGGCGGCGCCGACACCGGCGATCCAGAAGATCGGACCGCCGCGCGGCGCCGGCGGCCGCACCGGCGGCGGCTCGGGCTTGCGCAGCATGTCCATGCCTTCGAGGGATGGCATGGACATCACGCGCCGCGGTGAAATGGCTTCGGCATGGGGCATGGCCCGCGGCACCACCACATAGTCGGCATCGACGATATCCGCCGCGCCAGCGCGCAGGATACGCTCCGGCGCGGCATTTGCCGGCGGGTCGGTCATGATTTCGCCGGAAACCGGGCGCGCGGTTCGATCCTCAGCCATCATGGCCCCAGCATTGCAGCACGTTCGCTTTTCGTTTCTTTTGCGTAAAGGCAAATGGTTAACGCTTCCCCACCGGAGCCCTTGTGACGAGCCGAAACAACCCGCTAATTAACCGCCGGTTAACCATGCCGGCCGATGGTCTTTTCCCAGAACAGGCCGGCTTGCCGCCGACGGATTCCGATTTCAGGTCAAATCGACCTGAAATCTGAATCCGCCTCCGAATTAGAGTGATAGAGCATGATGTCGCCCGAAAACCGCCTCACACTTTTCGGCATCACGCTCTAGGAATTTCAGGTCGCCGAAAGTGATTCGCTTCGAAAATGTCGGCCTCCGCTATGGCATGGGTCCGGAAATCCTCCGCGACATTTCCCTGCACATACCGGAGCGCTCGTTCCAGTTCCTGAGCGGGCCTTCGGGCGCCGGCAAGACGACGTTGCTGCGGCTTCTCTTCATGTCGCTGAAGCCGACGCGTGGGCTGATCACCATCTTCGGCAAGGACCGCTCCCGCATCTCGCGCGCCGAACTGCCGCATCTCAGGCGCCGTATCGGCGTGGTGTTCCAGGATTTCCGCCTGCTCGACCACATGACCACCTATGAGAATGTCGCGTTGCCCTTGCGCGTGCGCGGGCGCGAGGAAGCGAGCTATCGCACCGACGTCACCGAGCTGTTGAAATGGGTCGGGCTCGGCGAACGCATGCATGTGCTGCCGCCGGTCCTGTCGGGCGGCGAGAAGCAGCGGGCCGCGATCGCCCGCGCCCTGATCGAGCAGCCGGAGATCCTGCTGGCCGACGAGCCGACCGGCAATGTCGATCCGCCGCTGGCGCGACGCCTGCTCAGGCTTTTCATCGAACTCAACCGCCTGGGCACCGCCGTGGTGATCGCGACCCACGATCTCGGCCTGATGGAGCAGGTCGATGCGCGCCGCATGATCCTGGCCGGCGGGAGGCTTGATATCTATGACTGAGCTTTCCGCCGAACACCTCGACGCACAGGCCGACGAAGCGGCCGCGCCAAGGCCGCGCGTCCAGCGCAAGATGGCGCCCATCGTGCCGGCGCAGAACATCGCCGGCCGCGCCCTGGTGCTGGTCATCGCCATCATGACCTTCCTGTCCTGCCTGACCTTCGGCGCGGTTACCCTGGTGCGCGACACCGCCTCGGTCTGGGAAAACCAGATCTCGCGCGAGGCGACGATCCAGATCAAGCCGGTCGACGGCCTCGACATGGAGGCAGCCCTTGCCCAGGCCTCGCAGATCGCCGGCGAATTCCCCGGCGTGAAGGCGACCAGGATCATCGACCGCGACGCCACCGCCAGATTGCTGGAGCCGTGGCTGGGTTCGGGCCTCAACATCGACGAACTGCCGGTGCCGCGGCTGATCATCGTCACCATCGACGAGAGCAACCCGCCCGATTTCGCCGCCATGCGCGCCGCGATCACGCCGAAGCTGCCGAGCGCATCGCTTGACGATCACCGCACCTGGGTGGACCGGCTGGTGGCCATGGCCCGCACCACGGTGACCATCGGTATCGCGGTGCTGGCGCTGATGCTCTCGGCGACGGTGCTGACCGTGGTGTTCGCCACGCGCGGCGCCATGGCCGGCAACGGCCACATCATCGAGGTGCTGCATTTCGTCGGCGCCGAAGCGCGTTTCATCGCCCGCGAGTTCCGTCGCCATTTCCTGATCACCGGCATGAAGGGCGCGGCCGCCGGCGGAGCCGCCGCGGTCGCCGTCTTCATCGTCTTTTCCTGGTGGTCCTCGCGCAACATGGCGACCCCGCAGGCCGACCAGGCGACTGCGCTATTCGGCAACTTCGCCATCGGCTCGGCCGGCTATCTCGGTGTCGTGCTGATGGTGCTGGTCATCGGCGCGCTGACGGCTGCAACCTCGCACGCCACCGTCGTCGCCTATCTCAGCGACATCGACGTGCGCCAGCCTGAAGCATGACGACGTCGAATGACCAGGATCGATCACGCATGAAGAACCGCCGTAACGCAAATTGCGATTTTTACCTACCAAAGGCCGCATTTCGGGATTAACCATGTCATGATGGAGGTGCGGGACTCGACCAGTACCGTTGGACCGATGCCGGCGTTGGCGGCGCGTCCGCATGGACGCGGCCGGGTTTCGGCCGTGCTGCGCGTTTCTTCTTTCGCCTTGCTTGCCCTGGTCGCCCTGTTTGCCGGCGGCTTCGGCTGGTTCGCCAACACCGTCAGCCATCTGACCACCCCTGCCAACCCGGCCAAGGCCGACGCGATCATCGTGTTGACCGGCGGCCAATCGCGCCTCGATGCGGCGATGGAACTGCTGGCGTCCGGCAAGGGCGCGCGGCTTTTGATCAGCGGTGTGCATCCCTCCGCCAGCCGGCGTCAGCTTCAGGCCGCGACCGGCGGTGACATCAGGCTGTTTTCCTGCTGCGTCGACATCGACCGCGCCGCGCTCGACACGATCGGCAATGCCGAGGAAAGCGCCAAATGGGTCGAGAGCCATGCCTACGGCACGGTGATCCTCGTCACCAACAATTACCACATGCCGCGCAGCCTGCTGGAAATGGGCCGGCTGCTGCACAAGGCCAAGCTCGAACCCTATCCGGTGGTCAACAGCAATCTCGACAATGGCGGCTGGCTGACCAAGCCGCGGGCGCTGCGCGTGCTGTTCACCGAATACAATAAATATCTGCTCGCATTGGCGCGCGGCATCGTTCCGGTGAAGCCGACGCCGGACGGCATCGCGTTGGCCGAGATCGCCGCCGGCAGCTGAACCTGCTCGTCATTTGGTGACGACGGATCCCGGCGCCTGCCGCAGGCGAGCGACTTCCTGTTCGAGCCGTTCGATCCGCCTGTCCCGTTCGGCCAGCGCCGCCGCCACATCGGCGGCCTCGAAACGCTGCGGAATGTGCTGCGGACAATTGGCATCCCAGGTCGCTACGGTGAACAGGATGACCTGTTCGGGCCGTGCCGCATAATCCCGCGGCATCAGCCTCGCCATCAACTCGGCGTCGCCTTCCACCACGCGCGCGCTGCCCCAGATCTTGACGCGCCGGCGATGGGCATAGTCGATGAGGAACAGGAAGGCCTGCGGATTGTCGGCGAGATTGCCCTGGGTGATGAACTGTCTGTTGCCGGCGAAATCGGCGAAGCCGATCGTCTTTTCATCGAGCACCTTGAGGAAGCCGGCCGGCCCGCCGCGATGCTGGATATAGGGCTGGCCAACACCGTTGGCCGTCGACAGGAAGACGCTGGTCTGCATCTCGATGAAGGCCGCAAGGTCCGATGTAATCACCGACTGCCAGCCACCGCGTTCCTCGACCCGGGAAAAGGCCTGGCGAGAGCCCTTGCGGGCCTGGATCGCCTTGACGGTCGGCGTGAAAGCGACGTCGCTGGTAAAAGCATGCGCGTCCATCGATAGCCTTTCTTACCCGGAGAGGTTAAAGCCCGAGTTCAGACAGCGACGGATGGTCGTCCGGCCGTCGGCCGAGCGGCCAGTGATATTTACGGTCGGCAGCGCCGATCGGCAGGTCGTTGATGCTGGCGATGCGCAGCCGCATCAGCCCATGTTCGTCGAATTCCCAGTTCTCGTTGCCATAGCTGCGGAACCACGAGCCGCTGTCGTCATGCCACTCATAGGCGAAACGCACCGCGATACGGTTGCCATGGAAAGCCCAGACCTCCTTGATCAGCCGGTAGTCGAGTTCCCGGCTCCATTTGCGCGTCAGGAAAGCCTGGATGGCATCGCGGCCTTGCAGGAACTCGGCGCGATTGCGCCAGCGGCTGTCTACCGTATAGGCAAGCGCGACACGGGCTGGATCGCGCGAGTTCCAGGCATCCTCGGCCATGCGCGCCTTCTGCGCGGCGGTTTCCGCGGTGAATGGCGGCAGCGGCGGGCGCTCTTGCGACATGACAATTCCTTCTTGACCCGGGTCGTCTGCGTCACGGCCAATATGGAGGCTTCCATCAGACAGATGTAGATGCCATATTTGTAATCTATCCTTCCAATTTCCGGAAGAATCGATGGACCGGCTCGAAGCCATGTCGCTCTTTGTCGCCGCGGCGGAGGCCGGCAGCCTGTCTGCCGCCGCGCGCCGTTTTCGCATTCCGCTGGCGACGGTCAGCCGCAAGGTTTCCGACCTGGAACGGCATCTCAAGACCCGCCTTCTGAACCGCTCGACGCGCCGGCTGACGCTGACCGATGCGGGCCAGGCCTATCTTGCCGCCTGCCGTCGCATCCTGGGCGAGGTCGGCGAGGCCGAGCGCATGGCGGCCGGCGAATACAGCGCCCCGACGGGCGAACTGGCCATCACCGCGCCGGTCGTCTTCGGCCGCCTGCATGTGCTGCCGGTCGTGACCGGCTTCCTCGCCGCCTATCCCGACGTAGACATCCGCCTGACCCTGGCCGACCGCATAACCCGGTTGGTCGAGGACCATTTCGACCTCGCCATCCGCATCGGCCGGCTTCCCGACTCCAGTTTTGTCGCCATGCGGATCGGTACGATCCGCCGTGTCGTTTGCGCGAGCCCCGGCTATCTGGCCGAACGCGGCGCCCCGACGGCGCTTGCGGACCTCGAGTCCCACAGCTGCATTACCTTCGAAGGGCCGGGCGCGCTCTCGACATGGAGCTTCACCGTCGGGAAGGCCGAGATGCCGATTCGGGTCCGCTCGCGGCTTCAGGTCAACACCGCCGAAGCTGCGATCGATGCCGCGCTCGCCGGCGTCGGGCTGACGAGGGTGCTGTCCTACCAGGTCGACGCGGCGGTGCGGTCAGGCGCGCTGTGCGTGCTGCTGCGGGAGTTCGAACCGGAACCCTGGCCGGTAAGCCTGGTGCACGCAGGCCACGGCTTGCTGCCGGTCAAGCTGCGCGCATTTCTTGACTTCGCCGCCCCGCGCCTGAAAGAAAGACTGGCGCGGCTGATGTAGCGCGGCTGGGCCGTGGGCGAAGCCGAAACGTCTTTCGGCGCCGTTCGTGGGCATCTTCGACCATTTCCTTTTTGCGCCCGCTTGGTGTAACCAACGCACACCTCCTTACCGGGCCTCCCCCAATGCTCCAAGTCCGATCGCTGGCGTTCAATTTCGTCTTCTACGTCAATCTGATCGTCCAGATGATCCTCTGGACTCCCTATTATTTCCTGTCGCCGCGCCATCGCGCCTGGTTCGTGCCGAAATTCTGGTCGCGCACCTCGATGTGGCTCTACGACAAGATCGCCGGGACCAAGAGCGACATCACCGGGCTGGAAAATCTGCCCGAAGGTTCCTTCATCCTGGCGCCCAAGCACCAGTCCTTCTGGGACGCGATCGCCTTCTTCCCCTATCTCCAGGATCCACTCTACATTCTGAAGCGCGAGCTGACCTGGATTCCGTTCTTCGGCTGGTACATCCTGAAAATGCGCATGATCCCGGTCGACCGCGGCAGCCGCTCCAAGGCGCTGAAGGCGGTGGTTGCGGCGACCAAGGAAGAAATCGCGCGCAACCCGCGGCAGCTCATCATCTATCCCGAAGGCACCCGCCGCGCGCCCGGCGACGAACCCGCCTACAAATACGGCATCGTCGAAATCTATGCGCAGCTCGGCATTCCCGTGGTGCCGGTCGCCCATGTTGCCGGCCTCTATTGGCCGCGCCGCAAGTTCCTGCGCTATCCCGGCACCATCAAGGCGCGCTTCCTGCCGCCGATCCCGCCGGGCCTGGACAAGGAGGAATTCATGCGGCGGCTGATCGGCGAAACCGAAACCGCCTGCGACCAGTTCCTCATCGACGCGTCCCGTGCACCCAATCCGCCCGCCTTGCCGCCGACGGCGGTCAAGCGGCTGCGGGAACTCGGCGCCAAAGCCTGAAGTGCGGCCTTCGGCGCGCCGATGGCGGCTCGCGCAACGTTCAAGCGAACACAGCCAGTGCGGTCGTCAGCACCAGCGTCGCGGCAAAGACCAGATTGATGATGCGCGAAGCCACCGGCCTGCGAAGAAAGCGCGCGAAAGCAGCGCCCGCAAGCAGCCACACGGCATGGATGGCGACGATCATGAATGCGAGAGCGGTCAGCTTCGGCCCGGTGCCGATGGCGCCGGCGCCCGAATCCGCGGACGCGCCGGCGAACACCGCGGCGATGGCCACATAAGCCTTCGGGTTGGCCACCGCCAGCAGGAACCCGCCGGTGAATGTCGGTCGCGCGGCCTCGCCGGCATCCGCCGCCAGGGGCGGCGCGCTGGCAATCTTGAACGCGAGATGGAGGATATAGGCAGCCGACGCCGCGACAAGCAGCGGCGCGAGCCGCGGCATCGCGGCAAGCATGGCGCTCACCCCGCTTGCCACGACCAGAAGCACGGTGATCGTGCCCAGGATGACCCCCAAGGCGTAGCTCAGGGAACGGCGAAGGCCGAACGCCGCGCCGACGGCGGTGACGCTTATCGTCGCCGGTCCTGGGCTGCCCATGACGGCCGTGGCGGCAAGCATCAGCGCAACGAGCTGACGCCACATATCCGGCTGCGAAAAAAGCGGGCCTGCCATCCGCGCCTCCTGTCTTGCCAAGCGTCAATGACGGTATGTCAAGGTCGGGGCGACCGTCTTGGACGATCGTGCGCGCTGCTGACGGCTCAGCCGCTCGCCTTGTCGAGCTCGGCCATGTCGTCGGCGCTCAGCTCCAGCGACACCGCCTTGATCAGGCTGTCCATCTGTTCAGGCTTGGTGGCGCTGGCGATAGGCGCGGTGACGCCCGGCCGGGCAATGACCCAGGCAAGCGCCACTTCCGCCTGTTTGGCCGAATGCCTGGCGGACACCGCGTCGAGTGCCGCGAGGATGCGCATACCGCGCGCATTGAGGTAATCTTTCACGCCGCCGCCGCGCGGGCTTTGACCGAGATCGGCCTCGCTGCGGTATTTGCCACTCAAGAAACCCTTGGCCAGGCTGAAATAGGTGATCACGCCGATGTCCTCCGCCATGCAGAGATCGCGCAGCGGGCCATCGAACGACGAGCGGTCGTAGAGATTGTATTCCGGCTGCAGCACTTCATAGCGCGGCAGGCTGCGCAGGCTTGCCACGTCGAGCGCGGCGCGCAACTGGCCGGCGTCGAGATTCGAGCAGCCGGCATACCGGATCTTGCCCTTGGCGAGGAGCTTTTCATAGGCGCCGAGGGTTTCCTCATAGGGCGTGGTTGGATCCGGCCAGTGCGACAGATAAAGATCGATGAACTCGGTCTGAAGCCGCTTCAGCGATGCATCGACGGCCTTTTCGATGTAAGCGGCGGACAGGTCCTTGTGGCCCTGCCCCATGTCCGAGCCCACTTTGGTGATCATCACGACCTTATCGCGGTTGCCGCGGTCCTTCATCCATTTGCCGATGATGGTTTCCGATTCGCCGCCCTCGTGGCCGGGCACCCAGCGCGAATAGGCATCCGCTGTGTCGACCGCGTTCAGGCCGGCGCCGACGAAGCGGTCGAGCAGGTCGAACGACGTCTTCTCGTCGGCGGTCCAGCCGAAGACATTGCCGCCCAGAACCAGCGGCGCGATGGAAAGGTCGGTGCGACCGAGACGGCGTTTCTGCAAGGCTGATCTCCGTGTTGGTGGGATTGGGCGGCTATCGCCCGTTGAGAGTCGGAGCCTAACCTAGGTCTCGCCGCATCGAGGTCAAAGACCTCGCCGGATTTTTCCGCAAGCCAGCGCTTCACAAAGGCGCGATCCGCCTGGCCACGTCTTCCAACCAGTGATCGCGGATGCCGAGCGCCCGGAGATGGTCCAGCGTGCTCGACACATAATCCTCATTATTGCCGGATTGGCCGACAGCGCCGCGCACCACATCAGCGGCGTGGGCCGCATCGAGCGCACCGGCATACTGCTCATGATTGCGGTCGACGATATAGGCCACGGCCTCGACCGTGCCGCCGCCGTCAAGGCGGACATTGAGCATGCGCTCGAGATAGACATTGGTGACCAGCTCGCGCTCACGCAGATAGGCGATGACCTCGTCCCGCAACTCGCCCGGCACCCGGAAAGCCAGCCCGACGCAGGAACCCCCGCGGTCAAGGCCGAGCACCAGCCCCGGACGTTCCCGCGTGCCGCGATGCACGAAGGAATAGACGCACAGCGCGCGACGATAGCCATGCAGGCGCGCCCGCCTTGTCTCGACATGCGCGAACCCCGGCCGCCATATCAACGAACCATAGCCAAACACCCAAAAATCGCCCATATCGCCGTGCCTGATTGCGTAAGAATGGCAACACCACACCGGAATCGGTGTTTTTTCCGTCCATCTCTGTCTACCTATTGTCGTTGCCAGAATCGACAGCCCGCCCACAGCCCCCATGCGTGAACGAGAACCGCAGCATGACGTCCACTGACGAACGCCAGCCGAAGCATCGCCGCCGCCTGTTCTGGCTTGCAGCGTTTGTCATCGCGCTGTTCGCCATCTACAGCGGCGGCTGGTTCTATCTCGCCGACAGGGTCCGGAGCGAAGCCGACAAGGCGATCGCCACGCTCAACAAGAGTGGCATCGAGGCCGGCTGCGCCAATCTCCAGGTCAGCGGTTATCCCCTGAGCTTCGCCGTCTCCTGCGACAATCTTGCTTATGAGGACGACGCCAAGAACCTTGCCGCCTCTGCCGGCTCCTTCAACGCCGTCGCCCAGATCATCCAGCCGCTGTCGCCGGTCGCGGACCTGCGCGGTCCGCTCAGGACCTCGGTTCCGGGCATGGTGCCGCTGTGGATCGACTGGGATGATCTTAAGGCCAACGTCAAGCTCTCATGGCCGCTGCCGCGACGCATTTCGCTCACGGCCGAGGGCCTGTCCGGCCAGACCGATCCGGCCGACGACACCGATCCGGTGCAACTGTTCAGCGCCGGCAAGGCGGCGGGCCAGCTGCAGCCGAACGGCAGGGATATCGACTATATCGGCAGCTTCGGCGATCTGGAGATCGACCCCGATGCGATCGGGGGCCGCGTCCTGCCGCCGCTCGACGCCAGTGGCAAGGCGACGCTGAAGAACGGCCTGGCCCTGATCGGCACGCAACTGAAAAGCCTGCGCGGCCAGGCCGTCGAGATCCGCAGGCTCGATTTGTCGTCGGGCACGGCGCACGTCACCGTTTCCGGGCCGCTGTCGGTCGACGCCGAGGGCCTGGTCGATGCCGATCTGATGATCAGACTGAAAGACCCGAAAGCCGTGGCCGCCATTCTCGGCGCCGCCATACCCGAGCAGAAGAACCAGATCGAACAAGGCTTTGCCGCCCTGGCGCTGCTCGGCAACGAACCGTCGATGCCGCTCAAGGTGGTCAAGGGCAAGGCCTCGCTCGGCTTTATCCCGCTGGGCAAGATCAAGCCGGTCGACTAAGCATCCCCAATGGACAGACCGGCAAAACTCCTGAGCGTCGGCGCGCTGACGCTCGACACCATTCTTCGCGTCGAAGCGCTGCCCATCCATCAGGGCAAGTTCATGGCCGCCGATGGCGTCCAGATCGCTTCCGGCATGGCCACGAGTGCCGCCTGCGCCGCACGCCGGCTGGGCGCCGAAGTGTGGCTTTGGGCGAGCGCCGGCGATGATCAGGTCGGCGACCAGCTGATATCGGGCATAGAGGCGGAGGGCGTCGATTGCAGCCTTGTCCGTCGCGTCCCCAGAGCGTCCTCGGCGCTGGCCGCGATCCTCGTCGATGGCCATGGCGAGCGCATCATCGTGCCTTTCTACGATCAGCGCGCCCAGGCCGATCCCGACGGCTTGCCGGTCGCCGATCTCACCGCTTTCGATGCCGTGCTGGTCGATGTGCGCTGGCCGGGTGCGGCAGCGCTGGCGCTCAGCGCTGCGCGCGCTGCCCGCCGCCCTGGGATCCTCGATGCCGACACCGCGCCATTGGCAGTGCTGGAGCGGCTGTTGCCGCTCGCCTCGCACATCGTCGCCTCCGAACCGGCGGCGCGCATCGTCTGCGGCCAGGCGCTGGACCCGCAGGCCGCATGCGCCGACCTTGCCTCGTGCACCGACGCTTTCGTCGCGGTAACCGCCGGCGGCGCCGGGACCTGGTGGTACGACAGGCAGGCCGGTTGCGTACGTCACGTCGCTGCGCCAAGGGTCAAGGTGGTGGATACGCTGGCAGCCGGCGACGTCTTTCACGGTGCCTTCGCCGCGGGGTTGGCGCAAGCCATGCCGATCGAGCAGGCGCTGCGCTTTGCCAGCGCGGCCGCGGCGCTCAAATGTCAGCGCTTCGGCGGCAGGCTGGGTGCGCCGGACCGGGCCGAGACACTGGCGATGATGGCGGCGACCTGGCCTGAAGGAGCCTAGTTCTTCGCTGGATGCTCGACCGCCTGGCGGCCGAAATCCGGCACGTCGATGTCCTGGCCGGCCTCGATGATCGAGCGTCGCACGGCGCGGGTGCGGGTGAACAGGTCGAACAGCTTGTCGCCGTCGCCCCAGCGGATCGCCCGCTGCAGAAAAGCCAGATCCTCCGAGAACCGCGCCAGCATTTCCAGGATCGCGTCCTTGTTGTGCAGGCACACGTCCCGCCACATGGTCGGATCGGAGGCGGCGAGGCGCGTGAAGTCGCGGAAACCGGAAGCGGAATATTTGATGACTTCCGTCTTGGTCACCGATTCCAGGTCATCGGCGGTGCCGACGATGTTGTAGGCGATGATGTGCGGCAAATGCGAGACGATGGCCAGCGTCATGTCGTGATGCTGCGGATCCATCGTGTCGATGTTGGCGCCACAACGGCGCCAGAATTCGGAAAGCCTTTCCAGCGCGTCCGGATCCGTGTCCGGCAGCGGGGTGAAAATGCACCAGCGGTTGTCGAACAGATCGGCGAAACCGGCATCGGGCCCAGATTTCTCCGTGCCGGCCAGCGGATGGCCGGGAATGAAATGCACCCCACCGGGTATATGCGGCTGCATCTGTGCGATCACGGAAGCCTTGGTCGAGCCGACATCGGTGACGATGGCGCCCCTCTTCAGCGCCGGCGCGATCTCTTGCGCCACCGCGCCGGACGAGCCGACCGGCACCGAGACGATAACCAGGTCGGCATCGCGGACCGCTTCCTTGGCATCTATGGCGTAGGAGGAGCCCAGCCCAAGCTCTTGCGCCCGCGCCAGCGTCGCGGCGCTGCGCGTCGAGATGGCGACATGGCCGGCCAGGCCCTCGCGGCGGATGACGCGGGCCAGCGACGAGCCAATCAGGCCGATGCCGACCAGCGCGATCTTTTCGAACATCGGTGATGCCATGGCGTTCTAGCTTTTCAGGAATGTCGTGAGTGCCGCGACAACGCCGCGATTGGCCTCTTCGGTGCCGACCGTCATACGCAGTGCGTTGGGAAAGCCATAGCCCGAAACACGCCGCAGTATGTAGCCGCGCTGGGTGAGATAATCGTCCGCCGCCGCGGCCGAATGCTTGCCGTCGTCAGGAAAATGAATGAGGAGGAAATTGCCGACGCTCGGCGTCACCCGCAACCCGAGCCCGGTCATCTGTTCGCTCAGCCAGGCCAGCCAGGTCTCGTTATGCGCGACGCTACGCTCGATATGGGCGCGGTCGCGGACGGCGGCGATGCCGGCCTCGATCGCCGTCGCATTGACGTTGAAGGGACCGCGTATGCGGTTGATCGCGTCGACGATGTGCATCGGCCCATACATCCATCCGATCCGCGCCCCGCCAAGTCCGATCTTGGAGAAGGTGCGGGTCATGACCACGTTCTGAGAGCTGCCCGCGAGCTCGATGCCGGCCTCATAGTCGTTGCGCCTGACATATTCGGCATAGGCGGCATCGAGCACCAGAAGCACGTTCTTCGGCAGGCCGGCATGCAGGCGGCGCACCTCCTGGAACGGCACGTAAGTGCCGGTTGGATTGTTGGGATTGGCGAGGAACACGATCTTCGTACGTGGCGTGACAGCCGCCAGGATCGCATCGATGTCGGCGCGCTCCTGGGTCTCCTTGACCGCGACAGGCGTCGCACCCGCCGACTGGATGTAGATCTTGTAGACCATGAAGGCGTGTTCGGTGAATATGGCCTCGTCGCCGGGCGCGAGATAAGTCTGCGCCAGCAGGCCGAGGATCTCGTCGGAGCCGTTGGAACAGATGATGTTCTGTGCGTTCAGACCATGCACCTCGGCGATTGCTTCGCGCAGGCGCCGGGCGGTGCCGTCGGGATAGACGTCGAGCTTCGCGGCGACCTCGCGCGCGGCCTCGATTGCCTTCGGCGAGGGGCCGAGCGGGTTCTCGTTCGACGACAGCTTGTGGACCTTGTCCACCCCGGCGGGGGCCGAGCTCTTGCCCGGCACATAGGCCTGGATGTCCATGATGCCCGCGCGCGGGGTTGGACGTGCCTTGTCCGGGGTCTGGCTCATATCGCAAAATCCGTCGAGAACGCTTCCGTCCTGGAAGCCGCTGCGGAAATACAAGCCATGGCCGGCAATGTCGAGAGGTGGCAGTGGTGCCAGCAGGCGGCATTGACGGCGAGGCAGGTGAGTTCTAGAAGGGCAGCGACAGTTCCGTGGTGATTTGGCCGGTCGGCTTGCAGCCACGTTAAACAATTCGCTAAAGGGCCGTTTGCGCGACGTAACCGGCTTTGCGAAGGCAATGCCGGTTTTTTATTGTCCGCGGCCGGCCGGACGAACGCGTCGGCGGCGCGGAGATCGGCAGCGATTTCCGCAAGGCAAGGGTGCAGCAAGAGAGACGAGATGGCCGCTCAGCGCGCTGGCAGAACCAACAACGAGGCAGACCAACCGTCGAGTCCGGTCGTGCGCTTCGGCGCCGACAAGCCGCTCAAGCTCGACGCCGGCACGCTGCTGTCGCCGTTCCAGATCGCCTACCAGACCTACGGCACGCTGAATGACGCCCGTTCCAACGCCATTCTCGTATGCCACGCTTTGACCGGCGACCAGCATGTGGCCAGCACCAATCCAGTGACCGGCAAGCCGGGTTGGTGGGAAGTGCTGATCGGCCCCGGCAAGATCATCGACACCAACCGTTTCTTCGTCATCTGCTCAAACGTCATCGGCGGCTGCCTCGGTTCCACCGGCCCGGCATCCACCAATCCCGCCACCGGCAAGCCTTATGGGCTCGACCTTCCGGTCATCACCATCCGCGACATGGTGCGTGCCCAGCAGATGCTGATCGATCATTTCGGCATCGAAAAACTGTTTTGCGTGCTCGGCGGGTCGATGGGCGGCATGCAGGTGCTGCAATGGGCGTCGAGCTATCCGGAGCGTGTTTTCTCGGCGCTGCCGATCGCCACCGGCGCGCGGCATTCCTCGCAGAACATCGCTTTCCACGAGGTCGGCCGGCAGGCCGTGATGGCCGACCCCGAATGGCATGGCGGCAAGTATTTCGACCACGGCAAACGCCCGGAAAAGGGGCTCGCCGTGGCGCGCATGGCCGCCCACATCACCTACCTGTCGGAAGCAGCCTTGCACCGGAAGTTCGGCCGCAACCTGCAGGACCGCGAAGCGCTGACCTTCGGCTTCGACGCCGATTTCCAGATCGAGAGCTATCTGCGTCACCAGGGCATGACTTTCGTCGACCGCTTCGACGCCAATTCCTATCTCTATATGACGCGGTCCATGGACTATTTCGACCTCGCCGCCGACCACGGCGGCAGGCTGGCCGATGCTTTTGCCGGCACCAAGACCCGCTTCTGCCTGGTGTCGTTCACCTCGGATTGGCTGTTCCCGACCGAGGAGAGCCGCTCGATCGTCCATGCGCTGAATGCCGCCGGCGCGTCGGTGTCCTTCGTCGAGATCGAGACCGATCGCGGGCACGACGCCTTCCTGCTCGACGAGCCGGAACTGTTCGCCGCCATCAATGGCTTCATCGGCTCGGCCGCGCGAGCGAGAGGGCTCGGCGCATGACCCCGCAAAATTGCAGACCTGTCCATCAAGGGTCACGCACCACGACAAGGGGCAAGCCATGAGCGTCAACCGCGCCCAGCGCGTCGATCTCGAGGTGATCGCCGGTCTGATCCCGCCGCAATCGCGGGTGCTGGACGTCGGCTCCGGCGACGGCTCGCTGCTCGAGCTTTTGCAGGAAACCAAGCAGATCGACGGCCGCGGACTGGAGCTGTCGCAGCGCGGTGTCAACGAATGCGTGGCGCGCGGCCTTTCCGTCGTTCAGGGCGACGCCGACAAGGATCTTGAATTCTATCCCGACAAGGGTTTTGATTTCGTCGTCCTGTCGCAGACCTTGCAGGCGACCCGCAACCCGAAGCTCGTTCTCGACGAACTGCTCAGGATCGGCGAACACGCCATCGTTTCCTTCCCCAATTTCGGCCACTGGCGGGTGCGCCTGTCGCTGTTCGTCAAGGGCCGCATGCCGGTGACCAAGGACCTGCCCTATTCCTGGTACGACACGCCAAATATCCACTTCTGCACCATCCGCGACTTCGTCAATCTGTGCGAGGAGCTTGGCGCGACCGTGGAAAGGGCGACCGCGCTCGACGCCAACGGCCAGAAGATCGGCCTGTCGATGCCATGGTGGTTCTGGAACTTCTTCGGCCAGCAAGCGGTGTTCTTGTTGAAGCGATAAGGGCCATCCCGGAGGTGGCTATCACACCCCCTTTTCGGGCGAAGTCGAGCTGCAAGCTGATCTCTGCGACGAAGGTCATCAGCAGGTTGGAACGCATAGCCCGGCGAAGGCTCAGCGATCGAGCTCCGGGAAATAGGGATCCGACAAGAACCGTCTGTCGCGTTCGCCTTGCAGGCAGTCGATCGGAGCCTCGGCTTCGGCGGGAATGATCCTGGTCTCGTTCTGAACGCCGCTCACTTCGAGAATCAGCTTGCGCCGGATTGCCGTCGAAAATTCGGCGGCTGTATAAATCGGCAGCACGAAGGAGCCCGGCCCGCCGGTGACGCACTGGGCGTAATACCGGTCGAGGTGGCTGAAGGTGGGCGATGGATTGATCAGGATCGGCAGGCCGTTGATGACGATGCCTCTGGCGTTTGCCGCATCCCGCGTGGCGGTGACGGGCGGCCCGATATTGTTCGGTCCGTCACCGGAAATATCGATGACGCTGCGTTCGCTTTCGTAAGCGGTGCGGTCGAAGAGCCCCGCGCCGAAGGCGAGCGCGCCGGAGATCGACGTGCCGCGGAAGCTGCGGAACGGGCGGGCTGCAATCTTGTCGGCAAAAGCGTTGGCGCTCTCAGCGCCGTCGATGGCCTGCCAGCCGATGAGCGCGTCGTCGCGCACAGTGCCGGCCCATTCGAAATAGGTGAGCGCGATGCGACCGGCGTTCCCGGCGCGGACCGCCTTGATGAAGTCGGGATGACGCAGCGCCTCCACATAGCCGGCGCGCTGCAGGGCGAACTCCTTCTCGTCCATCGACAATGAGATATCGACCGCCAGCACCAGTTGGACATCAACGGCCAGGCTGTCCGGCGCAGGCGCAGTCACGGCGGCCTCGGTGCAGGCCAGGCAGGCAAGCAGGCTGAGAGCATCAAGCATGGCCGGCTCAAGCTATGTTTCCGGTGCGATCTTCCCTCGCGATCACGGCGAAATAAAGCTGCCACCTGGCGTGGCGCGGGCTGGTCCG
This sequence comes from Mesorhizobium sp. B2-4-2, assembly GCF_006442845.1. Classification (NCBI taxonomy): domain Bacteria; kingdom Pseudomonadati; phylum Pseudomonadota; class Alphaproteobacteria; order Hyphomicrobiales; family Phyllobacteriaceae; genus Mesorhizobium; species Mesorhizobium sp. B2-4-2. Next base: position 34,667 of record NZ_VFVM01000011.1, on the reverse strand, counting down.
AATAGATGCCGGAAGTGCTATTTCTTGCGGCGAGGAGCGGCCGGCGGCGGCTCGATCGCGCCTGCCCTTATGCGCGCGGGCTTCAGGGCCGGCACGCCGGACGCCTTCACGATGGTCAGTGCGCGCGGGAAGAATTGATTGTTGTGCTGGCCGCGGCCTATATTGAGGATCGTCGCCCCGCCCAGCCGCTTCTCCAGCATCGACAACACCCGCCGCAGTGTCGGTCCGTCGAAGGCATCGAGAGCCTCATCGATGATCACCCATTTTGGTTGGCGCAGCACGAGGCGGGCAAAGGCCAGCAGGCGCAGTTCGTCGTCGGCCAGTTCATGCTCCCAGCGCGCGCTGCGGCCGAGCGACGACGACAGGTGTTCCAGGCCGATCTCGGCCAGCACGGCTGAGATATCGGCATCGCTTGCCGGCGCAACCCCGTCCACGCGGTCGAGCACTTCGCGCAGCGTGGCGGTTGGGAAGTAAGGCGTGCGCGGCACGAAGATGGGCGTCTCTCCCGCCGGCATGCCGATGCGCCCGCTCCCCCATGGCCACAGGCCGGCAATGGCGCGAAAGAACAGCGTCTTGCCCGCGCCAGGCTCGCCGGTGAGCATGACGCGTTCGCCGGCGTGGATCTCGACATGCTGGTCGGCGAGCCTCGTGCAGCCCTCCGGCGAGGCCACTTCGAGTTTCTCGAAGGTCAGCTTGCCGTTTGCATTCTCGCCGAATTCGATGCGCCTTTCCTGGCCGTGCAGCACATCGGTCTCATCCAGCGCAATGCGGAAATCGGCGACGCGCATCAGCGTCGCGCGCCAATCGGCGATGCTGCCGATATTGTTGATGAACCAACGCAATGAAGAATGGACCTGATTGAAGGCGCCGACCGCCATCATCAGTCCGCCGAAGCTGATATCGCCCGCGAAATAGACCGGCGAAGCGACCAGGATGGGAGCCACCACGGTGATCCAGCCATAGGTGTCCGTCACCCAGGCGAGATTGATCTGGGCGTTATAGATGCGTCGCATGGCGCCGAGCACGGTGCCCAGGTCGGTTTCCAGCCGCCGCCTGGCATCGGGCTCGCTTCGGGCGAGCGCGATGGCATCGATGTTCTCGTTGACGCGCACCATCGAGGAACGCAGCTCCGCCTCGCGTGTGTAGCGGTCGCTGTTGAGGTGGATCAGTGGCCGTCCGACCAGCCAGCTCAGCCAGGAAGCCGTTCCGGCATAGAGGATGGCCGCCCACACCATGTAGCCCGGTATGGCGAGCGATGTCCCGCCGACATGGAAGACGAAGCCCGAGGACAGCTCCCATAACACGCCGACGAAGGAGGCGAGCAGGATTAGGGATTGCAGCAGGCCAACGCCAAGATCCGTCGACAGGTCGGAAAGATGGCTCGCGTCCTGCTGCATGCGCTGGTCGGGATTGACCCCGATGGCGCCTGCATGCGCCAGGCGAAAAGCGCGCGCCGGCCGCATCCATCCATCGACCAGATCGAGCGTCAGCGCCTCGCGCAGCTTCAGCCGGATCGTCTGATTGAGCCAGGTCTGGCCGACATTGAGCACAAGAAGCCCACCGGCAATGGCGGCAAAAATGGCGAGCTGGTGCAGGAAGGCCTGCATGTCGCGGCGTGCAAGCGCATCGTAGAAAGGCTGGTTCCAGCGGTTGAGCAGAACCTGGCCGATCGAGGTCGCGACAATGACGGCAACCATTCCGATGGAGGCCCAGCGTAGCCCTTTGCGGACCGGCGACCCGGCAAGCGCCAGCTTGATGGTTGCCACCTGATCACGCAGGCTCGAAGCTTCGACCGCAGCGATAGGCCGGGCAGAGGCATCATTGTCCGGATCATCGGCCATGAGCTGAAGTCCTTGCGTTCAAAAGCGGTGCTGAAAACCGGATGAAGTGTAGTGACGCCACCGGTCACTCAGCCAGGCTGCGAGCCCGTCAGCGACAGATAGGTCGCGAAATGCCGTCCGGCGCAAGTTTCCGGCATGATCACGAAGGTGTCATTCGCGGACCCGGCGATGTCGTGGCCCCGGTCTCTATTCGCCGGCCGAGCCGCGTTGCTGCATGCGGCGAAAGCACCGGCACGAAAACCCGTCGCGAAGCGCGCTGGGCGGCCGGCACGCCCTGATAGAGCCGCTTCTGCGCCTCGACCACGATAACGCCGGAAAAGATCGGCCACAGCCGCCGGCCGGCGCGCTCCAGCATATTGTGGAAGCGCATCATGAAACGCCGCCGCGATGGCGGAAAGAACAGGGCGTCGGACCAGGCGGCGGGCGTGAAATTCGCCTCGCGCAGCAATTCGGTGAGCTGACCGCGCGAGAAGGGCCTGCCATTGCCGAACGGCGTATGTTCGAACCGCGCCCAGACGCCGCGCCGGTTGGGCACGACGATGACCACCCGGCCGGCCGGCGACAGCACGCGCCAGATCTCGTTCAGCGTTTCGCGCGGGTTTTCGACATGCTCGAGCGAATGCACGAGCAGCATGCGGTCGATGCAGGAATCGACCAGCGGAAGCTCCTCGTCGAAGACCAGCGCCGTCGCGGTCGGCCCCGCCGCTGGCCAGACCACGGCGCCCTGCGTCGCCGGCATGAAGGCGAAGACCCGCTCGGCGTCGCTGCCGAACCGTTCCAGCCAAGGCAAGGTGTAGCCCAGCCCGACAAGCCGCTCATTGGGCACCGTGGCCCATATCGATGACAAGGCCATGGTGATCGAATGCTCGGCAAAGCGACCGAGCGCTGTCGAATAGAAGGAGCGGAGATCGACGATGTCGGAATGCATGTCAGGGATGTAGCCGCGATATCGGCGGGTTTCAACAAAAGGCCGCGACGTCCCAAGATCCCGGATGTCGAATGACATCCTGACATTAGTCATCTCCGGGATGACATCCGCGCGTCGGCGTCCTATGTCTGCGGCGAAAGATGGAGAGATGCGATGGCGGTCGAAATCGAACAGTTCATGTGCCGCAGCGACAATTTCGGCGTGCTGGTGCATGACCCCAAAAGCGGTCAGACCGCGCTTATCGATGCGCCGGAAGAAGCGGCGATCCTGGCTGCGGTCAAGCGCACCGGCTGGACGCCGACGATGATCCTGACCACGCATCACCATGCCGACCATGTCGAGGCCAATCTGGCGCTGAAGCAGCGCTTCAAGCTGCGCATCGTGGGTCCCGAAGCCGAAAAGGCCAAGATTCCCGGCATTGACGACACTGTCGAGGACGGTTCGATCCTGCATCTCGGCGAGGAGCGCATTGAAGTGATCGCCACCCCCGGCCACACCGCCGGCCACGTCTCCTATCACCTGCCGGCATCGAAAGTGGCGTTCACCGCCGACACGCTGTTCGCGCTCGGCTGCGGGCGGCTGTTCGAATGCAAGCCGCCGGTGATGTATGGATCCCTGAAGAAGCTCGCGGCACTGCCTGCCGCGACCGTGATCTATTGCGGGCACGAATACACGCTCGCCAACGCCCGTTTCGCGCTGAGCGTCGACCGGACCAATTCGGCATTGAAGGAACGCGCGGCAAAAATTGAAGCGCTGCGCGCCGATAACAAGCCGACACTGCCGACCACGATCGGCGAGGAATTGTCGACCAACCCTTTCCTGCGCTGGCACGATCCGGCAATCCGCAGGCATCTCGGCATGGAGAAGGCGTCGGATGTCGAGGTTTTTGCCGAGGTCCGCAAGCGCAAGGATAATTTCTAGGCCAAGCGACACTGGTCGAAACCATGACGAGTTCCGCAGAAATCATCGCCATCCTTGGCATGAAGCCGCATCCGGAAGGCGGCTGGTACACGGAAACCTTTCGCGACGGTGGCGGCGGAGCTCGAGGCCACTCGACGGCGATCTATTTTCTGCTGGAGCAGGGCCAGGTTTCCGCCTGGCATCGCGTCAGGGATGCAGCCGAGGCCTGGCACTTCTACGCCGGCGCGCCGCTGGCGCTGTCGATATGGGAAGAAGGCGGCCCAAAGGCTAACCGGGTGATCGAGCAGGTGCTCGGCATCGAGCTTGCGGCCGGCGAGCGGCCGCAAATCGTCGTGCCGGCGGGCTGGTGGCAATCGGCGCGCAGCCTGGGCGAGTGGACCCTGGTCGGCTGCACCGTGGCGCCGGGCTTCGACTTTGCGGCGTTTGAACTGGCGGAGCCTGGTTGGCGGCCTAAACAGCTCTGACCCAGCCGGAAACCCTTAGCGCAGCAGGAAACCAAGCGTGATCACGAGCTGCGCGGCGTAGTAAAGCACCCAGACCGCCAAACGCATCCAGGCGCGATGTGGCGAAATGGCGGCCGCCAGGAAGCGTTCCGTGGCCAGCAGCGCGTCGGACGCCATGAACAGCACGGCACCGCCGATAACAGCGGCACTGCTCGTCGTCAGCGCCGAAATGCCCATGGCGAGGATGGCCGCGACATAGCCCGCGATCGGCGCTCGCAGGGCCGGGCCGACGCGGCGCCACAGCGCCGCCAGCATGAGAATAACGAATACCGCCATCGCAAGTGCGATTGCCGCGCGCCAAGGTTCGGCCCCCAGCACTCCCATCCCCCCGCCGCTGCGCAGGAACAGCACGACGTAGACGATATGCGCGGCGAGAAAGCTGCCCAGCCCGCCCAGAAACATCTTTTCGCCATCCCGCGACAGGAAGGCGTCGCCGATGGCGCTCAGCGCAAGAGCGGCGACCAGTAGCAGCGGCCCGCCCTGCATCGCCGCCAGCACGGCAAGCATGGCCACGGCGAGCGTTTTTGCCGCCGAACGGGCGAGCGTCGGCGCCATGCCTGATGTGAAGGCGTAGACAACCGCCGCCACCAGCGAAAAGATCAGCGTCGCATTGGCGTTGGCGTCGATGCCGCCTGGAAACGGCATCGTCACGCCCGGGCTCCGCCTTCGGATGCACCGGCTCCGCTTTCGGAAGCAGCGGGCTTGCGCAGGAACAGCGACTTTGCCGCAAGTGCGGCCCCCCCGGTGATGAGCACGCAGGCCGCGACAATGCGCAGCGACGGCTCGGCGACGCCGGCCGCGATCAACACCAGCGTCGACAGGAGCGGCGCGGCATAGCTTGCCGCGCCCAGCACCTGGATATTGCCGCGCTTGACGCCGACATCCCAGGCATAGAAGGCCGCCCCCACTGGCATCAGGCCGAGCCCGAGCACGGCAAGCCATTGCCCGGCACTCGCGGGCAGCACCGTCTCTTCCAGCGCCAGATGGCAGGCAAGCGACAACAGCGCGGTCGCCGCGCAGAACCAAGTGACGATGCTGGTCGGCACTGACGGGAAACGCCGCGACAGGAGCGAATAGGACGACCACAGCACGGCGCAGACGGCAGCCATGGCGTAGCCGAAGGCATAGCGCGCGTCGAAGGCGAGGCCGCCGCCCTTGGTGACGATGAGGACGGTGCCGGCAAGGCCAAGCAGCGCGCCGACGATATGGTTCCAGGCCAGCCGCTCGCCCGGCATCAGCGCCGAGCCGAGCACGATCAGCAGCGGCCACAGATAGGCGATCAGACTGGCCTCCACCGCCGGCGCGTTGCGCAGCGCGGTGAAGTAGAAAAAGTGGTAGCCGAAAAGGCCGGCAATGCCGATCACCCAGACCTGGCGAGGTATCCTCTGGCTTTTATCCGCGGCCGGCATGAAAAGGCGCGCGAAAAGCCCGACCCCGGTGCCGATCGAGAAGGTGATCGCCGACAAGAGGAACGGCGGCACCTTGCCGGATGCGTCCGTAAGCAACGCCAGCAGTGCCCACATGGCCACGGCCGAAAAGCCGATCAGTGTCGCGCGCCCCATTCTGTCTCCAGCGGCGCGCGTGGCGCCTTATTGTATTGCTTCGAAACGCCTGGCGCTGATGGTCAAGGTGCCGATCTGCGTCCCGACCGTCGCGCGGATCGGCGCATATACCCCGGTTTGGCCGAGCGGCGCAAATGTCACCATTATGCGGCTTTTGTTCTTGAGGTAGTTGAGCGCCTTGCGGCCCTTGCGGTAGCCCGCCACCGGCTCGAAACCCATCCGGCATGTGACGGTGTCGCCCTTGTAGCCGGGCACCGAGATCGACCCTTTTGAAGCGTAGCTCAGCGTCAGGTTGGCGCGCATCTCGCCGTCATACAGCCTCACGGTGCGGCCGCAGACCTTGTCGAGGCTGCCGGCATGGATGACGGTTGCCGCCATCGGATCGAGCACCGATGCCAGGTCGCCGGCGCCAAGCGGCACCCAACTGTCGGGATCGCGCTTTTCCGGCGCGGGAACGACCGTCGTCGAGATGACGTTGCCATTGGCAAAACGAATGTCGATGGCGGAGGCTTTCTTGCCGGAAGTGTAGTCCGCGCGGAACGCCTGCGGCACCATCTTCTGGCCCGAAATCGTACCCTTGGACGAGATCGTGCCGCGCGTGTCATCGAACAGCTTGGCGAGACCAGCCGCGGAAACGCTGCCGTCGATCGAGTAGACGCCGTTCTCATAATGGCTTGAAAAGCTTGATTTCGCGATAGAAAGGCCCAGAAACGACACTGTGTATTCGCCCCTGAAGGACTGCGGCGAGGCGGCCGTCGCAGGCGACGGCGAGGCGACGGCCAGCGCGGCGGCAAGGGCATGGGGCAAGCGAAGCATGGCGCGATCGGATCCTTGATTTCAACCGGAGGCGGACAACTCCGGTCTGGCATGTCCCTATGGAACCGCTTATACGACGAATTCCGGCCTTAGTATGAAATGCCGCTGGGCCAGGCTGGAGCTTGACGCATGGGCGAAATGCAACTATGGAACGCCAACTTTTTCCATAAGGCCGCTTGACCAGAACCGCGCGCCACCCGGCGTGGGCACGAAGGTTTGGCAGGTCCCCGAGAGAACTGAAGGTTAGAACCATGTCCCGCACCTGCGAACTCACTGCCAAGGCAGTCCAGACCGGCAACAATGTGAGCCACGCCAACAACAAGACCAAGCGTCGCTTCCTGCCGAACCTCGTCAATGTGACGCTGATTTCGGAAGCGCTGAACCAGAATGTGCGCCTGCGCATTTCCGCCAACGCGCTGCGTTCGGTCGAGCATCGCGGCGGTCTCGACGCCTTCCTGGCCAAGGCTGACGTCAAGGAGCTGTCGCAGCGCGCGCGCCTCTTGAAGAAGCAGATCGCCAAGAAGCTCGCCGAGCAGGCTGCCGCGTAAACTGCCTTCAGGCGGGGGACAACCGCCCTGGCCAACCTCTTGTTGGCCTTGGACATCGGGTCGCCGTCCGCAAGGCGGTTTCGGAAATCCGATGCTCGAACAAAGCGAGCGCGATCCGGTTTCGGCATGACGCTCCGCTGGTTCCATTACCCAGGATAAAAAAATGACTTCCTTCTCGCGATACCTGCCCTTCGTGGCCGCCATGGCGCTTGTCGTCGTGGCATCGAATATCCTCGTGCAGTTCCCGATGCAGGGTCGGATCGGCGGCTTGTCGCTGGCCGACCTGCTCACCTGGGGCGCGTTCACCTACCCGTTCTCCTTTCTGGTCACGGACCTTGCCAACCGCCGCTACGGGCCTGCAGTGGCGCGCCGGATCGTCTTTGTCGGCTTCATGACGGCGGTGGTCTGCTCGATCTTCGTGCCACCCTTCCTGTTCCGCCATGGTTTCATCGAATTCGAGACCGCCGCCGACCGGCTGGTGCGCATCGCGACGGCGTCCGGCGCGGCTTTCCTCACCGCGCAATTGCTCGACGTGACCGTGTTCAACCGTTTGCGCCGACAGAGCTGGTGGCGGGCGCCGATCATTGGCACACTGGTCGGCTCGGTGTTCGACACCGTCGTGTTCTTCAGCGTCGCTTTCTCCGCGGCTTTCGCCTTCGTTGGCCCAAGCGACAGCTTTGCGCTTGAAACGGCGCCGCTGATGGGCGTGCTGCCGGTCGAGGCCATGCGTTGGGTCTCATGGGCGCTTGGCGACCTCAGCGTGAAGCTGATCATCGCCGTCGTGGCATTAATTCCCTACCGGCTGCTCGCCGCCCGCTGGAGCCAGCCGGCTGTTGCTGCGGTCTAGTCCGTGATTCCCTGGATCCAGCTGGACTCCGCGAAAATCCCGGATGGCGCGCAGGAGCTTCGGCTCAAGCGGCGCGGTTCCGAATTCTCGATCATGCTGGGCACCAACGAGTTGATGAACAGCCGCCTCAGCGGCTCGGAAGAAGCGTTGGCCAGGCTCTCCTGTCAGAGGATCGCCGGCCGCAGACAGCCGAGAATGCTGATCGGCGGCCTTGGCATGGGTTTTACGCTGCGCGCCGCTCTCGCCGAGTTGGGCGAGAATGCCGAAATCACTGTCGCGGAGTTGGTGCCAGCGGTCGTCGCGTGGGCACGAGGGCCGATGGCCGAGCTGTTTGGTGGCTGCCTCGACGATCCGCGCGTCATCGTTCGGGAGGCCGATGTCGGGCAGTTGATAAGACCCCGGCCCGCGGCCTGGGACGCCATCCTGCTCGATGTCGACAACGGCCCGGACGGCATCGTTCACAAATCCAACGACGCGCTGTACAGCCTGCTGGGCCTGGCGGCAGCGCGCACCGCACTGAAGCCCGGCGGCGTGCTTGCGGTGTGGTCGCAAGGGCCGGACAGCGGCTTCTCCCGGCGGCTGAAGCAGGCAGGTTTCGCGGTCGAGGAGGTGAGCACGCGCGCCAACGGCAAGCGCGGCGCGCGCCATGTCATCTGGATCGCCACCAACGGCTCGCGACCCTGAGCGGACGCCGTCATTTGATGAATAGTCGACCCCCACTCCGTCGAGTTGCGCTCGACGGAGTGGGGGAAGGCGTCCGACCAAATCGAAGCCGGCGTTGAATACCTTCAACTTCAGCTTCGCAGTTGGAGCGCCAGATCAGTCCTGGTGCAAAATGAATTCCAGATAGAGATTGCGCTGCAGGATCGAGTGGTTGTCGTCGGAGATCAGCGACACCATCAGCGCGCCGTCTTCGCGCTTCCAGACGTCGAGCCCTTCCATATTGTCGATCTGGTAGCCCATATCGGCTTCCAGCAGCACCGGACCGTCGGCGACCGCGCCCTTCTCCACGGTCTCGCCATCAACGCGCCGCAGCCGCATCTTGAGGCCTCCTGCCATCGTGAAACTGCGCTCCAGCAGCAGAAGGTCGCCATCCGGCAGGAAAGCCCCATCGGTGATATCGAAATCGCCGTTGCGCTTGACGGTGAAGACGCCCTTGTGCGGACCTTCGATGATGGCGGCATAGATGTTGCCGGCCTTGTCCAAGCTCTTTTCCGACACCACGACCAGGCCGCCTTGGTGGCGGCCATTGGCATTGGCGTGGGTGACGGTCTCGAAGCCTCGGTTCCGGCGCAGCTCCCATGCCGGAACCAGGAAATCCATCTGCCTGAACGGCGCCTTCATATCGTCGGGGGCAATTTTGAACTGGGCGACGCGATGGTTGCGCTCGAAACCCACGGTGGCAATGCCGTCCTTGACGGAAAGCCCCTCGGCATCGACTTCCGATTTCTCGTCGATCGGCTGGCCCGATGCATCGACCATCTGTTCCATGCGGAAGTCCCCGATGCCTGACGGGCGCTTGTCCGCATCATGGGTCACGGTGCCGAAGAACCAGAATCCGGTATCGGCGACGCCGACGAAGTCGCGACCGCCTTTCAGGAAACGGAAGGCCGACAGCGCGCCGAAATCGCGCGACGGCGACGTCATCTCCAGCCCGCCGACGAATTCGAGCGGACCGAATTGCTTGTCGGCACGGCCTATACGGAATTCGGTGATCGGGCGGGCTAAGACCTCGACCGGTTCAACCGAGGTCGCGCCGGCCGAACTGGATGGCACCGGGGCTGCACCGGCAAACAGGGCGATGGCGGCGAAAAGTGCTTGTCGAAATCCGCCGTGCGAAAAGATCATCCGGCGCGCCGCATGCCGCCGCGCCGCGTATCGCGTGCGCTTTCCTCGGCGAACAGCGAAGCCAATTGCTCGGTCATGGCGCCGGCCAGTTCCTCGGCATCGACAATGGTGACGGCGCGCCGGTAATAGCGGGTGACGTCATGGCCGATGCCGATGGCAAGCAGCTCGACCGGCGAGCGCGTCTCGATCAGCTCGATGACGGCGCGCAGATGGCGCTCGAGATAATTGCCCGGATTGACCGACAGTGTCGAATCGTCGACCGGCGCGCCGTCGGAGATCATCATCAGGATCTTGCGCTGTTCGGGTCGGGCGATCAGCCGGTTATGCGCCCACAGCAGCGCCTCGCCGTCGATGTTTTCCTTGAGCAGGCCCTCGCGCATCATCAGTCCGAGATTGCGCCGTGCCCGCCGCCAGGGATGGTCGGCCGACTTGTAGATGATGTGGCGCAGGTCGTTCAGCCGGCCCGGATTCGGCGGCTTGCCGTCCTTCAGCCACTTCTCGCGGGCCTGCCCGCCTTTCCAGGCGCGCGTGGTGAAGCCCAAAATCTCGACCGAAACGCCGCAGCGTTCCAGCGTGCGCGCCAGAATGTCGGCGCAGGTGGCGGCCACGGTGATCGGCCGGCCGCGCATGGACCCCGAATTGTCGAGCACCAGCGTCACCACCGTGTCGCGGAATTTGGTGTCGCGCTCCTGCTTGAAGGACAGCGGCTGCATCGGATCGATGACGACGCGCACCAACCGTGCCGGGTCGAGATAGCCCTCTTCCAGGTCGAAATCCCACGACCGGTTCTGCTGCGCCATCAGGCGGCGCTGCAAACGGTTGGCCAGCCGGCCGACGACGCCGGACAGGTTGGCGAGTTGCTTGTCGAGGAAAGCGCGCAGCCGGTCGAGTTCTTCTTCCTCGCAAAGCTCCTCCGCCCCCACCGTCTCGTCGAAAGCTGACGTGAAGACCTTGTAATCGATCTCCTTCGGCAGGTTGGTGAAAGGGTTGTCATTGCGGCGCGCCTCGCCGGGCGTCTCGGCATCGGCATCGTCATCGTCGGACAAATCGTCGGCAGTGGCGTCGGAGGCTTCGGTCTCGGCCGACTGCTCGTCGTCAGCGGAAGCCTCGGCATCCTCGGACTGCGACTGTTCGGAGCCGGAATCGTCCTCGCCGCCTTCCTCGCTCTGTTCCTCGCCTTGCGGCTGGTTATCGTCATTGTCCTCTGAGTCTTCGGTCTCCTGATCGTCGCCGAGTTCCTCGGCCATTTCCATGGAGGCGAGCATATCGCGCACGACGCGGGCGAAGGCCTGCTGGTCGTCGAGCTTGGACGACAGCCCGTCGAGGTCGGCGCTGGCCTTTTCCTCGACCCAGGGGCGCCAGAGCTCGACCAGCCGCTCGCCGCTCTTGGGGATCGGCCGGCCGGTCAGCTTCTCGCGCACCATCAGCGCCAGCGCCTCCTCGATCGGGGCGTCGGCCTTGTCCTTGACGTCGACGAGATTGGCCTTGGCGTATTTGTCCTCCAGCATCGAGCCTATATTGTCGGCGACCCCTTGCATGGCGCGGCTGCCGATCGCCTCGACGCGCGCCTGCTCGACCGCGTCGTAGATGGCGCGGGCCGCCTTGCCTTCCGGCGCCAGTCTGCTGTGGATGCGCACGTCATGGCAGGCGCGCTTGAGCGCCATGGAATCGCCGAGGCCGCGGGTGATGGCTATGTCGGTCTTGGACGCCTTCTTGGGCAATTCCGGCAGCCGGGCGCGGCTGCCTGCGAGCGCCGGGCGGTCCTTGGCGAAGCCGACTTCCAGCTCCTTGTCGCCGGCGATGGCGCGCATGCAGACGGTGACGGCGCGCTTGAAGCTGTCGGCTTCAGAGCCCGTCTTCGACTTGTTGCGCGTATTGTCGCCCGGACCCGCCATCGAGGCTCTGCTTAGCCCAGCACCACATTGGCGGCGCTCTCCGGCAGATCCTCGCCGAAGGCGCGCTGGTAGAACTCGGCCACCACCGAGCGCTCCAGTTCGTCGCATTTGTTGAGGAAGGTCAGCCGGAACGCCATGCCGATATTGCCGAAGATCTCGGCATTCTCGGCCCAGGTGATGACGGTACGCGGGCTCATCACGGTCGACAGATCGCCATTGATGAAGGCCGAGCGCGTCATGTCGGCGACGCGCACCATCTTGTTGACGATGTCCTTGCCCTTGCCGTCGCGATAGTGCTTGGCCTTGGCCAGCACGATGTTCACCTCGTTGTCGTGCGGCAGGTAGTTCAGCGTGGTGACGATCGACCAGCGGTCCATCTGCGCCTGGTTGATCTGCTGGGTGCCGTGGTAGAGGCCGGTGGTGTCGCCCAACCCGACCGTGTTGGCGGTCGAGAACAGCCGGAACGCCGGATGCGGACGGATGACGCGGCTCTGGTCGAGCAGCGTCAGCCGACCAGACGATTCCAGCACGCGCTGGATGACGAACATCACGTCCGGCCGGCCGGCGTCATACTCGTCGAAGCACAGCGCCACATTGTGCTGATAAGCCCAAGGCAGGATACCGTCGCGGAATTCGGTGATCTGCAAGCCGTCCTTGACCACGATCGCGTCCTTGCCGACGAGGTCGATGCGGCTGACATGGCTGTCGAGATTGACGCGCACGCAAGGCCAGTTGAGGCGGGCCGCGACCTGCTCGATGTGGGTCGATTTGCCGGTGCCGTGATAGCCCGAGACCATGACGCGCCGGTTGTAGGCGAAGCCGGCGAGGATCGCCATCGTCGTCGCCTTGTCGAAAAGATAGTCGGGATCGATGTCGGGCACATGTTCGCTGGTGACCGAATAGGCCGGCACCACCATCTTGGAGTCGAAGCCGAATTTGTCCTTCACCGACACCGTGGTGTCGGGCAGGTTGGCGATGTCGCGATCGACCTTGTTCATCTCTATCCACGTCTCCACGGGCGAAACGACTGATTTCGCCGGCAATCGATTTTCTCCGGGGGCGGTCTTAGAGCCTTTTCCACCCTTATGAAAGTTGGAAAACGACACGAACCGTTGGGTCGCTCAGCACAAACCCGCCTGCTTGAGCACGCGATAGGCCTGGAGCACATCGCGGAACCGGTCTTCCGAACCTCTGTCGCCGCCATTCGCATCCGGATGGTGACGCTTCACCAGTTCCTTATAGCGCGCCTTGATCTCCTTGCCAGTCGCCTTTGTATCAAGGCCAAGCGTTTCCAGCGCCTTGGCCTCAAGCGGCTTGGCCTTGCGCTCGCGCACCTCCCGGGGATCCTTCGGCCCCTTGAACAGGTCGAACGGGTCGCGCATCCGGTTGTAGTAGCCGGCGCGGCCGGAGCGCATCTGCGCCATATCGGGAGACGAGCGCGTCGAGGCGCCGTTGACGCCCATCTTCCAGGTCGGCCGATGGCCGGTCATCGCCTCCTTCTGGAAACGGGCGACCTCGGTGTCCGGAACGCCGGAAAAATAGTTGAAACCCTTGTTGTACTCGCGCACATGGTCGAAGCAGAAGCGGAAATACTCGCCCTCCTTCATGCGCCCGACCGGAGCGCGATGGGTGCCCGCCTCCTTGCAGCCATCCCACTGGCAGATCGGCGCGTGCGACTTCAGCTCCGCGTCCTTCTCCTGGCGGATGCGGATCTTCTCGAAATATTTGGGATACGGCTTCATCTAACCCATTTATGGGGCGTTCGCAGATGCGAAACAAGAATTGACATTTTCGCGATGATCGCCCTAACCGCTGAATCGCGGCATAAAGCAGGCGAAGGATCGATTTTGTTGAAGCGCGGCATGCAACGAAGTCGGTTGGGCTTTCGCGATCCCGCTGGCGATATGTGGTGAAGGGAGACGGCAATGTCCATACAGGCAACCATGGAAGACAAGTTGAGCAAGGCATTTTCGCCGGAGCGGCTGGTCGTCATCAACGAAAGCCATCTGCACGCCGGCCATCATCATGTGGAATCCGGCCACCAGGCTACGTTCGACGGCACCGGCGAGACGCATTTCCGCGTCCGCATTGTTTCGCAGGATTTTGCCGGCATGAGCCGCATCGAGCGCCACCGCGCGGTCAACGCGCTTTTGGCCGACGAATTGAAGGCTGGCCTGCACGCGCTGGCGATCGAACCGGCGGCTCCCGGCGAAAAGACGCGCTGGTAGGCCGGTCCTCCTCGCTCCTCGCGGTGACGTTCAGAGCTCCGTTTCGATGCCGCAATCACCCAACCGCCGATTTCAGGAATGCCAGTGCCGCCCCGGTCAAGGCGTCGCCATCCTCGCCGAAATCGCGGTTGATCGACATATGCGTATAGGCGCTGCCGTCGAACAGCGTCACCTTGGTGCCGGTGGCGCGCAAGCGCTCGGCGAACGCCTTGGAGTCCCCGTCCCGGCCCGAAGCGCCTGAGTAGGCGATGAAGGTCGGTGGGTGCTTGCGGCCATCTACATAACTGGCCGGCGACAATGCCGCCCATTGCGCGGGATCGGGGAAGGCCCGCGCATAGGCCCCCGCCATGCCGCCATTCCTGGCAAGCGCGGTGAGGTCATAGGCCCTGGTGTCGTCGAGAAGCAGTGCGGCGACACCCGGCAGACCGCCACGCATGCCGGTCAGCGCAACGAGGTGACAACCGGCCGAATGGCCCATGGCCACGATCCGCCTGGCATCGCCGCCATGCCGGGCAATGTTGGCGCGGACATAGGCATAGGCCTTTTCGACATCGTCGGCCTGGGTGGCGACCTCCGCTTCGGGCAGCATGCGATAGTCGATGGAGACCAGGCAGAACCCGTTGGCGAGCAGGAAGGCCGGCTTCGCGTTGACCTGCGAGCGCTTGCCGGAGCGCCAGGCGCCGCCATGGACGAAGAAGACGACCGGCAATCCGCGTGCGCTATCCGGCGCATAGATATCGAGCTTGGCCGGCCCGTAATCGAAGGTTGTCGGCACGGGTTGGCGCTGGCCCCATGCGGCCGATGTGCCCAATGGCAACATCGCCGCCGCGGAGACCAGAATAAGGCCTCGTCGATCGATCATCGCAATCTCCCGATCGTTGGGCCCGATATGTAGACGAGGAATGCCCGCACGCACCACGAGCATCCCGTTAGACTTGGGAGTGCTCAACGATCTGATTCAACACCGTACCAGCCGCATCAATGCACTCGCTTTGCCGTTCGGTTCACGAAATCGATATTTGCCCTTGACGGTCTCCTCTGGCCATCACCACCTGAGATATCAGACGAGCATTGTAACTGTGTGCTGTCCAAGTTCGATGCAGATACACGCTCTCTCTCCAATGTGGAGGGAACCACAATGCATCCCGGTAGTTGAATGAGATGAGCCGGGCGGCAGCCAGAATGGCTCTGAGGGCAACCATCATGGGTGAGAACCAGTCCGACGTCTTCGATCTGTTTTCGGAGATTTATGCAAACGCGGGCCAGGAGGAAATAAGCCTCCAGCAGTATCTCCTTGCCTGCCGGGAAGACAAGTCAATGTATGCCTCGGCGCCGGAACGGATGGTCGAGGCAATCGGCGAGCCGAACCTGGTCGACACCAGCAAGGACGAGCGGCTCGGCCGCATTTTCTCCAACCGCACGGTCAAGGTGTATCCCACCTTCTCCGATTTCTACGGAATGGAGGATACGATCGAGCGCATCGCCGGCTATTTCCGCTATGCGTCCCAAGGGCTCGAGGAGCGCAAGCAGATCCTCTATCTCCTCGGGCCTGTCGGCGGCGGCAAGTCCTCCCTGGCCGAACGGCTGAAGAAACTGATGGAGGAACGCCCGATCTACACGCTTAAGGCCGGCAATCAGATCAGTCCGATTTTCGAATCGCCGCTCGGCCTGTTCCATCCCGATCGCATGGGCGACCTGCTGGAGGACAAATACGGCATAGCCCGGCGTCGCCTCAACGGCATTATCTCGCCCTGGGCGGCCAAGCGGCTTGATGAATTGTCTGGCGACATTTCCAAATTCAGCGTGGTGAAGTTGATGCCCTCGCGGCTGCGCCAGATCGCTATAGCCAAGACTGAGCCTGGCGACGAGAACAATCAGGATGTCTCGGCTCTGGTTGGCAAGGTCGACATCAGGCAATTGGAGGATTTCAGCCAGTCCGATCCGGACGCTTATTCCTACAGCGGCGGGCTGAACCGGACCACGCAAGGCCTGCTCGAATTCGTCGAGATGTTCAAGGCGCCCATCAAGGTCCTGCATCCGCTGCTGACGGCGACCCAGGAAGGCAGCTACAACGGCACCGAGAATTTCGGCGCATTCCCCTATCAGGGCATCATCGTTGCCCATTCCAACGAATCGGAATGGCAACAGTTCAAGAACAACAAGAACAACGAGGCCTTTCTCGACCGCATCCTCGTGGTCAAGGTGCCGTATTGCCTTCGGATCACCGAGGAGAGGCATATTTACGAGAAACTGTTGCGCGAGAGCGAGCTGGCCGGCAGCCCCTGCGCACCTGAAGTGCTGGATATTCTCAGCCGGTTCACGGTCTCGACCCGTCTTGCCGAGCACGACAATTCGCCGCTCTACACCAAGATGCGCGCCTATGACGGCGAAAACCTCAAGGAGGTCGACCCCCGGGCCAAGTCGGTTCAGGAATATCGCGACGCCGCCGGCGTCGACGAGGGCATGACCGGCGTAAGCACGCGCTTCGCCTTCAAGATCCTGTCGCAGACATTCAACTACGACACCAACGAGGTCGCGGCGGATCCCGTGCACCTGATGTACATCCTGGAAGAGGCGATCAAGCGCGAGCAGTTCCCAAAGGAGACGGAAGCGAGCTATCTCGAATTCATCAAGTCGGAACTGGCGACGCGCTATGCCGAGTTCATCGGCCACGAGATCCAGAAGGCCTATCTGGAATCATACAGCGAGTATGGCCAGAACCTATTCGACCGCTACATCGCCTATGCCGATGCCTGGATCGAAGATCAGGACTACAAGGATCCCGATACGGGCCAGATCCTCAATCGCGAGATATTGGACAAGGAGTTGTCGCAGGTCGAAAAACCGGCCGGCATCGCCAACCCCAAGGATTTCCGCAACGAAGTGGTCAAGTTCACGCTGCGTGCCCGGGCACGCAACCACGGCCGCAACCCGTCATGGACAAGCTACGAAAAGCTGCGCGAGGTCATCGAGAAGCGCATGTTCGGCCAGGTCGAAGATCTTCTGCCGGTGATCAGTTTCGGCTCCAAGCAGGACAGCGTCACGGAAAAGCGGCACAATGAATTCGTGCAGCGCATGGTGCAACGCGGCTACACCGAGCGGCAGGTACGGCGGCTGGTCGACTGGTACATGCGCGTGAACAAGGCGGGCTGAGAAAAGCCCGGATGGTTCCATGCCGATCTTCATCGACCGCCGCCTCAATCCGAAGGACAAGAACCTGGGCAATCGCCAGCGCTTTCTCAGGCGCGCGCGGGAAGAACTCAAGCGGAGCATCCGTGACCAGATAAGGACGGGCCGGATCGCCGATGTGGACAGCGGGCATGCCGTGCCGATGCCTCACAGAGGCACCAGCGAACCGACCTTCAGCGATGCCAGGGACAGTGGCCAGCGCCAGCACATCCTGCCAGGAAACAGGACGTTCATTCCCGGTGACCTGGTGCCCAAACCCGGGCAGGGCGGCGCAGGTTCCTCGTCGCCGGGAAACACGGCATCCGAGGACGACTTTCGCTTCGTGCTTTCGCGCGAGGAAGTTCTCGACCTCTTTTTCGAGGATCTCGAACTGCCGGATCTGGTCAAGCTCAATCTCAAGCAGATACTCGCATTCAAGCCAAGGCGGGCAGGTTTCGCGGCAACAGGATCACCGACCAACATTAATGTCGGGCGCACGATGCGAAACAGCCACGCCCGCCGTATCGCGCTTGGGCGCCCAAAGCAGCCGGAGCTGGATGCGATCCTCCAGCAGCTCGCCAAACTGGAATCGAAGCCGCCAAACGCCGCGACCCGCGAACGCATCTTGACTTTGCGGGAGGAACTCGAGCGGCTGGAGCGCCGCCGAAAGCGTATTGCCTTTGTCGATCCCGTCGACATCCGCTTCAATCGCTTCGACCCGCAGCCGGTGCCGAATGCCAGCGCCGTCATGTTCTGCCTGATGGACGTCTCCGGGTCGATGGGCGAGCGCGAGAAGGATTTGGCCAAGCGCTTCTTCGTTCTGCTGCACCTGTTCCTGACCCGACGCTATGAGCGCACGGAGATCGTCTTCATCCGCCACACGCACGAGGCCCAGGAGGTGGACGAAGAGACATTCTTCTACTGCACGCAAAGCGGAGGCACGGTTGTTTCCACCGCGCTGGAGGAAATGCAACGCATCATAGAACAACGCTATCCGGCCACGGAGTGGAACATCTATGCCGCCCAGGCTTCGGATGGTGACAATTTCGCCACCGACTCGCAGCGCTGCATAGAACTGCTCCATGGCAAGCTCATGCGCCTGTGCCAGTATTTCGCCTATGTGGAGATCATCGACGAACGCGAAAGTCATATTTTCGGCTCGACCGAAAATGGCACCTCGCTCTGGCGCGCCTATAGCGCCGTCGAGCAAAAATGGCCGAACTTCCAGATGAGGCGCATCGCCGCTCCGGCCGATATCTACCCGGTATTTCGCCAGCTTTTCGCCAGGCAGCCGGCTATGGCCAAGAGCGCGTAAGGGGTGCCGGATGGCTGGCCAGGCCAACAAATCGGGGTTGCTTTTCTCCGGATCCGACTGGGATTTCAAAAAGCTGTCGCGGGTCTATGAGGAGATCGAGGCGATTGCGGTCGACCAGCTTCATCTCGACACCTATCCGGTGCAGATGGAGGTCATCTCTTCCGAGCAGATGCTCGACGCCTACTCGTCGGTCGGCATGCCGCTGATGTACCGGCATTGGTCGTTCGGCAAGCATTTCCTCTACAACGAGCTTCTCTATCGCAAAGGCGGTCGCGGGCTGGCCTATGAATTGGTCATCAATTCCAATCCCTGCATCGTCTACCTGATGGAGGAAAACACCATGGCGCTGCAGGCCTTGGTGACCGCCCATGCAGCACTTGGACACAATCACTTCTTCAAGAACAATTACCTTTTCCGCCAATGGACGGATGCCGGAGGAATCCTGAGCTATCTGGACTTTGCCAAGGGCTACATCGCCCGGTGCGAGGAGCGGCACGGCCTGGCTGCCGTGGAAGCCATTCTCGATTCCGCACACGCGCTGATGGAGCAAGGCGTGTTCCGGTATCACCGGCCGCCGAAACTGTCGTCGGAGCAGCAGCGCGAGGGACTTCGCGAGCGCCTCGAATACGAGGAGCGTTCCTACAATGACTTATGGCGCACCCTGCCGCCCGCGCAGGACGCCGACAACTCCGAAGCGGGCGATGAAGGCGTGTCGGAGCGGAAGAAATCGCTCAATCTGCCCGAGGAAAACCTGCTCTATTTCCTTGAGAAGAACAGCCTTGTCCTCGAACCCTGGCAGCGCGAGATCCTCAGGATCGTCCGCGTCATTGCGCAGTATTTTTACCCGCAGCGGCAAACCCAGGTGATGAACGAAGGCTGCGCCACTTTCGTGCACTACACGCTCATGAACATGCTGTTCGACCGTGGCCGGATCACCGAAGGCGCGATGCTCGAAATCCTGCGCAACCACTCGAACGTGATCTTCCAGCCATCCTTCGACGACCAGCGGTTTTCCGGCATCAACCCCTACGCGCTCGGGCTTGACATGATGCAGGACATTCAGCGCATCTCGACCGAGCCGACAGCCGAAGATCGCGACTGGTTCCCGGACATAGCCGGCCGTGGCGACTGGCTTGAGACGCTGCTCGACGCCTGGGCCAACCACCGCGACGAATCCTTCATTCGCCAGTATCTCAGCCCGACCTTGATACGAAAATGGCGGCTCTTCGTCCTGGCCGATGGAGCCGACCAACCGCACTACGAAGTCGCATCGATCCACAACGAGCGCGGCTACAACAACATACGCGCCGCGCTGGCCCACAGCTATGATGTGGGCGCGAGCCGGCCCGACATCCAGGTTGTGGACGTGGACCTGCTCGGCGACCGGCATTTGCGGCTACAGCACAAGGTGAAGAATGGGGTCGTGCTGGAGAATGACAGCCGCGACGCGACCCTTCGCCACATCCGGCATCTCTGGGGCTATGAAGTCAGCCTGGCGGCCGTCGACGCCGACACCGACGCAATGGTCGGCGAACGCTCGACCAAGGACTGTTGAGCATCAGGGATGACGCGGTTGTGCGTGTCTGCGACACGATGGACCGTTCAGCTGTCGCCTGCCGGCCTGATCCTGAGCCTGGCGACGCGGTTCTTGTCGCGTTTCATGACGATGAAACGCTTGCCGTGGAAGGTGAAGGCCTGCTTCTCCTCGGGGATCGACTGCGTCTCATGGATGACTAGGCCGGCGATGGTGGTTGCCTCCTCGTCCGGCAGGTCCCAGTCGAGCGCCCGGTTCAGGTCGCGGATCGGCACGGTTCCGTCGACGACGACGGAACCGTCCGCCTCCTGCTTGACGCCCTGTATGTCGACATCGTGCTCGTCGGCGATCTCGCCGACAATCTCCTCGATGATGTCCTCCAGCGTGACCAGCCCTTCGACCTCGCCATACTCGTCGACGACGACGGCGAAATGCGCCTTGCGGCGCAGGAAGGCGTTGAGCTGTTCCTGCAATGTCGTCGTATCGGGCACGAACCAGGGCTTTGACGCGATCTTCATCACATCGATCCTGGAGAAGTCGTTGCCGACATCGTTGAGGGCGCGCAGCAGGTCCTTGGCGTGCAGCACGCCGACAATGTTGTCGAGCGACCCCTTCCACAAAGGCATGCGGGTGTGCGGGCTCTGCAGGATCTCGCGCACCACGGCTTCCGGTGCATTGTCGGCGTTGACCGAGCGCATATTGGTGCGGTGGACCATGACGTCGGAGACTTCGAGCTCCTCGAGGTCGAACAACCCGCCGATGCGATCGCGCTCCTCGCGCACCACCTGGCCGTCACGGCGGAAATCGTCGACGGCGCCGCGCAGCTCGTCCCCGCTCGAACGCTGCGGCTCGATGCGCGACAGTTCATAGCCGAAAGCGGCAAGCAGGCGCGTGCGCATGGCGACGGCCAACAGGATGAGGACGGCAAGGAAAGCGACGACGATCCAGCCGGCCCCGTTCATTTCGGACGGCTTCCTTGCCTGTCCGGACGGCTTCCTTGCCGGCCCGGACGGCTTTCCGTCGCGCTCGGGTGGTTCTCCCTGAGGAACGACAGCACTTCCGAGGCCGGCACGTCCTTGGCGATGAAGGCCTCTCCGATGCCGCGCGTCAGGATGAAGGTCAGCGCGCCGCGCGACACTTTCTTGTCCTGGGTGATGAAGCCAAGCAGTGCATCGGCGTCGGGCAGTTCGCCGGGAATGTCAGCCATCCGCCACGGCAGTCCCACCGTGTTGAGATGCGCCTCGACGCGCGCCGCATCGTCTGGACTGGCCAGGTTGAGCCGCGACGAGAAGCGATGCGCCAGCGCCATGCCGATGGCGACCCCCTCGCCATGGACGAGGCGGGCGCCGTCATATCGGGTGGCGGCCTCCAGCGCATGGCCGAAAGTGTGGCCGAGATTGAGCAGCGCGCGGTCGCCGGTCTCGAACTCGTCGCGGGCAACGACATCCGCCTTGGCGCGGCAGGCCTCGGCGATGGCCTCCACCCTCTCCGGTCCGCCGGCGAACACGCTGGCCCAGTTTTTCTCCAGCCAGGCGAAGAATTCGGGCCGGTCGATCAGCCCGTATTTGGCGAGTTCGGCATAGCCGGCGCGAAATTCGCGGATCGGCAGCGTATCGAGCACTCCGGTATCGGCCAGCACCAGCTTCGGCTGATGGAAGACGCCGACCAGGTTCTTGCCGCGCGCGCTGTTGATGCCGGTCTTGCCCCCGACCGAGGAATCGACCTGCGCCAGGAGCGAGGTCGGGATCTGCACGAAGTTCATGCCGCGGCGCACGATGCCGGCGGCAAAGCCGGCCAGGTCGCCGATAACGCCGCCGCCGAGGGCGATGACGACGTCGCCGCGTTCCAACTTCGCGGCCAGGACGCCGTCCACCACCTCTTCGAGATGCGCGAAACTCTTGGTTTTCTCGCCGGGCGGCAGCGTGATCACGGCGGGCTCGATGCCGCTCTCGAGCAAGCCGGCCTTCAGCGTATCGAGATGCGCCGCCGCGACGTTTTCGTCGGTCACGACCGCGGCGCGTCGGCCCGGCAGGCGGCGCGACATCTCGGCGCCGGCGTGCGACAAAAGCCCCGGCCCGATCAGGATGTCGTAAGCCCGCTCGCCAAGTCCGACCTCGACGGCAACGGCAGCAGCGGCGCTCATGGTTCGACCTCGCCCGCGGGAGTGGTCTGGGCTATATCGAAATGCCGGCACAGCGCCTCCACCACCTCGGCCGCGATGACTTCCTTGCGGTCGTCGCGGGTCGGCACGGTGACGTCCGATGTCGCATAGACCGGATAGCGTTCACTCATCAGCCGCTCGAGCACGCCACGCGGATCGGGGCTCTTCAGCAGCGGCCGGTTCTGTTTCTTGGAGACCCGGTCCATCAAAAGATCGAGTTCGGCCTTCAGCCATACCGACACGCCATGCGCCGCTATCGCCTCGCGCGTCTGTGCGTTCATGAAGGCGCCGCCGCCGGTCGACAGCACCTGCGGGCCGTTTTCCAGCACACGCAGGATGACGCGCTGCTCCAGCGCCCGGAACTCGGTTTCGCCATAGCGCTCGAACAATTCCGGAACGGTCATGCGCGAGACGCTTTCGATCTCCTGGTCGCTGTCGATGAAAGGCAACGCCAGCACGGTGGCGACCTTGCGGCCGATCGCCGTCTTGCCGGCGCCCATCAGGCCGACAAAGACGATGGAGCGGCCGCCAAGCCTGCCCAGCAGCGCGGCATAGCTCCCGCCCGGAGGATTTGCTGGTAGCGCGTTCATCAGCCTCGAAGCCCTCTTTGCCGGCGTATCGACATGAAAAGCCCGGTTGCGTCAAGCGCACTGAGGCAGGCTGGCCTCCCGCGGGCGAGCAACCGGCTGCATTGGAAGTTGCCGGCGCGCTTCAGCTTCTCGCTTGAATTGGCCGGATTGGCGTCCCATAAGGGCACAGGGTTTGGAAACGCAGAACAAGAAGACGGGCGAAGATTGATGCCGACACTGTTTCGCCTTGTCGTGATAACAGCGATTCTGGCGGGCATCGCCTATGGTACGATGTTCGCGTTGGTGATGTTCGTCGAGCCGAAAAAGGCGGAAATGAGCGTGCGCATCCCTGCGGAAAAGCTGAACCCAAAGAAAAACTGAGCCCGAAGAAAAACTTCAGGAAATGAACAGCGCTGCCCGCATCGAAGCCTTTCTGGAGATGATGAGCGCCGAGCGGGGTGCCGCCGAAAACACGCTTTCCTCCTATCGCCGCGACCTCGATGACGCTTCGCAGGAAATCCCTGGCGGTCTTGCCGGCGCCGGCGCCGCGGACATCCTCGCCTATCTCGACGACATCGCCGCACGCGGCTTCGCCCCGACATCGCAGGCACGCAAACTGTCGGCGATCCGCCAGTTCTTCAAATTCCTCTACGCCGAGGGTCTGCGCGGCGACGACCCGACCGGCACGCTGGACAGCCCGAAAAAAGGCCGTCCGCTGCCGAAGACCATGAGCGAGGCCGACACCGGCCGGCTGATCGACCGCGCCGCGCAGGAGGCCGGCGATGCCGGGCTTGGCGAGAGCGACAGGCTGGCGGCGCTGCGTCTGCACGCGCTGGTCGAAGTGCTTTATGCGACAGGCCTGCGCGTTTCGGAACTGGTCGGCTTGCCGGTGACGGTGGCGCAACGCGACGATCGCTTCTTCATGGTGCGCGGCAAGGGCGACAAGGAGCGCATAGTGCCGCTGTCGGCCAAGGCGCGCGCGGCGATGCGAGCCTGGCTCGCCGCCCGGGCCAAGGTGCCCGCTTTCGCTGACAGCCCGTTCCTGTTTCCTGCCGCGTCGGACAGCGGCTACCTCTCGCGCCAGGTCTTCGCTCGCGACCTCAAGGGGCTGGCGGCCCGGGCCGGCATCGCCTCGGCCAAGGTCTCGCCACATGTGCTTCGCCATGCTTTCGCCAGCCATCTCTTGCAGAACGGGGCCGATCTCAGGGCCGTGCAGCAACTGCTCGGCCATGCCGACATATCGACGACACAGATCTATACCCATGTGCTGGAGGAGCGATTGGTGCGGCTGGTCAACGATCATCACCCGCTTGCCGACTAGACCTCATATCGCTATGTGAGGGCGACGTTCCATCGCCCGGAGCCCCGGATTTCAGGGTCCCGCCAGTCTTTGCTTCCGACGTATCGGTCCGCCCAAGCATGTACAACTACCTCGATTTCGAAAAGCCGGTGCAGGATCTGGAACTCAAGATCCTGGAACTGAAGAAGCTTGCCGAGAACGGCGAGGCGGTCGATGTCGCCGACGAGATCAGCAGGCTCGAGAAGCGGTCGCGCGATGCCCTGCGCGATCTCTACAAGGCATTGACCCCATGGCAGAAGGTGCAGGTGGCGCGCCACTCCGACAGGCCCCACTGCGTCGACTACATCAAGGGCCTGTTCAGCGATTTCACGCCGCTCGCCGGCGACCGCAATTTCGGCGAGGACCAGGCGATCGTCGGCGGCTTTGCCCGGTTCCGCGGCGAACCGGTAGCGATCCTCGGCCAGGAGAAGGGCTCCGACACGGCGAGCCGGCTGAAGCACAATTTCGGCTCGGTGCGCCCCGAAGGCTATCGCAAGGCCGTGCGGCTGATGGAGCTTGCCGACCGCTTCAAGATCCCGCTGCTGACATTGGTCGACACGGCCGGCGCCTATCCCGGCGTCGGCGCCGAGGAGCGCGGCCAGGCCGAAGCCATTGCCCGTTCGACCTCGGCCTGCCTTGCGCTCAAGGTGCCATCGATTTCGGTTGTCATCGGTGAAGGCGGTTCGGGCGGCGCCATTGCCATCGCCACCGCCAACCGCGTCTACATGCTGGAACATGCCATCTATTCGGTGATCTCGCCCGAGGGCGCGGCCTCCATCCTGTGGCGCGACACGACGCGCTCCAAGGACGCGGCGACCAACATGAAGATCACCGCCCAGGACCTTCTGGAACTGAAGATCATCGACGCCATCATTCCCGAACCGATCGGCGGCGCCCAGCGCGCACCCGAAACGGTGATTGCCGCGACGGGCGATCTCATCGCCAGGACGATGAAGGATTTTGCCGGCGCCAACATGGATTTTCGCGAGCAGCGCCGCGAGAAGTATCTGGCAATGGGCCGCAGCCTCTGACCACGATTTGGCGGCTCAACCGGGCCGCCGCAAGCCGCCTCCACGGCAACGCTCCACGGCAATGTGGCGGCGATGAGCAATTTCGCCACAAAAATGCCGCCGGATTCGGTTCAATGGAATTGCCGTGAGGGGTGGCCGAGGCTTGCGGTAAGGAATTTTCAAGGTTAACGGGCTTACGGTCCGTCTGTGTTCAGCATGCGGGCTCGGCCGTTTCGAAGCCATTGGCCCGAAAGAGAAGACGTAGCCTTATCCATGTTTGCCAAGCTTGCCCGCACCGGAATTCTCATCACCGCGATAGCCGTCGCCGGCTGCAATGATTCGTCGATGAAGGATTTTGCCCCGGAGGCCAACAAGCCCCTGCCCGACAAGATCCTGGCCGACATGAGGGCCAAGGGCATGGTGCGCACCTCCTCGGTGATGGCGCGCATCTTCAAGGAAGAGGGCAAGCTCGAAATCTGGAAGGCCAAGACCAACGGCCGCTACGACATGGTCGCCAGCTACGATATCTGCAAATGGTCGGGCAAGCTGGGGCCGAAATACACCGAGGGCGACCGCCAGGCGCCGGAAGGTTTTTATACCGTGCGTCCGGCGCAGATGAACCCGCGCTCGAACTATCATCTGTCCTTCAACATCGGCTATCCCAACGCCTATGACCGCGCCAACGGCCGCACCGGCTCCAACCTGATGGTGCACGGCGCCTGCTCGTCTTCGGGCTGCTATTCGATGACCGATGCCCAGATCGAGCAGATCTATGCGTTCGGCCGCGATGCCTTCCAGGGCGGCCAGACCGAGTTCCAGATCCAGGCCTTCCCGTTCCGCATGACCGCCGCCAACATGGCGCGCTACCGCAACGACCCGAATTACGAATTCTGGAAGATGCTGAAGGTCGGCTACGACAATTTCGAGATCACCAAGGTACCGCCGAAAGTCGACGTTTGCGAGAAGCGCTACGTCTTCAACCAGGTGGCTCCCGAAGGCACCACATTCAATCCGACCGGCCCCTGCCCTGCGTCCACGCAGCCGGATTCGCTGAAAAGCGCCTACAGTGCTTATCAGAGCACGTATGAGGCTGCGTTCAACGGCGCCCTCAAGGCAAGCACGCCGGCGCCCAAGCCCACCATCGCCGGCATCAAGGAAGCCAGCATCGTCTCCGACTGGTCCAAGCGCCGTGCGCGCGGCGAGCGCGTGCCGATCGACCCGCCATCGCTCAACTCGGACGGCTCGGTCACCGAGACGGCGCGCATGGGCCGCATCGATTCGCCCGCCGGCCGCAAGATGGCCGCGCTCGATGCCGAAAAGGCCGCGAAGCAAAAAGCCGAGGAGCAGCGGCTGGCCGCGATAGAAGCTGCCAAGCAGGCCAAGGCGCAAGCGCTGGCCGAAAAGGAAGCCGCCAAGGCGCAGGCGCTGGCCGAAAAGGAAGCGGCCAAGACCGCCAAGGAAGCCCCTGTCGCCACCGCGACGATCGAAGCGCCGGCCGAGCCCGCACCGCCGGCCGAAACGCAGGCCGCGAGTGCCGACGAGAGCCGCGTGACGAGGCTGAAGAACAAGCTGCTCGGCATGTTCGGCGGCTGACATTTTTCGCCGTGACCGACGTCACCGTCTACGATCTGAAGGGGCTGAACTGCCCTTTGCCGGTGCTGAAGGCGAAGAAGCGGCTGGCCGGGATGCGCCCCGGCAGCCGGCTCTGGCTGGAAACGACCGATCCGCTCGCCGTTATCGACATTCCGGCGTTCTGCGCCGACTCTGGTCATCATCTCGTAGAGACATCCGCCATATCAGGCGGTCACCGCTTCCTGGTCGAGCGCGGCGAATAGCTGTCGTAAAGGTCAGCGTCCCGCGATCGCCAGGGGATTGTTCTCCAGCGCCGCGCGGTCGGGCGTGTCGATCGAGGGCCGGTTGGTGAAGGCGGCAAACAGTCGCCTTACATAGTCTTCGGGCATGTCGAGCGTGATCAGCACCAGCCGGGTGCCGCGCTGGCCGTCCGGCCAGGACGGCAATCGAGCCGGCGGATGCAGGATTTTCTGCACGCCATGCACCACCAGCGGCCGCGACGGATCTTCCTCGAGTTCGATGACGCCCTTCATGCGCAGCAGGCGCTCGCCATGCGTGGAGCGCAAAAGATCGAGGAACATCTCGATGGCCGAGAACGGCACCGGGCCGTCATGCACCAGGGAGTGGGTGCGAATGCGCTGATCATGCCGGTGCCCGTGGTCGTGGCCGTGCCCGTGGTCATGCCCGTGGTCATGCCCGTCATGATCATGATGATCATGGTTATGCATCGCTTCTTCGCCGAGCCAGCGCCGCACATCGGCTGATTTGGTCGCCGGGTTATAGAGGCCGCAGTCGAACAGCGCTGCGACGCTCGTTTTCGCATCGTCGACAGCCAGCAGTTCGGCGCCCGGATTGATCTGCCGCAGCCGCGTCCGCAGCGCTTCCGGTCCATCCGGACCAGCGACCAGGTCGGTTTTGGAGAGCACGATGCGGTCGGCGACGGCGACCTGCTTGACCGCCTCGACATGGGCGTCGAGCGTGGCATCGCCGTTGACCGCGTCGACCAAGGTGATGACGCCGTCGAGCCGGAAAGCCTGGACCAGTGCCGGATGCGCCATGATCGATTGCAGCACCGGTGCCGGATCGGCAAGGCCGGTGGTCTCGACGATGACGCGGGCAAGGCGGGCGATGCGGCCGGTCTGCAGCCGGTCGACCAGATCGGCCAGCGTGTCGACCAGTTCGCCGCGTACCGTGCAGCAAAGGCAGCCGTCCGAAAGCTGGATGATGCCGTCGGACGCCTGTTCCACCAGCAGGTGATCGATCGCCACTTCGCCATATTCGTTGATGATGACGGCCGTGTCGGCCAGCGCCGGGTCCTTCAGGAGCCGGTTGAGCAGCGTCGTCTTGCCGGCGCCGAGAAAACCGGTCAGCACGGAAACAGGGATGGGAAAACCACTCATTGCCTAGTTCGCAACCTTGACGGGTTGGTCGCCCTGCGCAGCCGAGCCCGCCACCGTCGGGCCGGCGCCGGGCGCCGGTCTGTCCGGCCGCCAGGTCGGAATAGGCACGTCGGCATATTCCTGGCTGCCCTGGGCGAGCATGGCCAGCGGGGTCGGGCCGGTCGCGCCGCCAAGCCCGACGGCAACCAGCGTCGGCACATGGTCGAGCTTTTCCTGGTAGGGCGATTTCGGCACGTTCTTGGCGACGGCGGGCGGCGCCTCGGACTGCTCCGCCGGCGCCTTCTTCTTGCAGACCTCGTCCCGCACGTCGTTGGGCGAGATGGTATCACCGTATGGCGCCAGCGTGGCGATCGTGGCTGAGCCGGCGGCAGGCGTATCGAAACCCTGGTCGAGCAGTTTGGCCGCGGCCTCGGCACGGGTGATCGCCGACTTCTCGCCGAGCACCACCGCCACCAGCGTGCGGCCGTTGCGGGTCGCCGAACCGATCATGTTGAAGCCGGAGGGGCAGACGAAGCCCGTCTTCATGCCGTCGGCCCCGGGATAGCGGCCGATCAACAGGTTGTAGTTGGGGATCGCCCTCTTGCCCACAGCAAGCCCCTCGATCGAGAACCACGGCGCATACTGCGGAAACTCGCGGCGGATCGCCGTCACCAGCACGGCCAGGTCGCGCGCTGTGGTGTACTGGTCCGGCGAATAAAGCCCGTTCGGATTGACGAAATGCGTTCCGTTCATGCCGAGCCGGACCGCTTCGGCGTTCATGCGCTCGGCAAAGGCTGCCTGCGATCCCCCGATATTCTCGCCGACGGCCATGGCGATGTCGTTTGCCGACTTGACCAGCATCATCTTCAGCGCATTGTCGAGCCGCATCACCGAGCCTGGCTTGAAGCCCATCTTGCTCGGCGGCTCGGCGGCGGAATGTTTCGTTACCTTGATCGGCGAATCGAGCCGGACCTCGCCGGCCGCTATCGCCCGGAAGGTCACATAGGCCGTCATCAGCTTGCTCAGCGATGCCGGGTACCAGCGCTTGAACGCGTCCTGATGCTGGAGGATCTTGCCGCTGTTCAGGTCGAACAGCACGACCGGGTTGGCCAGCACCGGCCCGGCCAGCGCCGAGAACGCCACGGCGCCCGCGCAGAATAGTTTGAGGAAATGCCTGTGCCGCATGATCGAATCCGAAATCGCCTCTTGCCGTAGTCGCCCCTGGCTCCGTAAGATTTACGCGATCGCCAGCAAAATGAGTCCGCCCTCAAAAACGGACCGCATTGTTGCGGTGCTATTTACTCTATGTGACGTCAACATGGCAAAGTGCCTGACGATCACAATTGCAAGGCAGCGGACCTGCCCCAACAGCGAGATGGAACCATCATGCCAATCCTGAACCGTGCCGCCGAAATGCAGGACGAGGTTGCCGGCTGGCGACGACATCTGCACCAGACCCCGGAATTGAATTTCGACGTCTTCAAGACAGCCGCCTTCGTCACCGAGAAGCTGAAAGCCTTCGGCTGCGACGATGTGGTGACGGGGCTGGGCAAGACCGGCGTCGTGGGCATCATTCGCGGCCGCCAGGGCGAAGGCGCCACCATCGGCCTGCGCGCCGACATGGACGCGCTGCCGCTCAACGAGATCACCGGCAAGCCCTATGCTTCGACCGTTCCCGGCAAGATGCATGCCTGCGGCCATGACGGCCATACGGCGATGCTTTTGGGTGCGGCGAAATATCTCGCCGAGACGCGCAATTTCGCCGGTTCGGTGGCGGTCATCTTCCAGCCGGCCGAAGAAGGCGGCGGTGGCGGCAACGAGATGGTCAAGGACGGCATGATGGAGCGTTTCGACATCGCGAAAGTGTTCGGCATGCACAACATGCCGGGCCTGCCGGTCGGCCAGTTCGCCATCCGGCCGGGCCCGATCATGGCGGCGACCGCGGAATTCACCATCACCGTGAAGGGCCGCGGCGGCCATGCGGCGATGCCGCACGGCACGATCGATCCGATCGTCATCACCAGCCAGCTGGTTGGTGCCCTGCAGACGATCGCCTCGCGCAGCACCGACCCGGTCGAAGCCGTGGTGGTGTCGGTGACCAAATTCCATGCCGGCGACGCCTACAACATCATCCCGGAATCGGCGGAGATCGCAGGCACGGTGCGCACCTTGCGCAAGGAAATCGCCAAGAAGTCGGAAGAGCGCATTCGTGCCATCTGCGACGGATTGGCCACGGCCTTCGGCGCGAAGATCGAGGTCGATTACCAGGCGAACTACCCCGTAACCTTCAACCATGCGGAAGAGACGGTTTTTGCCAGCGACGTCGCGGCAAACGTCGCCGGCGACGCTCATGTCCACCGCGGCATCCAGCCGGTGATGGGCGGCGAGGACTTCTCCTACATGCTTGAAGCCAGGCCCGGCGCCTTCATTTTCATTGGCAATGGCGACACCGCCGGCCTTCACAACCCGGCCTATGACTTCAACGACGAAGCCATCCCGCACGGCATGAGCTACTGGGTGAAGCTGGCCGAAACCGCGCTCGCCGCCTGAGGCCTGGCGGCGGCAGGGGCCGGCCGATTGTGTTCGGCCCGCCCCTTGGCGAAACGATCGGAAGCGGCTATGTGTCGGGCCGCGTGGTCCCGTAGCTCAGTAGGATAGAGCGGCAGATTCCTAATCTGTAGGTCACAGGTTCGATTCCTGTCGGGATCACCACGTTTTGCTGCTTAAGCCGGATACTGTCGGACCTGAATCGGACTGAAACCAGAGCCGATCACTGGGGTCGCATCGGTCATCTGTACGGAACCTGCATGCGGATTTCTACCGTTCGAACAACGTCAGAAAAGCGCTTGCAGACGTTCCGACAAATCGGAAATTGGTTGATTGGTTGGAGCCCGGTCGACGGACCGCAGCGGTCCCGTCCGGGATGAGGTTCAGAGCCGTTCCAGCGTCAGCATGCCCGGATCGCCCTTCCAGGCTTTGGAAAGTTCGTCCGCGGCTTTCGTTGCGGCGGCAGTATCGCCTTGGGCTTCCGCCGCCTGCTGCAGCCCGAACAGTGCCCAGGCGCTGCTGCGTGCGCGGTGGAGCGCCGCCACAAACTCCTTCGCCGCGTCCGCCGGCTGACCGTTCTTGAGGAGGGCGGCACCGAGGGACTGCCGCACGGGATAATACCAGTACGGAGGCTCCATGTAGGGGATCGTGTCCTCCGTTTCGACCGCTTTCTTCCAGAAGGCTATCGAGCCGCCGACGTCATTCTCGGCCTGCGCAGCGCGGGCACGTACGACATCTTCGGCCACTTGCAGGACCGACAATGCCGGGATTCCCCAGGCATCGTGCACCGACCAGTCGGTTTCCTGAGCGATCTTGTGGATGGCGTCCGCCTCGACTCGCGCGCCCGAGGCGTCCTTCTTCTCGGCCAGGGCGACGCCGCGCGCATAGTGCCACATCGATGTGATGTAAGGCGGCGCGCCGGCCGGCTCGGCCTTAGCCAGGATCGCATCGGGTTCGGCATATTGCGCCCAGGCGAAATACGGAGCTGCCTTCACCGGCTGCACGATCGGTATTGCCGTGGCCACCTCGTTAGTCAGAAACTTGTCCAGCTTCTCAGCCTCTGCAAGCACCGTCTTCGAGTCACCGAGGAGCTGGGCCGAAACCAATACGAAGTGCACGTTGTGGGAATAGTAGCCGAGCGGATAGACACCGGTAGCGCCGGTTTCGGCGAGATAGGTCTCGTCCACTTTCGAGGCAGCTTCGTTGGACTTCAGCGAATCCGTGTAGCGGCCGACGCGATAGTAGATGTGGCTCGGCATATGGACGATGTGTCCGGCCCCCGGCATCAGCGCTGCTAGCCGGTCCGCGTAGGGCTCGGCGCGCTCCGGACGATCCGAGGCCTCAACAAGATGAATGTAGAGGTGAATCGCCATCGGATTGTCGGGCTTCCTGGCGAGAACGCCTTCCAGCCGCCTCTGGATGTCGGCGGTGCGGCCCTTGGGTTCCTTGCCGCCCGGCTGCCAATAGTCCCAAGGCTGCGTGTCCATGCCGGCCTCTGCGGCCAGCACAGCGAGCTCGAGATCGTCAGGATATTTGTCGGAAAGCGCCGCAGTTGCATCGGCGAAGGCGGCGTTCAGGGTGTTTCGATCGGCCTTGGGATCTTCGGAATACCGCGTGGCGACCGCCTCGATCAGTCCCCGCTCCTTCTCGGTGGCACCGGATGAAAGCGCCTGCGCCTTTCGAAGAGCAGTGATCGCTGGTGCATTTGCGGTGGGATCCATCGGCACGTTGATGTTCGGGCCCAGGACCAGTGCCTCGCCGAGGAAGCACATCGCACAGTCGGGATCGAGGCTTTGTGCCTTGCGGAAGGCGCGTCGCGCCTCCGCGTGATTGAAGTTGGTGGCGAACCGCAGCCCCTGGTCAAAGTATTTTTGGGCATCGGCGCTCTTTGTGCTGATCGGATAGCTCAGGGAGCCCAGGTCATCCCACAATGGCGGCTGGGCCTCCTCGTAGGCCTTCAAGTCTTGCGGGGCCAGTGATTGGCCGGCAGCGGCCAGAGCGACGCAGTGTGTGATGTCGAGTTCCCCCGGCAACGATACTCTTGGCGCCGCAAGCTGCGACTGCAACGGACTGTCCGCGGCGTAAGCAATGGCAGCACCTGTGCCGAAACTCATTAAGGCAATAGCTGTCCATCCTGCACTTGGCAGGCAAGCACGCAGTTTCATCTGAACCTCCTGGCGTTCGGTACGATCGGCAAGCTCCGATCAGCCCTGTCTTTCCAATTCTCGATCGGAGGTGCGGGCGTTGATGATCCGCCTCGCGCCGCCGTTTGGCAATATATTTCATACTGCTAATGTAATAGCGGACGCGATGTTTTCTGCTCACCTCTTCGGCCCGAAGGCACTAGTCGGACACCAGAGGTTCAGGCACGCGCCGTTGCAAAAACCAAATATCGTCTGACCGCCCGCCCCGCTTGAGACGTATCGGATCGAGACCGGCGCCTGTTGTTGTGAAGTGCCACGGCCCCGATTCAGCGCAGAGTGCAACCCTTGGACCGTCAGGGCTTCACCCGAACGGGTGACACCGCGACTTCAATGCGTGGAGGACCCTTGGTATCGGGACAAGAGCTTCGCGAGTTCCGCCTGACTTCCGGTGCTTGTTTTCGAGAATATTGCACGGAGCTGGGTTCTGGCGGTTTCACGGCCAATTCCCAGGGCAGAGCTTGCCGCGCCGATACCTCGGCCATCGGCAAGGCGGCAGGCCAGCCGCGTTTCGGCTGCTGTTAGTTGAAAGGCGTGCCTTATCAGTTGCTTGGGTAGCGCCGGTTCGGCCACAAGATCGGTAAAATAGAGGAGCGCGTCTCCGCCGTTAAAGAGGTCATGGACGAACGAGGTCATCGGAATGGCTTCAGCAAGAAGCCATGGCGAACCCTCGCGAGCAATCAAAACGGGCTCCCCGTCGCTCAAGTCGCCGCATTGGCTGACCACGCCTGCGATCAATTTCTGCAAGCGTGAATCACTGGGCCGATCTGCCGCCCGGAGACGACCACCGTGGATAACGAGGCCAGTACCAAGCAGAGCTTCCGCGTGTTTATTGTAGCGGGTGACGCGGCCTCGGCAATTCAGCAACAGCGCTGCGCTTCCCATCCGATCCAGAATGGCCAGGTTCGGTTCGACTGCCGTTTCCCAAACCTTTTCCGCAGCACTGATGATGCGAACCATCGACGGAACGATCGCCAAGAAATCCTCGGCTTCATTCCGGTAGAATGGCCCCTTATGAGCGTCACGAAACATCGAGAGCATCCACCTTCGATCCTTCACCATGAAGTCTATTGCAGCCCACCATTCCCGGTCGCCTGGACGCGCGATTTCTTGGTAATAAGGGAGAACCTCGCGCTCATCACGAGTGGTGATCTCATCCTCGACAACGAAGCTGTCTGTCAGTTTTGCCAACCTCTTGCGCGGTCTACGTTCATGCGGATCGGGAGCACCTTCGATTCTTTCGATCCAAAGGGCGGCGAATTCGGCATGTTCGGTCGAATCGGGTCTGAGCGCGGTCGGCGATCGCTGATCGCTACGAAACGGGTGAGTTGGATCGCAGGTGCGGATAACGCAACTTGTGGCTCCCAGGGAGTGGGCCAGCATTTGAAGCGCTGCGGGCCACTGCCTAAACTCGAACGCGGCGTCGTAGCAAGCCTCGATCGCAGCGGCAATGTTCCGATTGTCGGACATAGGATTTGCGTCGCGATCCCGGTTTCTCGCCCTTTTTCTCCTCATGGCCCGTCGACGGCCCTCCAGCTACAGGCCCCGCAACCGGCTCCGGCCAGGGATGTTTATTTCCCGCGGCCATGCTCGACAGACGGTCAGCTGAGGACCTATCGTCAGACTGACGCATCGAATGAGAGATAGCTACATTAGCATAATAGCCACGCAACTTCACCGATGCTTCTCGACGAAATCTCTGCACGCAGGTGAAAGCCGTTCGATCTGGCTTTCAAGGTCGCATTTACCCATCGGTTTCGTCGGGCAAAACCGTGCGTAGTCGCGGCGACATCCCTTGCCTTCGAAAATTTTGAAAGATCTTACCTGCGTAGGGTTTGTTGCGTTGACTGAACTGGGTATCAGCCCGGTTTCGATCTCCATCGCACCGTCACGACTTGACCCCTTGCTTCCACCCTTGCCCCCACCCTTGCCGCC
>NZ_VFVM01000010.1:0-212539 GCF_006442845.1 Mesorhizobium sp. B2-4-2 | reverse complement strand
ATGGTCAAAAAGGTGGTGGAGATCGACGGCGGGTCGCTCACCGCCTATTCCGGCAATTACGAATTCTATCAGCAGCAGCGCGCGATCGCGGACAAGCAGCAGCAGGCGCAGTTCGAGCGCCAGCAGGCGATGCTGGCCAAGGAGATCGCCTTTATCGAACGGTTCAAGGCGCGCGCGTCGCATGCGGCCCAGGTGCAGAGCCGGGTGAAGAAGCTCGACAAGATCGATCGCGTCGAGCCGCCGAAGCGCCGCCAGACGGTGAATTTCGAGTTCCAGCCGGCGCCGCGCTGCGGCGAGGACGTCGTGACGTTGAAGAACGTCCACAAGGCCTATGGCAGCCGTTCGATCTATGAAGGGCTCGACTTCCAGGTGCGCCGACGCGAGCGCTGGTGCATCATGGGCGTCAATGGCGCGGGCAAGTCGACGCTGTTGAAATTGGTGGCCGGCGCGTCCAATCCCGACCAGGGCTCGGTGGCGCGTGGTCCGAGCGTCAAGATGGGCTATTTCGCCCAGCATGCCATGGAGCTGCTCGACGGCGAGCGCACCGTGTTCCAGACGCTGGAGGACAATTTTCCG
Source organism: Mesorhizobium sp. B2-4-2 (assembly GCF_006442845.1). NCBI lineage: Bacteria > Pseudomonadati > Pseudomonadota > Alphaproteobacteria > Hyphomicrobiales > Phyllobacteriaceae > Mesorhizobium > Mesorhizobium sp. B2-4-2. Next base: position 211,963 of record NZ_VFVM01000010.1, on the reverse strand, counting down.
CAGGCCGGCCAGGCGCCGCTTCGGGCGCTTGCCGGCTGCTTCGGTTTTTCCGGCGACGAGATCGATAAGAAGTGCCGGGTGCTTTCGGGCGGCGAAAAGGCGCGGCTGGTGATGGCGCTGATGCTGTTCGACCCGCCCAACCTCCTGGTGCTGGACGAGCCGACCAACCATCTCGACATCGTCACCAAGCAGATGCTGATCGAGGCGCTGTCGCAATATGAGGGCACCATGCTGTTCGTCTCGCACGACCGCCATTTCCTGGCGGCGCTGTCCAATCGCGTGCTGGAATTGACGCCGGATGGCATCCACACCTATGGCGGCGGCTACACCGAATATGTCGAGCGCACCGGGCAGGAGGCACCGGGGCTGAGGGGATAAGCACAGAGGCTACTCTCCGGAAGCGGCCGTGAAACGCTACGCCGTCATTTCCGAAAAGAGCCAATCGCGAAAAGCCTTCACCTTGCGCCGGCGGACCGCGTCCGGAGGGTAGACCAGGTAGAAGCTGGAAACCGATTTCAGCGCGTGGCCGAAAGGGCGGACAAGCCTTCCGGTGGCGAGGTCGGCCGCCACGAGCATGGTCCGGCCAAGTACCACGCCTTCACCTTGCACGGCCGATTCGACGGCGAAAGTGGCGGAATCGAAGGTAATCCCGCTCCGCGGATCCACGCCTTCCACTCCCGCGCTGGACAGCCAAGCCGCCCAGCCGATCGGGAAACCATCATGGATCAGCGTGTGGTGCCTGAGATCGTCGGGCTTCTCCAGCGGCCAGGCGCCCTGCATGAGCCTGGGGCTACACACTGGAAACACCTCCTCGCCAGTGAGGAATTCCGATGTGAGACCCGGATAGTTTCCGGCGCCATAGCGGATGGCGACGTCGATGCCGTCGCCAAGGAAATTGGTCAACCTGCCGGTCGTCGAAATCCTGACGTCGATGTCGCCATGCGCGCGATGAAAGCGATAGAGCCGCGGCACCAGCCATTTTCCCGCGAAGCCGTCGGAGGTGGAGACGTTCAATGTCGAGCCCGAATGGGCGGCCGTCGCCGATTGGGTGGCGGCCGCGAGCTGGTCGAGCACCTCGTGGACCGCCCTCGCATAGGGCTCGCCCACGGCGGTGAGGCGCACCGAGCGCGTCGCGCGCTCGAACAAAAGCACGCCGAGCTGTTCCTCAAGGTGCTTGATCGCCCGGCTGACGGCGCCGTGCGTGACGTTGAGCTCGTCGGCTGCCCTGGAGAAATTCAAATGCCGCGCGGCGGCCTCGAAGGCCGGCAGCGCGTTGAGTGGGGGAAGTCTGCGGATCATGGCCAATCTGTGAGATTTGATCACAAATCCTTGCCAAAGTTTGGATTGTCTGTCCAGCGCATGCTGGACAGAATGCTCGCAGGATTTGTGATCAAACGTCACGAGAGCAGCATGGCTACCGTTCACCCCTTCCTCTGGTTCCATCTCAACGCCGAAGAGGCGCGCGACTTCTATCTGTCTGTGTTCAAGAATGGCCGGGCGCTTGAGGCGATCGAATTCACCGATTTCGTCGGCGGCACGAATAAAACGGTGCCGCACGCGATTTTCGACTTCGAGCTCGAGGGCCAGCGCTTCACGGCGCTCAATGCCGGCTCGATGCCGCCGTTCAACGAGCGGATCTCGCTCTACATCGAGACCAAGGACCAGGCCGAGACAGATTATTACTGGAACGCGCTGACGGCGGGCGGCGGCGCAGAAAAGCCTTGCGGCTGGCTGAGGGACAAATTCGGCGTCTACTGGCAGGTGATCCCCGAAGCGGCGCTGCGCCTGATGAACGACCCGGACCGCGACAAGGCGGGCCGGGCGCGGCAGGCGATGTACAAGATGAGCAAGATCATTGTCGCCGACATTGAGGCGGCCCACGCCGGCAAGGCGTAATCCAGCAGTCCATCCTGAAGACGGAGGTTCCCATGGCATCGCTCAAGGGCAAGAGAATTATTGTCGTCGGAGGCAGTTCCGGCGTAGGGCTCGGCGTAGCGGCAGCCGCGCTGGAGCGCGGCGCGGAGCTGGTGATCGTCGGCCGCTCGGGCGAAAAGCTCAAGGCCGCGGAACGGACGCTCGGCCCGGGCGGTCGCGTGCGAAGCCTTTCCGCTGATATGACGAAAGAGGCGGATATTACCCGGATGTTCGACGAAACCGGTGCCTTCGACCACCTCGTCTCGACAGCCGGCACGCCGCCGCCCAACGACCCGATCGGCCAGACCGACATGGACTACGTGCGGCGCTTCGTCGACAACAAGCTGATCGGCGCCGTGATGCTCGCCAAACATGGCGTGCGCACGCTGAAAGCCGGAGGGTCCATGACCTTCACATCAGGCATCAACAAGGACCGCCCGCCGGTTCCCGGAGGCTCGGTTGTTTCCGCGATCGCCGGTTCATTCAGCTATTTCGCCCGGGCGCTGGCGCTGGAGTTGGCCCCGACGCGCGTCAACATCGTGTCGCCGGGATGGGTCGACACGCCGATGTGGGACGAACTCGTCGGTGAGGCCAAATCCGGTTTTTTCGCCGGCATGGCCGCCCGCCTGCCCGCGAGGAAGGTCGCTACGCCCGCCGACGTCGCCCCTGCCTATCTCTACCTCATGGAAAGCGAATTCACGACCGGCGAGACGATCCGCATCGATGGCGGACAGAACCTGATCTAGTTGGCATCGCAGGGTCGTCAAACGTCACGCTTCGATGCGACGCCACCTGGGTTTGAACGATACCGTCCGCAGTCCGGCGTCGCGCACGCGATTGACGAATGTGTCGTTGACGAACACCGGGGACGCACGCATCGGCAGCTTGAAAATTTCGGCGGTGCCGATCTTGTCCGCATCGAATTCGTATCGCTCGATCGCGAGAATGGCGCCGTCATCAAAATAGACGATTCCAGACCGCTCCTCGTCCAGCGCATCGATCACGGTGGTCGCGTTGAAAAGCCAGACCTCTTCCCCGCGCAACGGGATCAGCTGGCCATAGGGCAGCAGATATGCCTTCAGCGCGTCGACGGCAGGCTTGCGCAAAAGCGGCGCATGCTCGCCAAGCCAAGGGAAGTCCGAATAGAGGGGGTCGCCCTCCGACACGCGGCGCATGACCGGTGGATCCCAGTTCTCGAGGGGTGTTCCGTCAAGGGAGGAGAAGACCTCGTAGTAGGCCTCGTCGACCGGAAGCACCCATTCCTGGCCCTCGACAACCGCGAATTCGTAAATGGTCGTCATCGCCGGCGTTCCCAAGTTCAGTCCTGCTTCCGCTTCTGCGATCCCATCAAACGCTGGCCTGCCTTCAGAAGCATCAAAGCATATCATCTATGGATATTTTGTCGTGGCCGGGGGGCTCGGCTCGCCCGCGAGTTCGTTCGGCAGCGGCAAACTCGAGCACTGCAAATGTATCCTGCGGGCGAATATCTTGCGCTCCTTTTGCTCGTGCTCCTTGATGGCTGCCGCGAGACCCAATCCGTAAGGGCCAAGGAAGACACCGGTCCCCCAACCGGGATGCTCTTTTTCACGCGCATCATAGTTCGAGGCCTCGACCCGGGCCTGTTGGCATTCCGGCGATATCCATTTCGGGTCTTGCGTCGAAAGCGAGGCCCCATAATCCACCGGAGAGCTCACACATCCGGTTGCCACCGTGGCTAGCACCACCAACACCACAAGTCTCATCCCGGGTCTTCTCCGCGGCATTTTCGAGAGCACAGACCCTCCTTGCTACACGGGGAAGGCCGGCGCAAGGCGGTTGACCCGGCAGGCCATCCGGCCGATAGGTCCGCTAAAAACCTCGAGAACCCCATGATCACACAGCTCCACGATGCGACGACGGCCGAAGTTGAGCCCGTTTCCGATGCCGACGCCGCCTGGCAGGACGACATCCGCGCCGGCGTGCGCCATGTGCGCGATCTGGCCGTGCTGCCACTGTCGCCAGGCGAACGCGCGGCGGCCCAGGAAGCAGCCTCCCGCCACAAGGTGCGTATCCCCAAATCCTATCTCGACCTGATCGACTGGGAAGACCCCGCCGATCCTATCCGGGCGCAAGTCATCCCGTCTCCCGACGAGCTGGTGACCGGCGAAGGCGAGCTCGACGACCCGATCGGCGACCACGCCTTCAGTCCGGTGCCCAGGCTGACGCATCGCCATGCCGACCGGGTGCTGCTGTTTCCCACCTATCAATGCGCGGTCTATTGCCGCTTCTGCTTCCGCAAGGAGTCCCTGACCTCGATCGGACGCGGCTATACGCGCGAAGCCCTGGAGCCGGCGCTCGCCTATATCGCTTCCCACCCCGAGATCCGCGAGGTGATCCTGACTGGCGGCGACCCGCTCTCGCTGCCCGACAAGGCGCTCAGCGAAATCCGCGCCCGCATCGAGGCGATCGCGCATGTGCGGCTGATGCGCATCCACACCCGCGTGCCGGTCGCGCTGCCTTCACGCATCACGCCAGGGCTGATCGCTGCTTTGCAAGGCCGGCTGATGATCACGGTCGTCACCCATTTCAACCATCCGCGCGAGATCACCGATGCGACCGAGGCGGCCTGCCGCGGCTTGCGGCAGGCGGGATTCGTGCTGCTCAACCAGAGCGTCCTGCTCAAGGGCGTCAACGACACTGTCGAGGTGCAGGAGGAACTCTGCCGCGAGCTGATGTACCGCCTGGGGGTAAAGCCCTATTACCTTCACCACGGCGACCTCGCGCGCGGCATGGCGCACCGCCGCACCACGATCGCCGAAGGCCAGGCGCTGGTGGCCGCGCTGCGCGCGCGCCTGTCCGGCATCTGCAATCCCATCTACGTGCTCGACCTGCCCGACGGTGGCGGCAAGGTGCCGATCGGGCCGGGTTACGTGGAAGACCGCGACGGCGGCAACTGGCGCATTCGTGGGCAGGATGGAAAGGTGAGGGAATATACAGAAGTGGTGAGCCAGCTCTGAGTCCACATTCCCGGCGGCGTCCGTGCGATCAGGCGTTGTCGCGCCCCGGCATAAATGCATATTGTGAGCGGTTCGCGGTTGCGGAGCATGGGCGGTGGCAGCGGCAGGCAGCAGTCAAGGCGTTGTGTCCCAACGGCAATTCGTCGACACCGGGGTTCAGCACTGCGTGCTGGACACGGCAGGCCTGGCGCCTCGGCAAGCCCTTGCGTTGTGGCAGGAGAATATCGGCCTGCTCTACGACGTTCGCCTGCGCAACGCCGGCGATGACCGGTTTCATTTCCACGCCGATGCCTTTCACTTCGGCGAGATCGTTCTCACCTCGTATGGGTGCATCGCGCAAAGCTTCGACCGCTCGCGCGCCCGGATCAGCCGCGACGGCCTCGATCACATCACTGTGCAGGTCTGCCTGCGCGGAAGCCATGGACGGCGCGATGGCGCATCGGATGAAAAGGCCTCGTCGGGGGACCTGATCGTGGCCGACCTGGCACAGGCCCAGTCGACGGGTACGTCCGATTTCGACAGCCTCAACCTGACCATGCCGCGCCGCCTGCTGGCGCCATTCCTAAAGGCGCCGGACGAGCACAATATGCGCGTCATTTCCGGCAACGCGCCGTTGGCAGCGCTGTTGCGTGGGCATCTTGTGGGCCTCTACGGGGCCGCGCCCGCAATGAGCCGTCAGGACGCCGAGGCGGTGATCGGGCCGACGCTGGAACTCGCCGCCGCAGCCGTGAATTCGGCCGTGGCGGAGGAAAACGCCGCCTCGGTCCACCTGGCGCTGACCAGCGAGATCCGTCGCCACATCGACGCGCATATCCGCAGCCGGCACCTCACCGCCGAGGCCATCGCCGCCATGTTCGGCATTTCCATGCGCAAGCTCTATTACCTCTTCGAGCCTCATGGCGGTCTTTCCAGATATATCCAGGAGGAGAGGCTGCGCCGCTGCCGCGCCGAACTCGCCGATCCCGGCCGCCGGCACGAAAGCATTGCCGAGATCGCCGATCGCTATGGTTTCGGTCACCGCAAGAGCTTCGTGCGCGCCTTCCGCCGCTCTTTCGACATGACCCCGCGGGAGATGCGGGCACATGCCGCCCATGGGCGCAGCCAGTCCCTCGGCCATGGCGAGAACCGCACCATGTGGCACTGGATCCGCGAACTGCGATAGAGGCGGCGTGCCAGCCGAAAGGCAAATGAATCAATGGACAAGCGGTGTCCGATCAGCAGGCATGTGAAGAGCCTTCCCGTGCTTTCCGAAGCGATTTCCCCGATCGGTTGCACCAGCGGCCACATTCCCTGCGCCTCATGCCACATTTGCGCGGAGCCCTCACATAGGTCTTGAAATTCTGCCGCAGCCCGCGCGAAAAGCGGCCGAAGGCTCACACCACGTCGAGGGCACTGGAGGGGTTCATGGCACTGTCTAGAGCGGAGAGGCAGCAAACGGCGCCCGCCATCGGCGGCACCCCGTGAGGTTCTGAGCGGGGATCGAACGCAGGTGGCCGACCAGGACACCATCATAGTTCTGTCCACGGACGCGATCGCGGCCCGAGAGCGCGAAGCTGCCGTGCGCGAGTTCTATGGCCGCATCTGCATGCGGCTGGACCTTGCGCCGCTTGAACGCGGCGAGTTGCGGCTAAGCGCCTCCACCACCATCCTGCCAGGGGTGAGCGTGGCCCACGGGCAGGTCGCGCCCATGGCTTGGGAACGCACGGCCGCGCTCCAGCAGGACGCCAATGACGACCTGGTGGTGTCCTGGATCGCGGGCGGGTGGCGTTTCGATACGGCACGGCACGAGGCGGTTGAGACCTCGCCCGGTGCGCCCTGCATCATGCCGATGGACCGGAGCTGGCGAGCGAGGGCGCAGAACGGCGATTGGACGATCTGCGCGCGATTTGCCCGATCGACGCTCACTCCTCTCCTTCGCCATGTCGGCGATCTCAGGCCGGATGCCATCAATCCCGGCACGCCTGAAGCGCGGCTTCTGCTGGCCTATGTCGAGGCGGTGGCGGGTGGGGCGATCGGCCCCGGTCTGGCGCCGCTGGCCGCCCAGCACATTGCCGATCTGTTCGCCGCGGCGGTCGGCGCCAACCGCGAGGTTGACCAGGTGGTCGCCGGCCGCGGCGTTCGTACCGCCCGCATGCATGCCATCAAGCGTTATATCGAGGAGAACCTGCACCGAGCGCGCCTCTCGGCAGAGACGGCGGGCCGGGGGCTGGGGCTCAGCCCGCGCTACATCAGGCGCCTTTTCGCCGAAGAGGGGCAGGGGTTTTCCGACTATGTCATGCAAAGACGGCTGGAGCGGGTCCACCGGCAGCTCGCCAGCCCGCTTTTTTCAGCAAGGCCGATCGCCGACCTCGCTTTCGAGGCGGGGCTGGTCGAACCCTCGACCTTCTACCGGCAGTTCCGGTCCCGCTATGGCATGACCCCATCGGAGGTGCGCGCCGGCCGCGCGCCGTGAGACGCATGCGGCCGCTCACGCTGGCAAACCCGGTCACCTGTTCCGTCAGTGCCACTTGCCTGTGCCGCCAGTGCGATACGCCTTTATCCCCGGTGCGGGCATGGTCGCGCCGGCGGACGCGGGTGCAACGGCATGCGCGGGAGCGGGGGCGAGCGGCCAGGCCTCCGTGACATCGGAAAGCTGGCCCTGGAGATAAAAATGCGTGCGGCGAGAAGCTTGATACTGGGCATTACGGTTTTCTGCGCAATTCTTCCGACCGAGGTCTTCGCGGCCTACAAATGCATGAATCCGGCAATCTGCAGGGCGGTCTGCGGCAGCGAAACATGCGGCAAGATCGCCGCGCGCGATCCCGACATGAAGGCGCTGGACCTGTCCAAAGGCGCGTCCGGGCAGATCGCCGCTTCCAGCAGCGGGTCTTCGTCCGGGACCAGCTCGAGAAAAACCTACACCTGTTCGAACCCGGCGATCTGCATCGCGGTCTGCGGCAAGAAGACCTGTCCGTAACCAGAACGGACTCGGCGTATCATCAGAGGCGCCGGCGCGCTGCGCCGGCGCCTTTCGTGCGTGCACGCGGTCGGCGTGCCGGAACGCGGCGGCATTCCCAGCCTGGTTCCTCTCGCTAATATTCGTGGGCGAGGACTTCAGTCCTGGCCGCCGAGCCCCTGATTTTTCTCCTTCAAAAGAATCTCATCGCGCCCGGGAATAAAGCGCGGGGCTGCAGGGTCTTCACTGTAGCGGGCCAATCTGACGGCCCGCGCCGAGGAAACGAAACAAGGACCTAGCCAAAATGACCAAGCTCGCTCTCAGCGTGGCTGCCATGATGCTTGCCTCGAGCGCTGCCTTCGCCGGCAGCGATCATGGCGCCAATAACGCCAACCAGCCGGTCGCTCCGGTCGACACCAATGCCACCGGCTCGATCGCCTACACCGCACGCCCCAATGGCGCCGACACCAAGATAAAGACGGGGCCGAGCCAGGGGTCGGTGCAGGACATCATCACCAGACACAACAACGACAGCCTCTGGGGTCGCTGAATTCATGGGGCCGGGCCGGCTCCCGACGGGTACCGGCCTCTCCTCGTCATTCCTTCCAGGACTTTGGCCATACGCGACTTTTAGCCACCACCTCGAACAGGAGATCACCATGTTCACCATGACACGCCGCACAGTGCTTGGCACCGCCGCCGCTGCTGCTGCCTTCGGCCTTGCCGGCAAGCTTGAATTCATCCGTCCGGCCTTCGCGCAAGCTCCGGTGGAGCCCACCGTCGGCTTCTACGGATACAAGGTCGGCGATATCGAGATCACCGCCATCTATGACGGCATCTGGCGCAAGCCGCACGACCCGGCCTTCATCAAGGATGTCTCGGTCGAGGACACCAAGGCAGCACTCGCCAAAGCGGGGCTGACCACCGACTTCATGCCCATCCCGCTCACTGTCGTCGTGCTCAAGATGGGCGGCAAGCTGATCATGATGGATGCCGGCTCGGGCGTCGGCCAGTGGCAGGCCAATGCCACGCATCTGCCGGCCAACATGGCCGCGGCCGGCATCGACTACAACGCGATCGACACCGTCATGATCTCGCATTTCCACCCCGATCATGTCTGGGGCCTGATGGAAAAGGGCACCAACGCGCCGGTGTTCCCCAATGCCGAGCTCATCGTCAACGCCACCGAATACAAGTGGTGGACCGACCCAAGCCGGCTGGCCAAGCTGCCCGAGGGCCGCAAGCCGGCGGGCAAGCGCATCGCCGAGAACTTTCCGAAATGGAAGAACTGGAAGCTGGTCGAGGACGGCGCCGAGGTCACGCCCGGCATCCAGATCATCGCCGCGCCCGGCCACACACCAGGCCATTCTGTCTACCTGGCCAACTCCGGCAAGGAGCAGATCATGATCTCGGCCGACACTATGTATGTGCCGGCGCTGCTGGCGCCGCATCCGGAGTGGCAGGGCGCTTACGACCAGGACGGACCGACGGCAATCGCCACGCGCCACAAGATCATCGACCGGGTGATATCGGACAATATCCGCATTTCCGGGTCGCACTTCCCGTTCCCGGGCACCGGCACCTTCGTCAAGGACGGCAAGGCGTACGGATTTACCCCGGTCCAGATCTGAGCACGAGCTTCCAACGCAAGCGAGAAAGACAATGAAACGATCCCTTTTGAGCAGAAATGCCCTGTCGGGCAGACATGCCCTGTTCGGCCTGCTCGGCGCCATTGCCGTGCTGACCGTGCTTCCCGTTGCGACAATCATGCCGGCCTATGCGGTCGACGACATCGAAGGCGCCGACGCGCCGGATCTCACCGCCATCAAGGCCAAGATCGATGCCAAGGACTATTCCGGCGCATTGGCCGAGCTGCGCGATCTGGCGCAGGACACGCAGCAGGCGGACGTCTACAACCTGCTCGGCTTCACCCTGCGCAAGACCGGCGACTACAAGACCGCGCTCACCTACTACACCAAGGCGCTGGAGCTGAAGCCCGACCACAGAGCCACCCGCGAATATCTAGGCGAGCTCTATGTCGAGACCGGCGACATGGACAAGGCCAAGGAGCAGCTGGCCTCCCTGCAGCAGCTGTGCCCGGCCGGGTGCGACGAGCTTTCCGACCTGCGGCAGGCCATCGACACCAAGGTGACGAAGTAGGACCTTTTCTCTTCCCCACAAATGGGGAGAGCTGGCTCGGCGTAGCCGAGACGGAGCAGGGGCGTTGGCACCGAACTCGCCCCTTCGTCCACCACGGTTGGGCGCTCGTGGCTGGCGCGCTTTGCCGGAGCCGGCATCCTCTCCCTCGCGCCGGCTCCGGCCTTTTCAACATCAGGCGCTTGGCGCCTGCCCGTGCCAAAAAGATCGGAGGCTGACCATGACATTGACCGAACGCTCCGCGAAGCTGCAGGGTCTTGCCGCTAAATACCACCTCGGGGACGTGGGCCTGCTTGCCGGCCGCCTGCTTCTGTCTCTCATCTTTTTGCATGAGGGCGCCACGCTGGCCGCCCATTTCAATGCCGCCGCCAAAGCCATGGCAGCGCTTGGTGTCAACCTGCCGCTGTTTGTCGCCACCGTAGCGTTGCAACTGGGGGCAGGGCTCTCCCTCGCGTCAGGCCTGCTGACGCGGCTTGGCGCTATCGCGCTCGGCCTGTTCTGTTTGGCAACGGCCATGCTGTTCCACACCAATTTCGGCAGCCAGAACGAACTGCTGCATTTCGAAAAGGACCTGGCGATATCGGGCGGCATGTTCGTGCTGGCCGTTGCCGGGGCCGGCAGGGTCTCGCTGGACCGGCTGTTGGCGCTCCATCTGCGGCAGCGCCAGCGCGGCGAGGACATGCCGGCCGCGTTGCCCACAGCGGAGACCCAATTGCCAGTGGACGTGAAGCAGCTGGTTTGAACGGCGCCGCCTTCGCATTCGCCCAGCGGAGCGCCGCGCCTATTTCCCGCGCTTTGCTGGAACCAGCCTTGACCCCCCGCATTGCTTTAGCAGGGGCTCAAGGAGCGCGGCGTGAAAGCATTGTTGGGACTGGTCTGCGGTTTCGTTTTGACCCTTGCGGTGTTCGGTAGCGGTCTGGCCTTCGCCGTCTGGCTAATCACCGCGAACCCACCGCGCCAGGCACCGGCCACCGTCAGTATGGCGGAGCTTTGGACCAAAACGGCGCGGCCGGTGGACAGAACGGCGCAGAATCTCGAGCGCCTGCCGGCCGAGCAGCCCGCGCCCGCCAATATCGAGCCCAAGCGCCAGGCCGGGGAGACCGATCCCACCGCCACCGGCGCCATCGCGCCCGCCACGGCCGAACTGCCGCAGCCGCATGTCGCCTGGTGCGCGAGCCGCTACCGCTCCTACCGGCCGCAGGACAACAGCTACATGTCCTATAGCGGGCAGCAGCGCCCCTGCATCTCGCCCTATCTCGACGCCGACCGTGCCGCGCCGCCCGCCGCCGAGGCCAGCTACGTCGAGGACAACGGCACTGGGCCGGGCGCCTATGCGGCCGCTGGCGATGATGACCATGTCGCCTCCTGCTTCAGCCGCTACCGCTCCTACCGCCCGGAAGACAACAGCTACCAGCCCTATTCCGGCGGGCCGAGGCGGCAATGCCAATAGCGGGCGCTGCGCTTTCCGGCTGCATTCCACGCAAAATTCCACTCCGGCAAGGGTTTCTACCACGCTGCCTACCACGCCCACACAAACACCACGCCCTTATCAAGCCGCCAACAGCGCAACAACGGACCGAGACGGTCGTGCGCTGAACGACCTGTCACTGCAAGATCCAGTGGGATCGCGGTTGGCCGGTTTCGCCTGAAACAACAAACACGGTCCCATGAACGCGGGCGGGCGGCGCGTCGGGGCCAAATGTCAACTTCAAAAGATGGAAACCGAAATGAAGAAGATCGTATTGACCGTTGCCTCGTTGTTGTTCGCCTCCGGCATGGCTTTTGCCGGCAGCGACCACTTTGGCTCCGACTTCATCCCTGCCGCAAGCAGCTATCCAACCGCCCATGCCATGATGTCGGGCGGCGCCAAGGCGGTTGTCCCGAGCGTCACAAACAGCATCACTGACAGCGCAATGGGGGCAAACTCGAACTCCGACATGCCTGCACAGGGCTATGGTCAGGGCGTCTGGGGACGCTGACAACAAAGCCGGCCGCCGCGGCCGGCATCCAGGCGGCGGGGGGACCCGCCGCCTGGATCATTTCGCTCCATGACCGGGCTCTGCCCGGCGCGCCTCGTGTCATCCCAATCTCCAACGACCCGGCCCGGCGATCACGCAAATTCTTTGGATCGTTCGGAGGCGGGCGGCGTTCAGATGCTACCCAATGGAGGATTTGAGAAATGGGCGACGACCAACGGCATGGGAAAATCCGGGAGCGCGCCTATCGGATCTGGGAGCGCGAAGGCGGCGGCGACCCCGAGCAGCACTGGCATCGCGCGGAGGCCGAGATCGACAGGGAGCTGTCGATGGCGGCGGGCAACGCGCCGCCGCGCGAGATTGCCAGCACCGACGTGCTTACGGTCGAGGAGCTGGCCATGCGCACCGGCATATCAGGCAAGCAGGCACAGGACCTGATCGACAGGCTGGGCAACGACCGCGCCGCGATCGAACAGGCAGCACTCGGGCTGAAGGGCAAGCGGCGGCGAAATCCCGGTCAGGGAGAGGCCAAATGATCCGCAAACTCAAGGACGGAAAATACCGGCTCTATTCGCGCAAGAAGGATGAGAAGACGGGCAAGCGACGGAACCTGGGGAATTTCGATAGCCGCGAGGCGGCGGAGAAGCATGAGCGCGAGGTGCAGTATTTCAAGCGCCATTGAGGAAATCGACTCGTTGGTCCTTTATTCTCGGCGTTGTCCCTGCCGCTCACAAAATCCGACCCACCAATTGTAGGCTGCATTGGATTTTGGAACACGAGGCAGATGCCAATCGTGATGCGAAGATGCGGCCCTTGCCCTCGCCACGAGGACATATAGGGCATATAGTTGAAGATCGCCGGCTCGGACCTGACAAGCTGGCGATTGAGAGCGGAGACGTCGCTTTAACTACGGCGCGCTTCTAACTCGGGTTGTTTCACACGCTCTCATAATTGCCCGCCGCGGCCGGCCTCTGCTTTGCGCGATCCCGGTCGCTATTGCATCTATCACTGAAGGAGAACTGAGCTTTTCACTGGAGGAGAAGTCGTCATGCATTACCTTCCCAGACGTGAATTCATCGTTCAAGGCGGGGCAGCCCTCGCAGCGTTGGCGTCCTTTCAATCGCGGATTGCCTCTGCCTTTCCAAGCCGGGCCGGCGAGGAAGTCATCAAATGGTTGGATCAGCTGCCGCCGAACCCGGTTCCGGAAGTCATCAAAAATCAGCTGGTGTGGGAGGATCTCGATTCCTGGGTGACGCCCAACGACAAGTTCTTTTCAATCGCGCATTTCGACCGGCCGGTGATCGACGAAAGCACCTGGAAACTCGAAATCGGCGGCTCCGTTAAAAAGCCGACAACCCTGACGCTCGCCGACATCAAGGCTCGACCGCGCCAGGAAGTCACCTTCACGGTCGAATGTTCGGGCAATACCGGTCTGCCGTTTTTCAATGGCGGCATTGGCAATGCGCGCTGGGCGGGCACGCCGCTCGCGCCGATCCTCACGGAGGCCGGAGTCCTCGACACTGGTATCGAGGTCGTCTTCTGGGGCACCGATAAAGGGGAAATCAAGCGGGCCGACGACGTCAAGTTCACGCAGAATTTTGCGCGCAGCATGTCACTTCCCGACGCCATGGATCCCAAAAACATCCTTTGCTACGAGATGAATGGGTCCCCCTTGCCTCCTGACAACGGCTTCCCGCTGCGGCTGATTGCGCCGGGATGGTACGGGATCGCGAACGTCAAATGGATCAAGCGCATAGACGTGAACGATCAGCGCTTCGAGAACCGGTTCATGGGACGCGATTATGTCACGCTGCGCGAGGAAGACCACAACGGCGAGACAGTATGGGTGGAAACTTCGGTCGGGCGGGCGAGGCTGAAATCGGCACCGGCCCGGGTCACTCATATCGGCGATGACTACCGGATCGTCGGGGCCGCCTGGGGCGCACCGGTCGACCGGGTCGAGGTGAAGATCGATGACGGGCCATGGATGCCGGCGGCCATCGACGAAACCGACAAGGCGGACTTTGCCTGGAAACTATGGTCCGTCGACTGGCCCAAGCCTTCTGCCGGAGAGCACGCCGTCACCTCGCGCGCGGTTGATACGGGAGGGCAGGTCCAACCCGCAATGGACGATCCCATCATTGCCAAGAAGCATACCTATTGGGAAAGCAACGGTCAGGTGACGCGACGTATCAACATTCACTGACTGGCGGGCAGTCGTATCAAAGTGTCTGAGAGCGATGTGCCCCCATGTCTTTGGCATGGGGTCACCCACATCCGACCAGGCGCCGGCCTGAAGCTGGCCAGAGACGATGCGATGACGACTCCATCGCAGCGCCAAGAGCGGTGTTTAGTGACCTGCGCGGACGCGGAGAAAACTTGAACGGCTGGCGTTCCTCGTCCTTCGCCGAGCCCGGTGGCCGTCACCGAGCTCGACTTCATGCGCGACGAGGACGGCGCCACGCCGTGACCCAATGGACCAAGGACCAGCTGAAAGGAGTGCCGGAGCACCGAGACTGAAGGGCCCGACCGTGGCCCTTTTCGAAAGGAGAGTGAGATGATCCGAAAGTGCCCGGACAAGGGCAATTCGCCGTGCCTGAGGGTGGTAGTGCTTAGTGACTTCGGCCAACCGAGAGTCTAGGCTGGCATCGGTTCTGTCAGCGCGAAGACCGTCACATGCCCCGCTTTCTTGCCGTCTACACCATGAAGCCTGAAGACCTTGCCCGCTTTCGCAGCCTGCCCAAGCCCGAGCAAGATGCGATTGATAGCGTCGGCCTACAGCAGTGGACGGACTGGGAGGAGAGAAATGCCGCATCTTTCCCCGATCGCGGCGGCATGGTCGGGAGGACGACGCGCGTTACCAAGGATGGGGTCGCAGACGCCGTGAACCCTTTCTGCGGCTACATTGTCGTCGAGGCCGATACAATCGATGCCGCCGCCCGCCTGTTCGAAAGCCATCCGCATTTCACCGTCTTCCCGGGAGACGGCGTGGACATCATGCCTTTCGTCACTGACCCTCAATGACTTGAAACTCCGGCTGTCGCTTTCTGATGTCGAAGGCTGTCTGTCAGCTCTCGGGGAACTTTTCCCCCGCGGAACCGATCCTGGCGGTTCGCGTCAGATTCAGGTTGAGAGCACGCTGACTTCCTGAAGTCCCCAAAACGTTTCCGGCCCCTTTGAGTTCTCGGGGAGCGATCGTTGGGGCGGC
This sequence comes from Mesorhizobium sp. B2-4-2, assembly GCF_006442845.1. Taxonomy (NCBI): domain Bacteria; kingdom Pseudomonadati; phylum Pseudomonadota; class Alphaproteobacteria; order Hyphomicrobiales; family Phyllobacteriaceae; genus Mesorhizobium; species Mesorhizobium sp. B2-4-2. The sequence continues at coordinate 196,777 of NZ_VFVM01000010.1, read as the reverse complement.
GCTGATCAAGCCGGTCGCGCCTCTTCGACGTTGCGCGCGCTCCAATGGCGCCAGATGACGGGAATGGTCAGAACCAGGCCGAGTAGGGACGAATAGAGTTCGGGCGCCACCAGAAGCAGGGCGGCCAAGACCAGCAACACGTTTTCCCATGGCCGGGTGCGCACGAGCAGGTAGCGCGAGAGGGCGGCCCCCAGGCAGGTGATGCCGAGCACGCAGCCAAAGAAAGCCAGGAAGAAGTTCGGCCAGGTGAAATCTTTCGTCACCAGCAGAAGCGACGGCGAGAAGACAAAGACAAAGGGCACCAGCGCCTTGCCGAGCCCGAGCCGAAAGGCAGTGTTGCCGGTCTTGAATGGATCAGCTCCCGCCATGCCGGCGGCAGCGTAGGCAGCCAGCGCAACCGGCGGCGTGATGTCAGCCAGCAGGCCATAATAGAAAACGAAGAAGTGGGCGACGATCGGCTCGGTGCCGAGCATCACCAGTGCCGGCGCGGCAATCGTCACCATGATGATGTAGTTCGCTGTCGTCGGGATGCCGCAACCCATCAGGATGCAGACCACGCCGGTCATGATCAGCGTGAACAAAAGGGTCAGCCCGTGCGTCGAGAAGATCGCTTCGGGGATAAAGGTGCCGAACAGCAGCGACAGATGGCCTGCCGTCGAAGTGACGATGTAGGACAGCTTGAAGCCGACGCCGGTCAGGGTGACAACGCCGACGACGATGCCGACCGTGGCGGCGGCAGCGCCGACGGCGAGCGCATACTTGGCGCCGTCGCGCAGGCACACCACGATGTCGGCGACAGACATGCGCCGGCGCGGGTTAAACAGGCCGACCAGGATGCACAGGGTAATGCCCCAGAAGGCAGCCATGTAGGGCGTATAACCCGCAAGAAGCACGCCGATCAGGACGACGAGTGGGATGATGGTCGGCCAGTCCCGTTTCAATGCCTCGACCACGTCGGGCATCTCGTCCGGCCGCAGGCCGCGCAAGCCGGTGCGCTTGGCCTCGAAATGCACCTGCATGAACACGCCGAAGAAGTGCATGAAGGCCGGCACTATCGCTGCCAGGATGATGGTCGTGTAGGGCAGTTCGAGGAACTCGATCATCAGGAAGGCGGCGGCTCCCATGATCGGCGGCGTCACCTGCCCGCCGGTGGAGGAAGCCGCCTCCACCGCGGCGGCGAAATGCTTCTTGTAGCCGAGCCGGATCATCGCCGGGATGGTCAGCGAGCCGACGGTGACGGTGTTGGCGACCGACGAGCCAGAGATCATGCCAAACAGGGCCGAGCCGAAGATCGATACCTTGGCCGGACCGCCGGCGTAGCGGCCGGCGACCCATGCCGCGCAGTCGAGAAAGAGCTGGCCGAGACCGATGCGGGTGGCGAAGACGCCAAACAGGACGAAGTGGAAAACGTAGGTGGCGACGACGCCGAGCGCGATGCCGTAGATGCCTTGCGTCGTGAGGTAGAGGTGGTCGACGAGCTGAGAGACGGACGCGCCGGGATGCACCAGGATGCTCGGCATATAGGGGCCGAACAGCGCATAAGCCATGAAGAGGATGGCGATGATGGGCAGCGGGATGCCGACGGACCGGCGCGTCGCTTCCAGCAGGAGCAAAATGAGGGTCAGCCCGAGCACCACGTCGGTCGTCGTGGGGTTGCCGACGCGGAAGGCAAGATCGTCGAGCGGGATCATCGGCACGTGCAGGACCGCTACCACCGCGGCAAGCGCCAGCAGCCAGTCGAAAACCGGTATGCCGAGCGGCCGCAGAAGGCTGGATTGGGCGGGCTGGTCGTAGCCCTTCTTCACCAGAGGGAAGACGAGGAAGATCAGCGACAGCACCATCGACAGGTGGATGCCCCGGTGCAGCATCTCCTGCAGCAAGCCGAATCCAGCCGTGTAATAGTGAAACAGCGACAAGGCCACCAGGAGGAAGCCGACCAGCCAGCCGGCGGCCCGGGTCAGCGGCCGGAACCGGATCTCGGAGTCGAATTTCTCCTCCAGTTCGCGAGCCTTTTCCTCGTCGAACTCCATGCCGGAAAGCCTGATTTTGTCGTCGTCGCTCATAGTCGGTTCCGTATCCTGAATCCCCAGACAAACGAGGCGGAAAGCACGCCTTCCGCCTCGTTGTCGCCAGTCTGTTGATGGCCTCTTATTTCAGGGCGCCGACTTCCTTGTAGAATTTCTCCGCGCCCGGATGGAACGGAATGCCGGCGCTGGTGACCGCGTTCTGGAGCGTGATCAGCTTGCCCTTGGCATGACCAGCCTGCAGCGCCTTCTGGGTCTCGTCGCTGTAGAGCGACTTGACGATCTTGTAGATGAGGTCATCGGTCTGCTTGGCGCTGGTCACCCATTGCGCGGCGACCGAAATGGTCTTGGTCTCGCCGACATTCTTGTAGGTGCCCGCGGGCACGATGTCGGTCGAGAAGAACTTCTGTTCGGACAGGAGCTTGTCGGCCTCGGGGCCGGTGATCGGCACCAGCGTGATGTTGTTGGTGCTGGCAAGCTCGACGATGGCACCGGTCGGATAGCCGCCAACGAAGAAATAGGCGTCCATGGCGCCGTCTTGCAGGCGCTCGCCGGCCGGGCCGGGCTTGAGATATTCGGGCTTTACGTCCTTCTCCGTTAGACCGTAGGCGCCGAGCACCAGGCGCGCATCAACGATGGTGCCGGAACCCGGCTCGTCGAGGGAGACGCGCTTGCCCTTCAGATCCGCCACCGTCTTGATGCCGGCGTCGGCGCGCGCGACCAGATGGATGGTTTCAGGATAGAGCGTCGCAATGAGGCGCAGATCCTCTACCTTGGGCTTGCCCTCGTAGAGGCCGGTGCCCGAATGCGCCCAGTAGGCGACATCGGATTGCGTGAAGCCCGATTCGGAAGCGCCCGACTGGATGGCGCTGATGTTGGCCACCGAACCGTTGGAGGACGTGGCGCTGGCAACCAGGCCCTCGACGCCGGCCGGCCCCGTCGCCGAGATCGCGTTGGCGATCAGCCCGCCCACCGGATAGTAGGTGCCGGACGTGCCGCCGGTGCCGATACGGAAAAAAGCCTGCTGCGCGCGCGCCGGCGAAAACCCTGCCGCGGCCAGCGCCAAAGTGCCCGCGCCGACGGAAAAGACGCGACGGTTGATCGAAACAGTCATATTACCTCCCGGTCAAAGATCGGCAGGATGTTGCATCAACCCAAGGATTGTCAACCTGCGCGCGCCTTTCGGAGGGGATCGGTCGTCGCTGGCGGTGGCTCCCCCGCTGTTGCCGTCATGGCGCATTTTGAGATCTAGCTTGTCGATTGAACGGCGGTAATCCGCTTGCTGACGCGGCGCTATCAACACATTCCGCGTGTTGTCAGCCGGCATCCGCAACTGGCGGTTAGCCGACCCTCCAATTTCTGGCGGCTTCCAAGGTGCCAGCCGTCTTTATTAACCATTTGTTAACCATTCGGCCGGCACCCTTTAACCATTGAGTAAGGATTCGCCAGCCGTGACCTTTGCCGCTCCCCTGGAGACCAAATCCATTCGCTTTCGCGCCCGTTCGTTCGTCGCTTTCACGCTGACGCCGGAGGCGCCGATCGGTGCTTGGTTGGAGGGGCTGGATCATTGGATCGGCAATTCGCCGGGCTATTTCTCAGGGCGGCCGGTGGTGCTCGATCTCAATGCGCTGAAGCCTGCGGCCGACGAGATCGCGGCGCTGGTCGCTTCGCTCGGCACGCGTGGCATCCGGGTCTATGCCATCGAACTCGAAGGGGCCTCGCTCGGGCCCGAGCTGCCACCGCTGCTGGCCGGCGCCAAGGAGGCCACTTCAGATGGCCTGCTGGCGCAGCCCGGCCGCAACGGCAAGGCAGGCCTGGCGGAAGAGGCCGGCAAGACGGAAGCGGTGTCTTCGGAACGCGGCAAGGAAACGGGCAAGCCCGACGAGGGCAGGGCCGAGGCTGGAAGGGTCAACGCGGCCAAGGCGGCCAAGACAGAACAGCAAGCCGGCGCGGCGGAGCCGGCCCTGGCCGGAACGCTGATGGTCAAGTCGCCCCTTCGCTCGGGCCAGTCGATCTTTCATCCGCATGGCGATGTCATCGTGCTTGGATCGGTCGCTTCCGGTTCCGAGATCATTGCGGCGGGCTCGATCCATGTCTACGGCACACTGCGCGGCCGCGCCATTGCGGGCTCGGAAGGCAATATTTCGGCGCGCATCTTCTGCCGCAGGAACGAGGCCGAGCTGCTCGCCATCGACGGCTGGTACACCACGGCGGAGGACATGGAAGGCGCCTCGCGCGGCAAGCCGGTGCAGGCCTTCCTCGAAGACGGCGTGCTGCGCGTCGTGCCGCTGAACTAGGGCGCCGGGATGAAAACGCCGAACCAGTTCTTGTGCGCGATCGCGAACAGGACGCTCAGGTCCGCAAGGTTGGGACCGGTTTCGCGTGGAATGATGCCAGGTTCCAACAATAGCCGTGCGACGCACGGAGCAATAACAAACGACAACATCAGGCGACGGAGGCTTTTTTCATGGGCAAGGTAGTGGTGGTCACCTCAGGCAAGGGAGGTGTCGGCAAGACGACCTCGACGGCCGCATTGGGGGCCGCGGTCGCCAGGACCGGCAAGAAAGTGGCGCTGGTCGATTTCGACGTCGGCCTGCGCAATCTCGACCTGATCATGGGCGCCGAACGGCGCGTGGTGTTCGACCTCGTCAATGTCATCCAGGGCACGGCCAAGCTGTCGCAGGCGCTGATCCGCGACAAGCGCGTCGACACGCTGTTCCTGCTGCCGGCCTCGCAGACGCGCGACAAGGACGCGCTGACCGAAGAAGGCGTCGGCGAGGTGATCGAGAAGCTGCGCTCGGTGTTCGACTATGTGTTCTGCGACAGCCCGGCCGGCATCGAACGCGGCGCGCAGCTCGCCATGCGCTTCGCCGACGAGGCGGTCATCGTCACCAATCCGGAAGTGTCGTCGGTGCGCGATTCCGACCGTATCATCGGCCTGCTCGACGCCCGCACCATGCGCGCCGAACAGGGCGAGCAAATCGCCAAGCACGTGCTGGTGACGCGTTACGATGCCGGCCGCGCGGCTCGCGGCGAGATGCTGTCCATCGACGACGTGCTGGAAATCCTGTCGGTGCCGCTCCTTGGCATCATCCCGGAGAGCCAGGATGTGCTCAGGGCCTCCAATCTCGGTTCGCCGGTGACGCTGAGCGATCCGCTGAACGCCGCCGCCAAGGCCTATATCGAAGCGGCGCGGCGGCTGGAAGGCGAAGACCTGCCGGTCGTGGTTCCCTTCGAGCGCAAGGGCTTCCTCGACAGGCTGCTCGGAAGGAGGGCGGCATGAACATTCTCGACCTCTTCAAGCGGCGCTCCAGCGCGCCCGTGGCGCGTGAGCGACTGCAGGTGCTGCTCGCCTACGAACGCCGCAGCCGTGGCCAGCCCGATCTCGTCTCCGTGCTGCGCGAGGAGATCATGGCCGTCATCGCCAAGCACGTGCAGATCGACCAGGACTATCTGCAAATCTCGATGGACCGCGGCGAGACCATGTCGACGCTGGAAATCGACATCCAGATCCCCAACAAAAGCGCCGTGCCGCTGGCCATGGCGGGCTGACTTTTACCCTCCCCTTGTGGGGAGGGTCGCTGCAAGCAGCGGGCGGAGTTGGCGCGGCGCTACAGGAAGAGCATCCTTCAGCGCCAGCGCCTCAGTCCTACCTTCCACGAGGGGAAGGTAGGATCCAGGATTTTCCGCATCAGATTCCACCCAGAAATCGGGTGCGTCAATTCTGCAAAAAGACGGCCGCGGCACTGGTCGCCCGCCGCATCCCAACCCCAAATGTCCAACTTTACGCTCCCCCTAATGGGGGGCTTCCCCTGCGCAATCAGTGGATGTAAGCATACATATTAGCCAATTATTAAATACTGAATGGGGTATGTGTAAAGGGCATTCGTTATGAATTTCAAGGGTCTGATCAAGCGTGCCGAAGACGTAGATGATGCACTCCAGGAGCTGCAGGCCGATCTGGCGGACGCTCTGGATGCCAGCCTCGATACCGAATACGACGCGCCGCCGGACAGCGGCTATATCCCAGATTCCGCGCCAGGAGCCGAGGCCTCGGCACCCGAGGCCAATGCGGATGATGCGGATAATCCGGACGGCGCGGGCAACGCCGACGATACCGAAACCGCACCACGACTGACGCCCCATACCCAGACCCGGATGGCGGCATTGAGTGCCTTCGAAGGGATGTTCCATGACGCCAGGAACTATATGGACGAGATCAACGGCAAATTGTCGGAGATCGCTACCTCACACCATTTGACGCGCGAGTTCCTCAACATCCTCCACACCGATATTCTTCGCGCCAACGAGCTGGAGCTCGCAAATGGCGACCTGGTCGCGGAACAAAGAACGCTGTCGGAAAAGCTGCACGACACGGCAAGAAAGCTGCGCGAGCGTGAAAGCGCCTGCGAATTGCTGCAACAGCGCGAGACAAGCCTGGTCCAGGACAGGGAGGCGCTTCGCGCAGCGCTCGCAGCGGCCAGGCTGGAACTTGCCGAAACGGCCAATGCGGGCGCAAAACGCGACGCGGAGTTCGGTGACATCGCCAAGCGGCTGACGGCCAGGGCGGTCGAGGCCAACAGGCGCCTGCGCGAGAGCAAGATGCTGCGGGAAAAACATGTCAGCCTGTCGATCGAGCTCGACAAGGCGCTGAAGCGAGAAACCCAGACGCGCCACAGGCTCGACGAGCTCTCGACGATCCATGCCAGCGAAGCAGCGCGGCTTGCCGAACTGCTGACCGCGCTCGGCAAGAGCGAGAAGGAGGAGATGCGGCTCCAGAAATCACTCGAGACCGCGCAGGCGAAGCTGTCGGAAATGACCGAAGCGGCCAGCATGATGGAAGGCGACAGGCAAGCTGAACTCGCCCGCAGCCAGACGGAAATGCGCGGATTGCGTTCCGAGATCCAGGACCTGCAATCACGGCTGGAGCGGGCCTCGCACGAGAACAGCGAGGCCACAGCCGAGATCGCCAGGCTCAAGACCGACTTGAACGACACGCTGGCCGAAAAGAAAATCGCCGATCAAAAGTTGTCCTCGCTCACCGACGAGAACGAAAACGACAAGACGAGCCTTTCGAAAGCGAACGCCAATCTTTCGCAGCTTGCGCTGCAACAAGCATCGGAACAGATACAGCTGGATGTCCAGAGGCAGGAATGCGAGGACCTCAAAGCTGAAATCGCGTCGCTCAATGCGCGGATCAAGGAATTGCTGCCTTACGAGCGGCTTCACAAGGCCACCAACGGCAGATCGCGCGAGGCCGACGTGGTCGACATCGCCGCCGTTGTGGCGGAGAAAGCCCGTGGAACGGGCAGGCGGCGCATCCGCAGGAATCTCCGCGCCACGCCGTAGCTCATTTCGCCGGCATGACCGCAGGTCCCACTGCGGGGCAGCGTTCCGCGCCCGCTGCCTCAACGCGATCACACGCCGCCGCCGCGGCGCAAATCGCTGAACTGAGGGAGCGGAAGGCTGTCTTGGCCGTCAAGACGGCGCCAAGCCATCTGCTTGGCTGCGAAACATCAGCCGCAGCAAGGTTGCGGTCCGGCCGAAGGTCCGCAACAGGCCTTGGCTTTCCTCTCCTCCTCCAGCCAGCGGTCACGCGGCTTGCAGCTTGCCGGCCGCGGCGAAAGCTCGACATGCACCGCATCACCCGCGAGCCGGGGGAGCGCGGCGCGGTAGAGCTGCATCGGGCGCACGCCGTCGCTGACTTCGAAAGTGAGCTTGGCGGAATGGTCGAGGCCGACATGCTCCGTCACCTTGCGGATGATCGCCGAGAATTTCCCGGCCGGCATATGCGTGCGGTCCTCCTCGACGTCCCAGAGCTGCACGAAGATCTCGGCCCAGGATTCCGGGTTTGCACCGCAGTCCAGCGCAGCGAACTGGCCGGCCTTCACTTCGGTGACGTGGTAGCCAGGTCGCACCGGCCGGCCGTCATAGAAGAACACCAGCGGCCGGTCCTTGTAGCCCGCCAGAAACTCCAGCAGGCCAGCGATGGTGATGTCGTCGGGATCAACGACGTCAGCGGGTTCAAATTCCCGATTGTCAGAAACGAGCATGTGCGGTAATCCTTGTTTCAACGTTTTTAGGATTGTTGAAATATGGATGAACGTCAAGCCCTTTCCGCCTTTGCGGCCCTTTCGCAAGAAACTCGCCTGCGCATCCTGCGGCATCTGGTGATTGCCGGTCCGGACGGGATTGCCGCCGGCGCCATCGCCGAAAAAGTCGAGGTCTCGGCCTCGAATGTGAGCTTCCACCTGAAGGAGCTCGAGCGGGCAGGGCTGATAAGCGTGCGGCGCGATTCGCGCTCCATGGTCTACAGCGCCGAATATGACGCGTTGAGCGGCCTCATCCGTTTCCTGATGGAGGATTGCTGCTCCGGCCGGCTGGAGATCCGCGCTTCGGCGTTGGCTCCAGACTGCTGCGCCGCCGATGTGAAGGGACCGGTTCAGTGATCGTCGCGCCGACAGCCCGGGCGATCGTCCCGACCGCGCCGCATCAGCAATCCGAAATCCAACCTCTTGCCGTCGAGGCCAAGCCATGACCGCTACGATCTTCCACAATCCCGACTGCGGCACCTCGCGCAACACGCTTGCCATGATCCAGGCGAGCGGCGAGAAGCCTGACATCATCGAGTATCTGAAACATCCGCCCAGCCGGGACCGCTTGCGCCAGCTGGTCGCCGCCATGGGAATTCCCGCGCGCGCCTTGCTGCGCGAAAAGGGTACGCCCTATGCCGAACTCGGCCTGGGTGACGCCGAATGGACCGATGAACAGCTGATCGACGCCATGCTGAGGCATCCGATCCTGATCAACCGGCCGATCGTCGAGACGCCCAAGGGGACGCGGCTGTGCCGTCCGTCCGAGCTCGTGCTCGATCTGCTCGACCATCCGGTGGCCCGCTTCGCCAAGGAAGGCGGCGAGGTAGTGATCCATGACCGTGGCATCAAGTGATCGAAGCCTTTCCGATCTCGAATTCCCGGAGCGCTCGCCGCTGACCGCCATTGCCGCCCTCGGCGTCACCCAGATCATCGGCTACGGCACGCTGTACTACAGTTTCAGCATTCTCGCCGCCGATATGGCCAGGGATCTGGACTGGCCGACCGAATGGATTTTCGGCGCGCTCTCGGCGGCTCTGCTGGTTGGCGGCCTGACGGCGCCCTGGCTCGGAAACTGGATCGACCGCTTCGGCGCCGGCAAGATCATGACCGCCGGCTCGATCCTTGCCGCGGCTGCGCTCGCCGCCTGTGCCTACGCGCCGGCGGCCGGGGCCTTCGTGGCGGCGCTGATCGTGCTGGAAGTGGCATCGAACCTGGTCCAGTACGGCGCCGCTTTCGCGCTGCTTGTGCAGATAAGGCCGCGCGCGGCGCAACGTAGCATCACCTATCTCACCCTCATCGCCGGCTTCGCATCGACCGTGTTCTGGCCGATCACCTCGGCCCTGCACGCGCAGATGTCATGGCGAACCATCTATCTCGTCTTCGCGGGGCTGAACCTGCTCGTCTGCCTGCCGCTGCACGCCTGGCTCTCCCACGGGCTGGCCAAGAGCAGGCGATCGGCGACCGAGCCGCCACGGCATGTCCAGGGATCGCTTCCGGCCTCGGCGCGGCCGCTCGGCTTCGCGTTGATGGTCATCGCCTTTTCGCTGCAGAACCTGCTTGGCGCCGCTGTCCTGGTGCATATGGTGCCGCTGCTTTCCGGACTTGGCCTCGGGGCGACCGCCGCCATCGTCGGAACGCTGTTCGGGCCGTCACAAGTGTTGAGCCGCTTCATCAACATGATCTTCGGCATCAACCTGCCGCCATTGACGCTGGCCATCATCTCGGCCGGCCTGATGACGAGCGGGGTCGTCGTGCTGAACTGCACGGCGCCTTCCGTCGCAGGCGCGATGGTTTTCGCCGTCGTGTTCGGCATGGGCAATGGGCTTTTCAGCATCGTCATCGGCGCCCTGCCGCTGACATTGTTCGGCAGTGCGGACTATGGCCGGCTGCAGGGGCGCGTCACATCGGCCCGGCTGCTCGTTTCGGCCGTCGCGCCGTTTGCGCTGGCCTTTGCCATCGTCAATGTCGGCACTGCCTGGTCGCTGGGGGCCATCGCGTTTCTGGGCGGCACCGCGCTGCTGGTCCTGACGTCGATCATGAGACTGCCGAACGCGCGCAACGGCCGCGTCTGAGGGCGGCCGGCTCGTCCGGCCCTTTCTTGCCCCATCGAGATGCCGGTCCTGCCTCACGACGGACGGGCCGGTTCGCCCTATCTCCCATGACGCAGCGTTTGCCTGATGGCGCACGGAGGACGGGATCAAGTGACATCGACGCCGGTTGTCGGTCGTGAAGCGGCGCCTTTGCCCGTGATGGCGCTGTTGGGGGCCATGGTGTCGATCCAGATCGGCGCTACTTTCGCCAAGAGCCTGTTTCCGGTGATCGGCGCGCAGGGCACGACGACGCTGAGGCTGGTCGTCGGCGCGCTGATGCTGATCGCCGTGCTGCGGCCCTGGCAGATGCGGCCTTCGCGCGCCACCATGCCGTGGCTGGTCGCCTATGGCGTGACGCTGTGCGCGCTCAATCTCCTGTTCTACGCCGCGCTCGCCACGATTCCGCTCGGCGTCGCGGTGGCGCTGGAATTTTCAGGACCGCTGCTGGTGGCGACGCTGACCTCGCGGCGGGCGGGCGACTTTGCCTGGATCGCGTTGGCGGTCGCCGGCATCGTGCTGTTGTCACCCTTCATCCGTTCGCTCCAGCCGCTCGATCCGATTGGGGTGATGCTGGCGCTGGCGGCTGGCGGTTTCTGGGCGCTCTACATCGTGCTGGCGCAGAAGGCGGGCGCCGAGCTCGGCACCCGCACCACCGCCTACGGCATGGCGATTGCCGCCGTGCTGGTGCTGCCTTTCGGCGTGGCGCAGGCGGGAGCGGGCCTGCTTGCGCCGTCGATCCTGGTCAGTGCCTTGCTCGTCGGCCTGTTCTCGAGCGCGCTGCCGTTCTTTCTGGAGATGGTGGCGCTGACCCGGATGCCGGCCCGCATCTACGGCACGCTGACCTGCCTGGAGCCAGGATTGGGCGCGCTGGCCGGCTTCCTGTTCCTGCATGAGAGCCTGACCGCGCCGCAACTGGCTGGCATCGCCGCCGTCATCGTCGCGGCCGCCGGCACCGCGCTGACGTCGAAGCCGCCGGTGCCGTCGCCGGAGTAGGGGCGGGTCAACGTGCAGGTTCGTGCTGCAAAGCCGGTTTCGTCACCGTCGTTCAGAACTTCACGCTCAGATCCACCTTGGCGCCCTGGTCGACCGTGCCACTGCCGAACTGGCCGGTATAGGACAGGCCGAGCGTCGCATTGGCCGACATGTTGAGATCGAGGCCGGCCTCGATCACCGCGGCATCCCTGGCGATCGGCACGCCGGCGATGGTGAATTGATCGCCGCCGGCGAAGGCGAAGACCGAGGTCGGCGTGACATCGCCGAAGGCGTGACGCCAGCCGAGCATGCCGCGAGCGGTGGCATCGATGCCGCCAAGCGCGAAGTCGGTCGCGCCGCGAAGGCCGAGCGTGGTGAAGGTGGCGTCGTTGTTTGTGCTGGCGCTGGTCAGCGCCGCGGCACCACCGGTTTCGGTGAAGCCGTCGGTGTGCACGCTGACGTAGGCGAGGTTGGCGAAGGGTTCGAACTTGAAGCCACCGGCATCAGCCTTGTAAGCGAGTTCGCCGAACGCTTGCGCGGTGCCGGCATCGTAGTCGGCTGATAGTTGATCGGCAAAGCCGTTGAAAGCAACCGAGCGTCTGGTCGAGATGCTGCTCCAGCTATAAGCCGCTCCGCTGCGGAAGGCGATGGCGCCCCAGTTGGTGCCGCCATAGAGACCGAGATGATAGCTGTCGCTCTTGCCCGATGAATCGCGGTCGTCGGCATCGAAGGAGGAATGGCCGTAGCCGCCGATGAGGCCGACACGCCAGCCGCCGACCAAAGTGTCGGCGCCGGCCAACAGGCCGCCGGTCGAGCGGTCGAAGGCGGCGGCATTGCCGTCGCTGTCGGTGTTGCTCCACGAACCGAACACCTGGCCCCAGACAGCGAAGCGGTCGGTATCGGCCGCCACCATTTCCGGCCCACCCTCGCCATAGGCCATGACCGGCAGCGCCGCCGCGCCGCCATCGCCAAAGGCAGCAGCAATGCGATTGCTGGCGGCGTCGCGGACGAAGCGGCTGTCTTCAAGCAGCATGCCCTTGGCCGAGGCATGGATTTCCCCGGAAAGCTGGTCGAAGGCGTCCTGGGCGGCTGCTTCGCTCGGCAAAGCAAATATCGCATCGAACAGCGGATTACCGCTGCCAAGACTTTCGGCACCACCGCCGGTGGCGATCTGGTTGGGTGTCAGGCCGACCTCGGCGAAGGATTTTGCCTGCGTCGCGTCGAGATAGACATGCGTCGGGTCGTAACTCGCGAAAAGGCCGGTGAACGGGCCTAGGCCGCTGAGCGTGTAGGTGCCGGTGACGCCCATGTCTGCCTGCAGCACGGTGTAATGCGTGCCCGCCACGTAAGGTGCTGCGTCGGTCTTGATCACGTCGAGGACCGCACCGGCGGCGATCGTCGCCGTGCCCGTCGCGTGGATGAGATCGGACTGGCCGGTCGAGGTCAGTTCGACCTGGTAGATCGAGCCGGCCGCCTGGTCGAGATTGCCGGCGACGTGGAGCGTACCGATCGAATTACCGGGTGCGATGATGCCGCCCGACCGCGCCATGACACCGCCCACCGTGCCGTTGCCGCCCAGCGTGCCACCGAAGATCGTCACCAGCGAATTGGCCAGCGAACCATTTACGGCCAGCCGCCCGCCATCCACATTGGTGGCACCGGTGAAGCCGCTCGAATCGGCGGTGAGGTTCGTCGCGCCGGCGATCTGGTTGATCGTGCCTGCGCCACCGATCGCCGACGCGAAGGCGTAGTTCGTATCGGTGTGGTTGAAGTTGATCGCACCCGCGCCCGGCCCGAACTGGACGCTCGCCGCATTGAGCGTGCCCGCGGCCGCCGCTGGCGATCCGCTCGCCGCACCGATGTTGAGCGTGCCGACGGAGCCCGCCATGGCGGCGATGTTGACCACGCCGCCGCTCGACACCGCGCCGCCATTGGCAATCGTCAGCGTGCCTGTTCCACTAACGCCGACATCAAGATCTCCGCTGCTGGCCCATGTCGAGCCTGTGCCGTCGACCGCTACCGTGCCGACCGAACCTGCGGCGTAGCCAACCAAGCCCAAGCCATTGCTGACCACGCCGCCTTTCGAAACCGTCACCGTGCCCGTGCCAAAGCCTCCGACATAGAGGTCCCCGCTGTTCGTCCACTTCGATCCCGCGCCGTCAACCGCCGCCATGCCGGTCGAACCGGCAACGTAGCCGATATAGCCCCAGCCATTGCTGACCGTGCCGCTGTTCGAGATCGTCAGAGTACCCGTGCTGAAACCGCCTACGAACAGGTCCGAGCTGTTGTTCCAGGCCGACCCCCCGCCGTCGACCGTCACCGTGCCGGTCGAGCCAGAGAATGCGCCCACATAGCCTGTGGTATCGCTAACCTTGCCGCCGTTCGAGATATTCAGCGTGCCAGTACCCTGATCGCCGACGAACAGGTTGGAACTGTTTGTCCAGGTCGATCCCCCGCCGTCGACGGTCACTGTGCCGGCGGAACCCGAACCGAAACCAACGAAGCCCAGGCCACTGTTGACCGCGCCGCCGTTGAGGATGTTCAGTTCGCCCGTGCCGGCGAAACCGACGAAAAGGGCTACGCTGGCCCAGGTCGAGCCTATACCGTCGACCGTTGCCGTGCCGGTGGAGCCCGCAACGTTGGCTAAAATGCCGTTCTGATTGCTGACCGCGCCCTTGTTCGAGACCGCCAGCGTACCCGTGCCCTGATCGCCAACGATGAGGTCCGAACTGTTTGTCCAGGTCGAGCCGGCACCGTCGACGAATACGATGCCGGTCGAGCCCGCCTTCGCGCCAACAGTTGCCCAACTGTTGCTGACCGCGCCGCCTTGCGTGATCTGCAGAGCGCCCTTGCCGAAATCGCCGACGATCAGCGACCCGCTGTTTGTCCAGGTTGAGTCGACGACTATCACGATGCCGGTCGAGTCCGCCGACTTGCCAACATAGGCCTTGTCATTGCTGACAGCGCCGCCGTTGCTGATCGCTAGCGTGCCGGTGCCGAAATCGCCGACAGCCAGGTCGGAACTGTTGGTCCAGGTCGAGCCGGCATTTTCGATGAACACGCTGCCGGTCGAGCCGGCATTCGCGCCAATAGTCCCCCCATTGGAGCTGACGTCGCCGCCATGGCTGATCGCCAGAGTGCCGGTGCCGAAATCGCCGACACTCAGCGATCCGCTGTTTGTCCAGGTCGAGTTGTCGACGAACACCTTGCCGGTCGAACCCGCGGAGGCGCCAATATAACCTGAAGTATTGCTGACCTTTCCGCTGTTCGAGACCATCAACGTACCTGTCCCGTCGACGCCGACGGACAAGTTCCCGCTGTTGAGCCAGGTTGAGCCGATGCCATCGACCATCACCTTACCGGCTGAATCGGTGCTGTAGCCCACCATGGCATCAGCATTGCTAACCACACCGCCGTTGGTGATTATCAACGCGCCGTCGCCATCATGGCCGACATAGAGCGTTCCATTGTTTGTCCAGGTGGCATCATCGATCGTCGCCGAGCCGATCGAATCTGAATATTGGCCAATATAGGCGCTGTCGCTGATGACGTTGCCGCCGTTGGAAACCGTTACCGCACCAACGCCGGAACTGCCGACCGTGAGGCTATCAGTGTTAAGCCACGTTGAGCCGGCGCCATCGATCTTTACGACGCCTTGAACGTTGCTGCCGCCCGCAACAATACCCACAGCATCCGTCACGACACCGCCATTGAGGATATCGAGCGTAGCCAGCCCGAAACTACCAACCACCAAACTGCTGCTGGTCCACGAGGAACCCGCACCTGTTACGGTGACATCAGAAGTGGAGTTATCCCCCCAGGATAAGAATGCTCGGTCGGTCGTCAACGTGCCGTTCGAAATGACAAGGCTGCCGTCCGAAGAAGCTACAAAGCCAAGGTAAATATCGTCGGCAAAAGCGTTGCCAGCGTTGATAACAGTCGGATTCGGTGTCGAATTGCTGATATATACAATATCGGCCGCCGTCGGCACTGACCCAGCGTTCCAGTTTCCGGCGGTAAACCAATCCGTGGAGGTGGTGCCGGTCCAGGCATCGGCCGCCGTCGCGGCGATCGGCTGGCCGAGTCCGACCAGCGCGGTCGACGTCAGCGCCAGATATTTCCATGCGTTAGCCCTGCGGCCACCAAAACCATTCTGCGGCATCCAAACCCCTGACATGATAGTCATTTCACCCTGAGGCTGACATGTCATTGGAGCTCGGGCTTGTCTTGGGCAGGGCCGCACTGGAATTGGACTGGAGCGAAAAGCCGAGCCTTTTGCGCGCACTGTGGCAGTTCTGCGCCACGATCGCGCAGGTGCCGCTCCACCGGCCTCTCAAAGAGAGAATCGGACGCCGCGCCAGGGCCGGCCACAGAAAATGCCGCAACCTATCTGGCGCTGGTCGGCGTATAGCCGAAACGGCGACGGAAGCAGCGATTGAAATACGATACATCGCTGAACCCGCTCGTCATCGCGATATCGCTGACCCGCATGTCGCTGTGTCTCTGAGAGAGCATCCTATGGGCGCTCTGCAACCGCAGTTCGAGAACGCGCTCGGAGAAGCTCACTCCGGTTTCCTGAAGGAGATCATGGACGTAGCGCGCCGACAGGCCGAGCTGTTGCGCGACACCTTGGGCGGAGATGCCAGGATCGGCAAAATCCTCGGCAATCGTTGCCAGGATCGCCTCCAGCCTGGCGGCGCGCAGGCCGCGAAGGCCGACCAATTCGGCAGCCCGGCCTTTCGCCCCGGTCACCAGGCCGATCAGGTCCACGATCGTGTCCGTCGCATGGGTTATGAGATCGGCCGAGGCGAGCGGGCTGCCGCTTTCAAGAAGCTCGCAATAGCGCTTGAGAAGATCGAGGGCTTCGTTGTCGGCGCCGATCTTCAATCCCAGCCGGTCGTCGATCTGCGGGAAGGCGCGCATGAGGACCGCGCGTGGGACCACCACATTGGTCCAGATATTGCTGTCGGCACCGGTCATTTTCAGCGCCTCCGAGGCCGTGACGAGGACCGCTTCTCCCCGACCGACGGCATATTCGCGGCCGACCTGCACGCCCGACAAGAGGGTGTCGGCCTTGTTGATCAACAGCAAATAGCCGTCATTGTCGTCCTCGGCGATGTTGCTCGCCTTCCTTGTCGCCTGCTTGATCGTTCCGGACATCTGACCGAGAACCAGTGAACCGACAGCCGTGGCTTCGATCGAGGCCTCGAAGGGCAGGTTTTCCGATATGCCGTATTCCACCGACCAGATTTCCGCGACGTGGATGTCCTGCCACAGGGAAAATCGCTCGCGTTCGCCAAGATGCGGCGGCAACTGAGCCGATGAAAACACCGTCTTTCGCGACAATGGAAAACCTCGATAAAGTATCCGCGCTTAAAAAATACCGATCGCCATACTTTCAATCGGCAGAATAACCGGCAACAGTGGCGGCTGGCGTCAAGCAATCGAGTTGAATCCTAATCGAGATCGGCCAGGAGTGGCGTCATCCAAAAGTATGACGCCACAAAATTCTCCGAGGCGAGATCGCAGTGTGTCTGGAGGCGTGGTGGAGAGGCTGAGCAGCGAAGTCCTTGGTTCCATTATCGGCGATATCTACGATTGCGTTTTGAACCCGGAAGGCTGGGCCGGGGTCATGACCCGGATCACGACGGCCATGGACGCGGCCTATACAACCATCGCGCTCGCCAGCACCGCCGACAATCATGGCCGCTTCGCCGCTCAATCGCCCTGGGATCCCGTGCAAATGCGCGTGCTCCAGGACTATGACTTTGATGCAATTCCCGGTCTGAAGACGGCGGTCATCGGCGACGTCGACACGCCCGTCGCGACGCTGTCGCTGATGAGCGAAGCCGAACTCGGGCAGACGGCATTTTTTCAGAATTGGGCCAAACCGCAGGGATTGCGCGAAGCCTGCATCACCAAATTCGTCCACACATCGGACCGGATCGGGCTCATGGGTTGCACCACATGGGCCGACAGGGGGATCATATCAGCCGAAGACCAACATTTCCTCGCGTTGCTCTCGCCGCATCTGCGCCGTGCTTCCCTGATCGGAGACCTGCTCGACCAGGCTCGCGTTACCGCCAGCCTTTACCGCCAGGCGCTCGACAATCTCGCAGTGCCTGTCGTGCTTGCCGGCGCCAACGGGGCCATCCTCCATGCCAATGGCGCTGCCGAACGGATGTTGTCGGCGCAAGGTCCGATTCTTTCCAGGAACGGCCTGCTCCAGGCGCAGAATCCGGCGGTCGCCCGCGCCCTGCTGGAAGCGATCGCCAGCGCCGCGAACGCGGATGCTTCGCTTGGCGCCCGGGGCATAGGACTGCCGGTCTCGGCCCCAGGCCGGCCGCCCGCCGTCGCCTATGTGCTGCCGCTGACCGAAGGAACCGCGCGCGCGGCTTTCCGGCCGGCATGCGCGGCTGTTTTTATATCGACCACGACGTCGGCTTCTCCTCTGCCAGAGGCCGTCCTGACCACGCTGTTCGACCTTACGCCCGCGGAGGCGCGGGTCCTGCTGCGGATCGGCAGCGGATTGTCGGCGTCGAAGAGCGCTTTGTCGCTCGGCATCGGCGAAAACACCTTGAAGACACACCTCAATCGTATCTTCGCCAAAACCGGGACGAGACGCCAAGCCGACCTCGTCAAGCTCGTCTCGGACATAGGCACGCCCCTGGCAGCGCATTGAGGCTGAAGGCGTAGTCCGCAGCGCGAGATCGGCTCACCGCCTCCAGAGCGGCTCCGGCGCGAAGCGCTCGCTCGCCGGGATCGCGCCTGGCCGCCCCCCTCTGGCCTGCCGGCCATCTCCCCCTCAAGGGGGGAGATTACTCGCTTCCACCGCTCAGATCAGCTTCTCCAGCGTGATCGGCAAGTCGCGCACCCTTTTCCCCGTCGCGTGGAACACCGCGTTGGCGATCGCCGGCGCCACGCCGACGATGGGCAGTTCGCCGACGCCCTTGCCGCCGAGCACAGAGGAGTGCGGGTCGGGGATGCCGACCGAAATCACCTCGATGTCGGGAATGTCGGCATTGGTCGGCACCAGATAGTCGGCGAGGTTGTTGTTGACGATGCGGCCGTGGCGGCGGTCGATGATGCCTTCTTCCAGCAACGCCTGGCCGATGCCCATGATGATGCCGCCCTTCCACTGGCTTTCCGCCAGCTTCGGATTGTAGAGCCGTCCCGAATCCAGCGCCGACACGACGCGCGAGACCCGCACGGTGCCGAAATCCTCGTCGACCCGGACCTCGATGAAATGCGCGCACCAGGAGTGGCGGGAATAGTCGCCTTCGGTGTGCGGCAGCGCCATGGCGATGGTGGTGTAGTTCCTGTAGCGGTCCTCGGCACTCGAATTGGCCGGCATGGTATCGCCTGTCGCCTCGATGCGATCGCGGCCGACGCTTTTGAGGAGCTCGGCGATCGACACATCGGGGCCGTCGCCACGCGGTGCGGTGATGCGGCCATTGGCGACGACCAGCGTGTTGGCCTGCAGCGCATGGAAGGGCGAGCGCGGGTCGCTGATCGCCAACCCGACCAACTGGTCGAGCGCCGAGGTCGCGGCCTTGTAGACGGCACCGGTCATGACGCCGGCCAGGCGCGAGCCGCCTGCGACGCCGGCGCGGGGAAAGCGGGAATCGCCCAGCTTCACCACGACGTCGTCGGCCGGCACGCCCACCGTCTCGGCCGCCGTCTGCGCCAGGATGGTGTAGGTGCCCTGGCCCATGTCGATCGAGGAGCTTTCGACCTCCACCGAGCCGTCGGCCAGGATGCGCACGATCGCCTCGCCATAGGCGCGCCGCACCGGATAGGTACCGGCGGCCACGCCCCAGCCGATCAGCTGGTTGCCGTCGCGCATCGAACGCGGCTCCGGTGAGCGCCTGGCCCAGCCGAAGCGCTCGGCGCCCGTGGCAAAAGCCTCGCGCAACTGCCTGGTGGACCAGGCTTTTTTCACTTCCGGGTCCTGCTCGGCATAGTTCCGCAGCCGGATCTCCAGCGGGTCGATGCCAACCTCATAGGCGAGCTCGTCGATGGCGCTTTCGATGCCGAAGGCCGAAGGGTTCTCGCCCGGCGCGCGCATGGCGCCCGGCACCACGGAATTCACCCGCACGACGTTCTGCCGGGACGAAAAGTTCGGCGTCGCGTACATGATCGAGGTAACCGAGGCCAACGGCTCCACCCACATGCCATCGATCGACGTTTCATTGACGCCGCGATGCACGATCGACTGGATTTTTCCTTCCGCATCCGCGCCGAGCGCCACCGTCTGGCGCGTCGCGGCGCGGCCGCCATAGCCGGTGAAGGTCTGCGGGCGCGTCATCACCAGGCGCACCGGCCGGCCGAGCATTTTGGCTGCACTCGCGGCAACCGCGCCGTGGCCGAGCGCCAGCGCCTTGGAGCCGAACCCGCCGCCAATATAGGGCGAGACCAGCCGCACATTCTCGAACGGCACACCGAACCATTCGGCATAGGTGCGCGCCATGCCGTCGAGCCATTGGCTCGGCTCCCAAACAGTGAGCCGGTCGCCCTCCCAGCGGGCGATCAGGCCGTGCGGCTCCATCGGCGCCTGGTATTCGCGCGGCGTGTTGTAGGCGGCGCAGATCCGGACCGGGGCGGACGCAAAGGCAGCCTGCGCGTCGCCCCATTCCTTGGTCATGGCCTCGATCGGAATGCCGTCGCCGGCCTTGGCATCGTTGAGGTCGACGATGGCCGGCGTCTCGTCATAGCCGACCTTGACGAGGGCCGCTGCCGCAACCGCCTGTTCGAAGGTTTCGGCGACCACGGCGGCGACATGCTGGCCCGAAAAGCTGATGTCGCGCGCCAGCGGGCAATAAGGCTTGTCGGGCGGGGGCGTGCCGAACCAGTCCGACGCGGTTTTCAGGGCCATGATGGTGTCCGGCGTCAGCACTTGCAGCACGCCGGGCGCCGCCTCAGCCTGCGCCGTATCGATGGCGCGCACCTTGCCGGACGCGATCGTGCTGTCGACCAGCACGGCATAGGCCAGGTCTTCGAGCTGCTGTTCGACGGCGTATTTGGCCGCGCCGGTGATCTTGGCCGGGCCGTCGACGCGCGACAGCCGGCCTCCGACGGCTTGTGCCAGCACGCCGTCGGAGGCGTCGCCATGTCTTGCGATGTGAACGGTCATGCCGCTTCTCCCAGTTTGAGGATCGCTCTGGCCACGACGCGCGGCGCGAGCTCGATCTTGTAGTGGTTGGCGCCATGGTCGACGGCGCCCTCGACGGCGAGCAGGCTGGCCGCGCGGACAGCCTTAGGCTCCAGCACCTTGCCTTTCAGCGCCTCTTCCACGGCGCGCGCCCGCCAGGGCTTCGTGGCAACGCCGCCGAGCGCGACGCGCAGGTCGCGGACGGTGCGCCCGTCGGCCTCGAGTTCGAGGCCGACGGCGGCACTGGCGGCGGCGAACTCGTAAGACTGCCGGTCGCGGACCTTCACGTAGCTCGAGCGGCGGGCGGCGGCGGATCCCGGGATTTCGATGGCGGTGATCATCTCGCCCGGTTCGATCGCGTGTTCCTTCTGAGGCGTGGTGCCGGGCAGCAGGAAAAAGTCGTCGACCAAGACGCGGCGTTCTCCGAGATGGACCACCGCATCGAAGGCGACCAGCGCGGTGGCGAGATCGCCGGGATAGGTGGCGATGCAGGCCTCGCTGGTGCCGAGCACCGCATGGCCCCTGGTGACGCCGCCGATCGCCGAACAGCCGCTGCCGGGCTCGCGCTTGTTGCAGGCGGCAAAATTCGAAGGATCGCGGAAATAGGGGCAGCGTGTGCGCTGCATCAGATTGCCGCCGACGGTCGCCATGTTGCGGAGCTGCGCCGAAGCCGCCTGCCACAGCGCCTCCGAGACAGCGGGAAAGCCGCCCTTGATGCCGGCATGGTCGGCGACATGGCTCATCCTGGCGAGCGCGCCGATGACGGCGCCGCGCTCGTCGATCTCGATGGTGTCGAGCCCCTTGAGATGGGTGATGTCGACCAGGCTGTCGGGCTCGGCGACGCCGCATTTGGCGAGGTCGATCAGCGTCGTGCCGCCGGCCAGCAGCATGGCGCCGGGCAGGGCGGCCGCCTGGCGTGCGGCGTCGACGGAGTTGGCGCGAAGATAGGAAAAATCCCTCATGACGCGGCCTCCAGCGCTGCCTGGCGCACGGCGGCGACGATGTGCGGATAAGCGCCGCAGCGGCAGAGATTGCCGGCCATGTATTCGCGGATCTCGTCATCGGAGCCGGCATGGCCCTCGCGGATGCAGGCGACCGCCGACATGATCTGGCCCGATGTGCAATAGCCGCACTGGAAGGCGTCCTGATCGAGGAAGGCAGCCTGCACGGGATGCAGTGCGCCCTCCCGTGCAAGCCCCTCTATGGTGGTGACGGTGCGGCCTTCGGCCTGTGCCGCGAGCGTCAGGCAAGCCAGCACGCGCTCGCCGTCGACATGCACGGTGCAGGCGCCGCACTGGCCGTGGTCGCAGCCCTTCTTGGTGCCTGTCAGGCCGAGGCGGTCGCGCAAGGCGTCGAGCAGTGTGACGCGCGGTTCGAGGTCCAGCGTATGCGGCTGGCCGTTGATATCGAGATGGACGGGGATTGTGGTGTTCGTCATGGGCGTCTGGCTCCAGTTGCTTGACGCTGAGGGAAATGAAGTGGTGTCGGGGCGGGGAAGGGCAAGGCGCAATGTGGTCAGCTTGGCCGATCTCCCCCCGTGCGGGGGGAGATTACGCTCTTCGGCGCCTTCACCAGTCCCTGACGGAAATCGGCTTTGGCTTGCAAGCTTTCAGCACGTGACATACCGGTTCCCCTGATTATATGATAAAGGTGCTCCACTAAAGCGGAGGCGCCTCCGTTTATTACGTGGGGGCTGACCCGATGGGGTTCAAGCCCCATATTTCGACAGTGGAGAAAAAATTGGCCGCAGAGCCGTCCGCCATCCCCGACCAGAAGACAGCAGAGGCCAAGCCGCTGCGCGCCGACGCGCAGCGCAACCGCGACCGGCTGGTCGAGGTGGCGGCCTCGGTCTTCGCCGAGCGCGGGATCGACGCCTCGCTGGAGGAGATCGCGCGCCGCGCGGGCGTCGGCATCGGCACGCTCTACCGGCATTTCCCGACACGCGAGCACCTGGTCGAGGTGGTCTACCGCCGCGAGGTGGAGGGGCTGTGCGCGGCCGCCGGCGAACTGGCGGCAAAGCATCCGTCTGACGTGGCGCTGGAAGAATGGATGCGGCGCTTCGTCGACTATATCGCCACCAAGCGAGGGCTTGCGACCAGCCTGCGCATCCTGTTGACGGCGAATGCCAATCTCTATTCCGACACGTCGGGTCGGGTCTCGGCGGCGTTGCGGCAATTGGTCGAGGCGGCGGTGGCCGAGGGCACCATCCGTGGCGATGTCGACGCGTCCGACGTGCTGCACGCGCTGGGCGGCATCTATTCGGCGCCCGACACCCCGGATTGGCGCGATCGCTCGCGCCGGCTGGTCCGGCTGCTGATGGACGGATTGCGGTTCGGCGCCGCCAAGGCTAGGTGAGGGCGACTGGAGACTGGCCTGCGGCTAGCGGGCACGTCCGCGATTTGGGGCATCTTATGTATGTGGGCCGTTCCTACAAGGTGATGGATTTCGCGCTCTGGTCGCGGCGCAGCGTCATCTACATGGTGGTGGTGAGCGGACTGGCGGTGGCCGCCTACCGTTTTCCCGGACTTGCCGGGTTCTCGGTGCCGTGGTCTGTCGTGCTGGTGCTCGGCACCACGGTGTCACTGGTGGCCGGCTTCAAGAATTCGCAGGTGTTTACCCGCAGCGGTGAAGCGCTGCAGGCGTTTGCGCAAATCACGGCCAGCAGCCGGTTGTGGTCCAATTTCTGCAGGGACTTCACCGACGCCCCGACAGCGAAGCAACTCATCTATCGCCACATCGCCTGGATGACGGCGCTGCGTTTCGCGCTGCGGCGGCCGATGCCATGGGAATCCATGGCGCGGGCCGCCAATATCGAATACCGGCGGCGTTACCATGTCCAGGAGGATACGGGCTCGATTGCCGACGAATTGCGGCCGTTGCTGGCCGAGCAGACCGAGGGCGTCCTGAAATCGCCCCGCCCGGCGATCGCCTTGCTCGAAATGCAATCGGTGCAGGTCAACGGCTTGTTCAAGGATGCCAAGATTCCTCCGCAGATCTATGGCGAACTGACAAAACTCATCCGCGACTTCCACGACCAGCAGGCGCGCTGCGACCGCATCAAGAACAATCCCTATCCCCGCCAATACGCCATCGTCAGTTCCATGTTCGTCATGATCTTCTGCACGCTGTTGCCGTTCGGCGTCGTTCCGGTCTTCGCTGAGATGGGCAAATTCGGCGGGGCGCTGGGCTCGATCGCGATCTGGCTGACGATCCCGTTCAGCACGCTGCTGGGCTGGGCATACATGTCGCTCGACCAGGTCGGCGAGAGCAGCGCCAACCCTTTCGAGGGCAACGCCAACGATGTGCCGATTTCGCAGATCTGCCGCGACATCGAGATCGAGATGCGGACCGGGCTCGGCGAGGTCGACCTTCCCGCGCCATTGCTGCCTGTCAACGACATCGCGACGTAAACGCCAGCGCGCTTGGCGGCGATGAGCAGGGCGAACGGCCGGCTTCATTGCGCCTGGGCGGCGCGCCGCTCCGCCGTCGAAGCGTCAGGTCTTTTCGGGCGTGCACCAGGGGCAGCCCTTGGCGGGTTGCGACGGCTCGTCGCCGCGCCGTGTCGGCTCCGCCTCGATCGGCTCCCGTGTGTCGGGACCGTGCGTCTCACTCGTCCGTGTCATGGTTCTTCTCCTTGATGGGTTGCATCGGCGATTCAAACTGGTTGCGCAATGCTCTGTTTTTGCAGAGTTTTCTCCAAGCGCTTTGCTTTCTCCCGGCCCGCCTGCCTGTTGGAAATCACGCGCAGCCAAGGCGCCAGATGGAAGGCGCTCATCAGCAGGTACATGGCCGGCATGCCGGTGAGCGGCGAAGAGGTGCCCATGCACAGCATCGCCGCATCGCCGCCGAAGATGCCGGCCAGCAGCGCCATCAGGGCGAAGATCGGCGCTGCGGCGAGGCCCAGCCGGTCGGCGATGCCGAGGCGGGCCGCGTCCTGATCGGGACAGCGGCGGGCGTCTGTATGGATGTCGCTCATGTCTTTCTCCTCGGTTGCGCATTGGCGCAAGCCCGGAAAGCAGCAGCAGTTCTGGGAAAGCTGCCGCCTTGTGAAGAGCGTCCGGCCGCGCTTGCGTGGAGCCGGCGCTCTAGCCAGGCTCTACTGGGCGTCCTTGTTGCGGAACGCCGCCTCGCCGGCAGCAGACACTTCGTCCCATTTCCTGTCCGGCGCGGTGTCGGCGTCGTAATTGTCGCTCCAGTTCCACCATTTGTAGGTCGGGGTCTGCGGATAGCCTTCGGGCGAGTCCTCCCAGATCTCCTGGCGGCCGAGCGGCGTGGCATCGAGGTAGCTCCAGACGGTGCCCATCGCCTCGTCGCCGCGGTTGTTGATCAGATAGGTGCGGAAGATGCGGTCCCCGTCGCGGATGAAGACGTTGTGGCCGTGCCATTCGTCGACGCCGAAATCTTTGTCGAAGCTGTCGGTGATGGTGTACCAGGGCATTGCCCAGCCCATCCGCTTCTTCAACCGCGCAATGTCGGCCTGCGGCGCGCGCGAGGCGTAGGCCAGCGTGGTGTCGCGGGCGTTGAGATGGGCGAGGTTGGAGACCTGGTCGGCACCCAGCGAGCAGCCGCGGCAGGCGTGATCGGGCCAGCCATACACACCCGGCTCGAAGAAGGCGCGGTAGACGATCAGCTGGCGGCGGCCCTCGAACAGGTCGAGCAGGCTCGCTTTTCCGTTGGGGCCTTCGAACGTGTAATCCTTCTCGACGGCCATCCACGGCATGCGCCGGCGCTCGGCGGCCAGTGCGTCCTTGGCGCGGAGCGTCGCCTTCTCCTTTACGAGCAACTGCTGGCGCGCCGCCTCCCATGCTTGCTGGGAAACGATCGGCGGTGTGTGCATTTGCTTGGTCATGGCTTTTGCCTCGCTGTTCCGGTTTGATGTGACGCGACTGACATAGCGCCGGACAGCGGGATGGTGAGAGTTACAAGTGTGGCGGGATTCGCCGTGGCGGGATTTTTTTGATGGATTCGCTGATCACGGCCGCGGGTCTGTTGCTGGCGGCGGGTGACCCGCTCGGCGCGCTCGACCGCGTGGCGTTGCGCGAGGACGCGCCGGCGCTGGCGCTGCGCGGCATCGCCATGGCGCAACTCGGCGATCTCGACCGGGCCAGGGCTCTGCTGCGGCGGGCGGGGCGCACCTTCGGGCCGAGGGAAGCGGTGGCGCGCGCCAGATGCGTCATCGCCGAAGCCGAGATCGCGCTGGTTTCGCGCGACCTCGGCTGGCCGGCCAAGGCGCTCGACGCGGCGCGGGCGACGCTGGAAAAGCAAGGCGACCGGCTGAACGCCGCGCATGCGCGGCACCTGGAAGTGCGATTCCTGTTGCTGATCGGCCGTCTCGACGAGGCCGAGCAGGTGCTGGCCGGGCTCGATGCGACGCCGTTTCCGCCGGCTTCGCGGGCCGCGCACGAGCTGGTCGTCGCCGGCATCGCCATGCGGCGCCTCAGGACGAAGACCGCGCGCGCGGCACTCGAGCGGGCCCGCCACGCCGCATGGCGGGCCGGCATTCCCGGACTGATGGCCGAGGTCGACAGCGCGTTCCGGGTGCTGGCAACGCCGGCGGCGCGGCTGATCGCGAACGGCCAGGAGCATCCGCTGCTGCTCGAGGAAGTCGAGACCTTGCAGGCATCGGAAGCGCTGGTGGTCGACGGTCTTCGTTATGCCGTGCGCAGACAGGAGGCGCGGGCCTCTCTGGCGACGCGCCCGGTGCTGTTTGCGCTGGCGCGCGCGTTGGCCGAGGCCTGGCCCGGCGACATGCCGCGTGCGGCGCTCATCGCCAGGGCCTTCGGCGGCAGGCACGCCGATGAATCGCATCGCGCCCGGCTGCGGGTCGAGATCGGCCGGCTGCGCGCCGAGCTGCGCGGGCTGGCCGACATCCAGGCGACGAAGCGCGGTTTTTCGCTGGCGCCGAAACGGGGCGGCGAAGTGGTGGTGCTGGCGCGGCCTCTCGATGAGCGGCATGCGGCAGTGCTCGCCTTCCTCGCCGACGGCGAAGCCTGGTCGAGCTCGGCACTGGCGCTGGCGCTCGCATCCAGCCAGCGCAGCGTGCAGCGCGCGCTGGAGCAGCTTGCCGAGACCGGCAAGGTGCAATGGTTCGGCCGCGGCCGGGCGCGCCGCTGGATGACGCCGCCGGTGGCGGGTTTCACGACCACCTTGTTACTCCCGGCGCCGTTGCCGAGCGGCTAGGAATGGATCACACGATCAAAAGGTGAGGATGAAGACATGAAACATGCGGCGGCCGAAATCCTGCGTGAATACGGCCCCTTTGCGGGCGTGGACAGCGTGCATGGGGTGAGCTTCGATGGGCAGAACGTCTGGTTTGCCTCGGGCAAGGGGCTCACCGCCTTCGACCCGGAGAGCGGGCAGGCGGTGCGCTCGATCGATGTCGCCGCCCATGCCGGGACGGCCTATGATGGCCAGTACCTCTACCAACTCGCCAAGGACCGGATCCAGAAGATCGATCCCGGCACCGGCGCGGTGCTGTCCACCATTCCGGCGCCCGGCGGCGGCGGCGATTCCGGCCTCACCTGGGCCGAGGGCACGTTGTGGGTGGGGCAGAACCGCCAGCGCAAGATCCACCAGATCGATCCCGAGACCGGGGCGGTCCTGCGCGTCATCGAATCCAACCGCTTCGTCACCGGCGTGACCTGGGTCGATGGCGAGTTGTGGCACGGCACCTGGGAAGGCGATCAGAGCGACCTGCGGCGCGTCGATCCCGAGACCGGAGAGGTGCTGGAACGGCTCGACATGCCGCCCGGCAAGGGCGTGTCGGGGCTCGAATCCGGCGGCGGCGACCGCTTCTTCTGCGGCGGCGGCCCGGGCGGCGTGGTGAGGACCGTGCGCCGACCGAAATGAGGGCTAATCTTTGCGGTGAGCTCAAATGCCAACGAAAGCGACAAGAGCATCGTCTGTGTCGATCACACATTCGGCAATTTGTCCGCCGCCGGCTGGCCGTTGCCCGATGCCGGGCCTAGATAGGCTGGACCATCTTCGCAGAGGACCAGACCATGCCTGAACAGATTTCGTTGAACGACGGCTCGACCATTCCCCGGCTCGGCCTTGGCGTGTGGCAAGTCGATCCCGCTATCACCGCCAAGGTGGTGGGTTGGGGGATCAAGGCCGGCTACAGGCTGATCGACACCGCCGAAGGCTACCAGAACGAGAAGGGCGTCGGGGAGGCGATCCGGGGCGCGGGCGTGCCGAGGGGCGAGCTGTTCATCACCTCGAAGCTGCGCAACGGCGCGCACCAGCGCGATGCCGCATTGCGCGCCTTCGAGGATACGATGGACAAGCTCGGCATCGAACAGATCGACCTGTTCCTCATCCACTGGCCGGTGCCCAGCCAGGACAAATATGTCGAGGCCTGGCAGACATTGGTCGAGCTGCAGAAAGCCGGCCGGATCAAATCGGTCGGCGTGTCGAATTTCAACCGGGATCACCTGGAGCGCATCATCGGCGAAACCGGCGTCACGCCAGCCGTCAACCAGATCGAGCTGCATCCGCGTTTCCAGCAGCGCGAGATCAGGGAGTTCCATGCCCGGCACAACATCCACACCGAAAGCTGGAGCCCGCTCGGCAGCGGCAGGCTGCTCAGCGACGCGACCATAGCAGGCATCGCCGCAAAGCACGGCAAGTCCGCGGCGCAGACGATGATCCGCTGGCATCTCCAGGAAGGGCTGATCGTCATCCCGAAATCGGTCCACCAGGACCGCATATCGGCCAATTTCGACGTCTTCGATTTCGAACTGGACGCGCAGGACCTGAAGGCCATCCGCGGCATGGATTCAGCCGATGGCCGCGTCGGGCCGAACCCTGCGACGGCGGCGTTCTTGTTTTGAGGCCACCAACGTTTTTACTCTACGGCGCCCCCCTCTGTCCTGCCGGACATCTCCCCCACGAGGGGGGAGATCGGCTGTCGTGAATGCTTTCGCCAATTTTCAACTTTGAAAAATGTGGCGCTGGAGCCAAAGCTGCCAATCTCCCCCCTTGTGGGGGAGATGCCCGGCAGGGCAGAGGGGGGGCGCTGTCCCGCCAGCCTGTCAGGGCGCGTCTGCCAAACCAGCCGCGATAACGATATGCTGGCAGACATTGTCTATGTCGCGGATGACATCGTCATTCCAGAAGCGCAAGACGATCCAGCCATCCTGTTCCAAGCGTTTGGTTCTGGCCTCGTCAGCATTGGCAAGACCCGGGTCGCCATGTTGTGAACCGTCGACCTCTGCAATCAGCTTTTTCTCCGGGCAGGCGAAGTCCACGATGTAGCCGGCGATGGGGAATTGCCTGCGAAAGCCCAGGCCCATCAGCCTATGCGCACGCAGCTCGTTCCAGAGCTTTAGTTCGGCATCGGTCATGATCCTGCGCATCGATTTCGCGTTAGCGCGGTGTCTTGGGGGCAAGGGTGTGTGTGGCATGGTGTGAGAGGCTTGATGCTGAAGTTGGTCACCAACGTTTTTACTCTACGGCGCCCCCCTCTGTCCTGCCGGACATCTCCCCCACGAGGGGGGAGATTGGCAGCTTTGGCTCCGGCGCTACATTCTTCAACGTTGAAGATTGGCGAAAGCATTCGCGACAGCCGATCTCCCCCCTTGTGGGGAGATGCCCGGCAGGGCAGAGGGGGGGCTGTCCCGCCGGCGTCTCAGGAGATCAGCAGCTTCAGTGCCTCAAATCCCCGAGCCGTCCAGCTGCTGGGCGTCGTCGCCTTCCCAGGGCGAGGGCATGGAGGCGCGGGCGAGGTTGGCCGAGGGCATCGGCATCCAGCATTTCAGCTCCGGCTCGGCATATTCGACGATGCGGCCGGGCGAGGAGTCCGACGCGCGCCAGCCTTCTTCGCCGAACTGGTCGCCATCCGACCAATAGGCGAGGTCGACTTCCGCCGGCCCCTGCTCGGACGGCCGGACCGTGACGAGGATCCGGCTGCCGTCCTTGGGCGCGCTTGACATGTGGCGCCAGCGGTCGGGCTCATCCATCGCTCATCCTCCTCGAGATCCATTGCCATGCTTCGAGAGGGATAGTCGCCTCGCGTCCGGAAGCGGTCAACCCGGACTTTTCGCAAAACCGGTCCTTGCGGTCGCGACCGCATTGTCGGATTCGATCGGCGCTATCCGTCCTTGGCGTGCATGCCGCAACAAGGAGCGAGGCGATGGCGAGTGACAAGGTCGGGCCGAAACCGCACGGGGCGGACGCGGAGATGAAACTGTTCTTCAGCCGCAACCCCAATCCGCGCCTGGGAGTCGCGGTGGCCCGTCACCTCGGGGCGAAGGTCGCGTTCGAATTCGCTTCGCCTATGGCGCCGGGCCAGGCGGAGCGGTTCCGTCCGCTCAATCCCAATCTTTCCCTGCCCTTGCTGGCCTGGCCTGGAGGGAGCCTCTGGGAAGCGGACGCCATAGCCTGCCGGCTTTCGCGCGACATGGGTTCGGATTTCTGGCGCGCGGGCGACGACGAACCCGAGATGATCCGTTGGCTGAGCTGGGGCAAGGAAGAGTTCGTCAGGGCCTGTGACATCGTGCATTTCGAGCGCGGCACCAAGCAGCGCTATGGCATCGGTCCGATCGACGCGGAAAAGGTCGCGGAGGGACTGGAACAGTTCCACAGGACGGCGCCGATCCTCGAGGCGGCACTTGGCCGGCGGCCATGGCTGGCCGGGACTTCGGTTTCCTATGCCGATTTCCGCATGGCGACGTTCCTGCCCTTCAACGACGCCGCCCGCTTGCCGCTCGGCGACTATTCCGAGATCGAGCGCTGGTATCGCCGGCTCGAAGAGATCGAGGCCTGGCGCGATCCGTTCCAGGGGCTGGACGCGCCCGCATTGGCGCCGGTCCCCGGACGGTGATGCCCGCGTGAGACGACGCGGGAGCGGCCGACCAGGCTTCAGGATTTGATTCGCGATTCCGCTTCAACTGCTTGTTTTCACATCCATCCGAAACGATTGCGCGCTTGTCATGCGATCGTTCAGCCGGTCCGAGGTTCGCATCAGGCAGGCAGCATTCGCACAACTGTGCGCAACGCCCAACCGGCGGCCATCGGCGCTCGACGCTTTGCAATCGGATTGATAAGTCCCTCTGCGAAGGAGCGGCTGAGTCTGACATGACCGTTGCGATCGAGATGGGACAGACGACCGCCGGCGCGCCGGCGGCGCTGGACCTTGAGGAACTGCTGGCGACGCGGCTTTTGGTGCAGGGCAATTCGGGCTCCGGCAAATCTCATTTGTTGCGCCGGCTGCTGGAGCAGAGCGCGCCCTGGGTGCAGCAGACCATCATCGACCCCGAAGGCGACTTCGTGTCGCTGGGCGAACGCTTCGGCCATCTGGTGATCGATGCCGAGGAACATACCGAGCGCGGGTTGCAGAGCGCCGGCGAGCGGGCGCGCATCCACCGCGTCTCCACGGTGCTCAATCTCGAAGGGCTCGACGCCGAGAACCAGATGCGGCGCGCCGCCGCCTTCCTCGGCGGGCTGTTCGAGGTGGCGCGCGACCATTGGTATCCCATGCTGGTGGTGGTGGACGAGGCGCAGCTTTTCGCGCCGGCGGTGGCCGGCGAGGTTTCCGACGAAGCGAGAAAGCTTTCGCTCGGCGCCATGACCAATCTGATGTGCCGCGGCCGCAAGCGCGGGCTTGCCGGCATCGTCGCCACGCAGCGCCTTGCCAAGCTTGCCAAGAACGTCGCGGCCGAGGCTTCCAATTTCCTCATGGGCCGCACCTTCCTCGACATCGACATGGCACGTGCCGCCGATCTGCTTGGCATGGAGCGGCGGCAGGCGGAGGCCTTTCGCGACCTGGAACGCGGACACTTCATGGCGCTGGGCCCGGCGCTGTCGCGCCGTCCGCTCGGCCTGCGCATCGGGCCGACGGATACGAGCCCGCGCAACGGTACGCCGCGGCTGATGCCGCTGCCGGAAGCGGCATTGGAGGACGCCCGCGCGATCATCCTGGCGGCACCGCCGCCGGAGGCCGTGCGGCCGCAGCGGCGGGTGACATCGCCGGACCTGCTCGACCAGCTGATGGCGGCGAAGTCCGCGGCGCTGGAGATCCGCCCCGAACCGGCCGAGCCGGCGCCCAGCGCCGAGGACCTGGCGGAGCGGCGCGAGCGGATGGACCGCATCCTGCGCGCCATCCTGGCGGAGCCCGACGCGGGCTTCCGCGTCATCGGCGTGCTCTACCAGGAGTTCGTGGTGCGCTGCCGCATCGAGGGGCTGGCGTCGGTCGTGCCCGATCTGCAGGAGTTCCGCCGCATGCTGACGCGCGCCCGCGCCGGCGTGGGTTCCGATATGGCCGAGGACGATGCGTGGCGCGACGTCTCCGTGCGCGCCTCGCTGTTGCCCGAGGACATGCAGGGCGTGTTCATGATGATCGCCCGCGCGGCAAAGGAAGGCTGGCCCTGCCCGAGCGACGCCGCGATCGCCCGCGCCTATGGTTCGCACTCCATGCGCCGCGCCCGGCGCCTGCTCACCTACATCGAGGAGCAGGGCCTGATCGTGTGCCAGCTCGACGGTACCGGCCGGCGCACCGTCACACTGGTGGAACTCGCCTGGGCGACGGCGCCGGGCGACCCCAATGCGGCGCCGGGCGACCGCAACGCGGCGCCGGGCGATCCCAATACCGAGGAGACGGAGCAGGGTAGCCTGGCGCTGTGATCAATGCATGCGCGCGGCACGGTTGCGGTTTTCCACTGGAACATAACGAGAACATGTGATACTCTATCGCATCGGTGAGTCTTGCGCGGTACGGTCGAGAGCGATGGGAAAAGTTTCACAGATTCGCGGGTCGAAATTGCCTGCCGTCTTGCGCTCGGTGGCTGATGCATTGCGAGTGGCGCGCGCGGAGCTGTCGAAGGCTCGCCTGCTGGCGCGCGCATGGTGCGAGACGATCGATGAATGCGACCGCGAAACCTATGCGGTTTCGCTGACCCGGCGCGCGCTGGAGGCCTTGTCGGCGGCCCTCGGCATTTCCCCGGCGATCTGCCCCTCGCTCGCCTTCGATACGGAGGCGCTGGACGAGCCGGCTTCCGCGCTTGCGCACAGCATCGGAGAGACCGCCGCGCGGCTGCCGATCCTCGAAGCGCTGCATCTCGTCACCAGCCTCTATCCGGTCCTGCTGCCGACCAGGGAGCGCGGTGAGCGCGGTGCCTTCTACACGCCGCCGGCGCTGGTCAATCGCCTGCTCGACCAGGCCGAGGAAGAGGGCCTGGACTGGCGCAGCGCGCGGGTTCTCGATCCCGCCGCCGGCGGTGGGACGTTTCTGTTTCATGCCGCGCACCGCATGATCGCCGCGCTCGGCGATTGCGAGCCCGCTTTCGCGCTCAGCCATGTCGGCACCAGGCTTGCCGGTTTCGAGCTCGATCCTCTCGCGGCGCGGCTGGCGCAAGGCGCCCTGGAGATCGCGCTCGCCGATATCGCGACCAAGGCCGGGCGGGCCGCCCCCGCCATGGTGACGGCCTGCGACACGCTTGAAGCCGATCCGGAACCCGTCTTCGACCTCGTCGTCGGCAATCCGCCCTATGGGCGGGTCTCGCTGCCGTCGCAATTGCGCGAGCGCTATGCGCGCGGCCTCTACGGGCACGCCAATCTCTATGGCGTTTTCACCGACGCTGCGCTGCGCTGGACCAAGCCTGGCGGCCTCATCGCCTTCCTGACGCCGACAAGCTTTCTCGGCGGCCAATACTACTCGGCGCTGCGCAGCCTTCTGGCCAAGGAGGCGCCGCCCGTCGCGATCGACTTCGTGCATGCGCGGCGCGGCGTTTTCGAGGATGTGCTGCAAGAGACGCTGCTTGCCGTCTACGTCAACGGCGCGGAGCCGCGGCGCGCGCAGATCCACTATCTGACCGTCGCCTCCGAGACCGAGGCCGGGATTGCCCGCAACGGCACGATAGGCTTGCCATCGGACCACGCCATGCCTTGGCTTGCGCCGCGCACGCCGGAGCACAGCCGGCTCATCGCCCGGGCCGAGACGATGACGCATCGCCTCGTCGACTGGGGCTATGGGGTTTCGACCGGCCCGCTGGTCTGGAACCGCTTCAAGGGTCAATTGCGCGATCGCGCCGGCGGCAAGGGGGTGCATCCGTTGATCTGGGCCGAAGCCGTGACCGCCGACGGCCAGTTCGCCTATCGCGCGCGCAAGAAGAACCACGCTCCCTACTTCAAGCTGGAGGCCGGCGACGGCTGGCTGCTTGTCGAGGCGCCCTGCATCCTCGTCCAGCGCACCACCGCCAAGGAACAGGCCCGGCGCCTGATTGCCGCCGAACTTCGCCAGGAATTCATCGATGCGCATGGCGGCGTCGTCGTCGAAAACCATCTCAACATGGTCCGCGCGACCGGCAGCGCGAAGGTGCCGGCAGCGGTCTTGGCGGCGCTTTTGAACAGCCGCGTCGTCGATGATCTTTTCCGCTGCATCAGCGGCAGCGTCGCCGTTTCCGCCTTCGAGCTGGAAGCGCTGCCGCTGCCGCCGCCCAAGAGCACCAGCACGTTGGCGAAGCTCGTCGCAGCCGGTGCGACGCGCGAAAAGATCGAGGCGGAATGCAGCCGCCTCTACGGTGAGCCTGCATGACGGCACGGCCGCCCTATGCGACGCGCGATCTTGTCGCCGGGCGCTTGCCGCTGATCTTTCCGGAAGGCACGCCGAACCGCATCTATTGCATCCGCGAACTTGCCGCCAGCACCGTGTTCGCCGCTCTCTACATTGGCGCCGTCGAGGGTTCGGGGCGATTCCTGGGCCCTGTCCATGTTTATCGCATGACCCGCGAGCAGGCGGCGCTGGCGGACGATGCAGATCGCGATGCCTACGCCGCAACCGTCCTGCGCAAGAACGGCGCCGTCGCGGGCTCGCGCTGGTACGCGGACAATACGCGCGAGCCCATCCGCGACGAGACGCTGCGGGACGGGCTGGTGGCGATCGGCGCCGTGCTGCGTCGCGAGGATCTGCCGACGACCTCGGGCCAGCCCCGCTACGCGCTGAGGGCGGCGTTTGCAGCCCTGTTCGACCCGGCGCTGGAAGGCGAGGCGCTGGAAACCGCCATCTCGGAGTTCCAGGAAACGCATCTCAGCAAGGGCGCGCTGGCCCGCGTGACCATCATGCGCGCCGGCGCTGTCGCCAACACCGCCGGCATCCGCGTCACCTTTCCGAACGGCGACACCAGGCTTTTGGCGCCGGGACCGAGTTCGGTCATCGCGCAAGCCGTCATCGAGGTGTTCGCCAAACGGTTTCTCGCCGCCCCTGCCATGTTGTGGCTGAGCGAGAGCGGCAACAAGGTGGTCCTGCGCGACGACGCCATCGCCAGTGCGATCGGCCTCAAGATCGAGGCCGACAGGAACTTGCCCGACATCATCCTCGCCGATCTCGGCCGCAAGGAGCCGTTGATCCTGTTCGTGGAAGTGGTGGCGACCGATGGCGCGATCACGGATCGCCGGCGCGATGCCCTCCATGCTGTCACGGACGCGGCCGGTTTCGACCGAAAACAGATCGCGTTCCTGACCGCCTATCAGGATCGCCAGTCCGCCGGCTTCAAGAAGACCGTCGCGCAGCTTGCCTGGGGCTCGTTCGCCTGGTTCGTCTCCGAACCCGGCCAACTCCTCGTGCTTCATGACGGCGCGGCCGACGGGCGTCCATTCGGCAGCTTGCCTTGGACAGTGATGTAATAACGCTTCCCCAGCGTCACTAGGACAGCCGGTCGATACACGGATTATCCGGTGTTGCGCTCCGTTGGCGGCCTAGCCTGCTATGTTTAATGTTGGAGTTATTGTATAGGAATAAGGTCTGGCGAATAGCACTTCGTTTGTTGGGAACGAGTAGCATTTCGTTTGATGGCGAGGGGAGCGCCAAACGATGAAGTTCAACTTCGATGGACCTCCAGTGGATGAATCCGAGGCTGACATCCCGCTCGCCTGCCAGCGCCAATTGTTGCCTCTCGTGGGCGAAATCGTCGAGGCGGCTGTCGCGGCCGGCTGGGACAAGGATGATGTGCTTCTGGCTTTTGTGGAACTCGCGTGGGATCTTTACGAAAAAGGTCGCGGGGACCGCAATAGACGGCCGTGAACGACTGGCTCCGCGCCGCGCCGTTGCGTGCCACTGATGCCGAACAACGCTGTCGAACCACAGGGCCGACACAGCCTCGCATGTGAACTCCTCCTTCGTGACCGATGCGTTGCCGGCTTACGCCCGGGCCGACGAATCCGGAAGCGAAGATCCGTCAAGGCTCTTCGCTATTGACAGAAATGCTGCTGAACTTCCTTCGACGGTCAGTTCTTCTTTCTTATCTCGAATAAAGAATTTTCTTTGCGCGTGGAAGTTCTTTTCAATTCGAGGCGTGTGCGTTACGTTGATTCCGGGTCAGGGGAAGGGGATACCAAGCGGCGGTAAGCCGGCTGAGGCAACACGTATGAAACATGCGGGCGGGGCTCGGGAAAGCGGCGATTCCCAGGGCGTCGATCAAGAGCGGACAGCTCGATACGTCCTGGATATCATTCCGGAAAGTGCTGGTCCCAGAAGAGCCACCGCCCGCGGAAGCGTCATCTATTCCGTCCGCAGTCCGGGATCGCAGAAATTCCTGGCCAGGGAGCATTCCACGGGGATTGTGCTGAGGCCGGCACGCAAGCTGAGAGCCTCGCTCGGCAGTGACAGGATCACGCAGTACGATGCGCCGGTCGGCTGTCTCGTCGTCAATCCGGCGGGCGTCGACAGCACGCTGGCCTGGTCGCAGACCAGGGAGAACGCCGTCGTTTCGATCTCTCCCGAAGCGCTGTCCGAGCTGGCGGCCCATGAGTTCGACCTCCCGGACGTCAAGCTCGAGCCGCCCGCGTTCGGCACGGTTGACCTGAGGGCGCTCAACATAGCCCAGATGATCACTGCCGAACTGACCGACAGGCTGCCGCCGAACGAGCTCTATCTGGACTCGCTGCTGACGGTGTTCGGGGTGCATCTGCTGCGCGGTTATACGGGTCGCAAGAGGCAGGCCGCGTCGCCCAAAGGCGGGCTCTCCGCCGTTGGCGCCCGACGCGTGCGAGAGTATCTCGACCAGAACTTCGTGCGGAAAGTCATGGTCGCCGAGCTCGCGTCGGTCGCGGGGGTGTCACCAAATCATTTCATAGCAAGGTTCGCCGGGACATTCGGCATGCCGCCGCATCGGTATCTGATCAACCTGCGCCTCGATCTCGCGGAAAAGCTGCTGGCCGGCGGAGAGTTGCCGATTGCCGAAGTCGCCTACCTTGCCGGATTTTCGGATCAGAGCCACCTGGCCGCGACCATGAAGAGATACAGGGGAAGGACGCCAGGCGGGCTGGTGACGCTTTCCGCAGGAATTGAAAGCCCGACCATGGCAAAGTAGCAACAGCTGCTGGCCAGCGATCCAAGACCGGAATTTCCTACAAGGCTTCCGGAGTTTTTCAAAATACGTCCGTCACCACCTGTGCCCCAAGCTTTGCTGGAGTCATTTGGAATGCCATTCAGTTCGCGCATTGCTTGCCATCCGGCCGGATCGATCACATGAGCGGGGTTGGCGATGCGGGCCCGCTTCGATCAATCACGAATTGTTTTTCAGGGGAACGGGGAGGGAGGCCTCGGGTTGAAGTTCATCTGGGAAATATCGGGAGGCCGAAAAATGCCGGGCGATGATGGTCCCCCCGGATCGGTATCCGGAGCCAATCCGGCCCGGCAGCCGCTGCTCAACGTGAAGGGCGGGCTTTCCGTCCGCAGTGCGCGCAAGGTGCAGGAGTTCCTGAACGAGAACTTCTCGCGCAAGCTGGCGCTTGCCGAAATGGCCGCCGTCTGCGGATTTTCATCGTACCACTTCGTGCGCGCCTTCTCCAAGACGTTCGGCATGCCGCCGCATCAATATGTTCTCGATCTCAGGCTGGACTTCGCGGAAAGACTTCTTGCCGACAGCCGCATGACCATCGCCGACATCGCCCATCTCAGCGGGTTTTCGAGCCAGAGCCACTTCACCACCATGATGAAGAAATACCGGCAGATGACGCCGATGCAGGCGCGGGCGGGCAAGTTTAACGCAAAGATTAGATGAAGCCGCGCTCTCGTCATTATTTGATTACTTGATTTTAAAGCAGTTGCTAAGGTAACGAGCCGTTAACCTCCGCGTATATGCTCGTATCTTTTCTCACAAGACAGCAATTTCGTGAAATACCGCGAAGGGGAATCATGTCTTCCTGCTGTGGAGTGGAAGTGTCAGACATTTCGTGCCGGCCAGCGGAGAGGGAACCATGACCGACAATCATATTTCGGGCGGCCATATTTCGGGCGGCTCGCTCCTTGTTCAGCGCCGTGCGGCGCATTTCGCCAGTCACTGGATCGCGAATGGCGATCCTCGGTCCCGCTCGGCCCGGCGCCGCTTGATGGCGGTCCTGCGCATGGCGCATCGTGCGCTCGGCATGGGGCGCAAGCGCCTGGGGTTGGGAACGCTGGGCGTCGGCGGGGCGCTCGGGACCGCCGTGACGCTGGGCGCCTTCGCCGTGGGTATGGCCGCGACGCCGGCTCAGGCGCAATATCAGGCCGGCGGCGGGTCCGCGACCGCTCCCGAGGCCATCGCGGTCGGAAACGGCTCAAACGCCAGCCTTAACTGGGCCATAGCGCTCGGCTTCCAGGCCCAATCGACGGCGCAATACGGCGTCGCCATTGGTCGCACCGCGTCGGCCACGGGCACCGGCGGCGCAGTGGCGATCGGCTCCGGTACGATTTCAAACAATATCAACACGGTAGCGATCGGCGTCGCCGCGGGTGCCACTGGGGCCGGGGCCAGCGCGCTGGGCACCAACGCCCAAGCTTCGGGAGGGAACTCCACCGCAGTCGGTGTCAGCGCCACGGCCAGCAACAACTATGCGTTCGCCGCTGGCTACGGGTCCGTAGCCAGCGGGCTGCGCAGCACTGCGATTGGGCAGTTCGCAGGGGCGTCCGGGCTGGACGCTGTTGCACAAGGCACCAGCACCGTTGCGAACAGCCAAAATGCCGTCGCCGTCGGCTTCCAGTCGACCGCAACCGCGATAAACGCCGTCTATCTCGGCTCGCGCACCGCTGCCGGGACGGGAGCCTTGGCCCAGAGCGCCATTGCTATCGGTACGGACGTGACGGCGTCTCAGGTCGACACCACCGCAATCGGACGCCAAAGCAAGGCAACGGGAACGGGCGCCACGGCGATGGGTAAGAACGCCAGCGCCTGGGGCAACCAGTCCATTGCATTCGGTGTGGGCGCGCAGGCAGGCGTGCAGGCCGACACGGCCGTGCCCAACAGCATCGCCATCGGCACCAGCGCGCTTGCGAATAAGAACAACGCGATGGCGCTCGGCACGCTGGCCAATGCCACGGAGGACGGTGCCATCGCCATGGGCTCCTCTACCAACGCGACAGCCACGCAGGCCGTGGCGCTTGGCGTTTCCGTCAACGCCACTGGCGCCGGCGCCACCGTGGTGGGCAGCGCAGGCTCCACTGCGTCCGGCGCCTACTCCATTGTGGTAGGCGCCACCAGTACCGCGAGCGGAGCCAATTCCATCGCCATCGGCCCCTCGACCAACGCGACGGCGGCTAACACCATCGCCTTGGGCGCCAGCGCCAAGGCGGATTCCGCCGAAGCGGTCGCCATGGGCACCAATGCGGTGGCGACCGGCGGCAAAGCCGTCTCCATCGGCTCCGGCAACACCGCCTATGGCGACGGCGCGGTGTCGATCGGCGATCCGAGCTATGCCAGCGGCACCGGCGCCTTCACCGGCGGCGCCAACAACATCGCCAACAGCGACGGCACGGCGACCGCCACCGCGGCCAACATGGCCAACGGCGCCGTCGCGATCGGCAACAGCAACAAGGCGATCGGGCAAGGTTCCGTGGCGCTGGGCAACGGCTCGACGGCGGGCGCCGCCGGTCTTGCGGGCAATGTCGCGATTGGCGATGGCGCGACGGCGGCGGCAAGCTCCGGCGACGTGGCGCTCGGTTCGGGCTCGGTGACCACCACGGCGGTCGGCACGGCCAGCGGGGTGGTCAACGGCACCACCTACGCCTTCCAGGGCACCAACCCGACCTCGACGGTCAGCATCGGCGCGGCCGGCGCGGAACGCACCATCACCAACCTGGCGGCTGGGCGGATCAGCGCGCTCTCGACCGACGCCATCAACGGCTCGCAGCTCTTCGCCACCAACCAGGCGGTCGATGCCATCGGCGCCGTCGTCAACAACATCAATGTCGGCGGCGGCATCAAGTATTTCCATGCCAACTCGACGCTGGCGGATTCGCAGGCGCTGGGAGCCGATTCCGTCGCTGTCGGCCCGAATGCGGTCGCCAACAATGCCGGCGATGTCGCGATCGGCCTGAATTCGACGTCGGGCGCCACGACCAATGTCGGCGGCACGACGATCGGCGGCGTCAACTATACCTTCGCCGGCGGCACGCCGGCGGGCGCCTTCTCGGTCGGCTCGGCCGGCGCCGAGCGCCAGATCCAGAACGTCGCGGCCGGACAGTTGAACGGCGGTTCGACCGATGCCGTCAACGGCTCGCAGCTCTTCGCCACCAACCAGCAGGTGACCCAGAACACGACCGACATTGCCAATATCGGCGCTGGCGTGACCAATCTCGGCAACACGATCAACAACATCACCGGCGACACCTCGACCGTCTTCACCGACGCCAATGGCGAAGGCATCCGCTATGCCCGCACCAACGAGTTCGGGCTGGCGCAGACCGATTCCTTCGCCCAAGGCGTCGGTTCCACGGCGGTCGGCTACAATGCGACCGCGACCGGCGTCAGCGCGCTGGCGCTCGGCCGCGACAGCAATGCCAGCATCGACGGCGGCGTGGCCCTCGGCTCGGGTTCGCTCTCCGATCGCCCGATCGCTCCGGCTACCGGGCAACTGCCCGCCGGCCCGTCCAACTTCATCGAGTACAACACAACCGACAAGGCGCTGCTCGGCGCCGTTTCGGTCGGCAACGCCACCTCCTACCGGCAGATCACCAATGTCGCCGACGGCACGCAGGACCAGGACGCGGTGACGGTGCGCCAGCTCGCGGGCGCCATCGCCGCCGTGTCGGCCACCTCGACCAAGTATTTCCATGCCAATTCGGTGGCGGCCGACTCACTGGCGGTTGGCGCGGAATCGGTCGCGGTCGGTCCGACCACGGTCGTCAACGGCGATAACGGCATCGGCATCGGTAACGGCGCCATCGTCGACCAGACGGCGCCCGGCGGAACCGCCATCGGTCAGAACGCCCATGTGATGCTGGCGGACGGCCTTGCCTTCGGCACCAATTCGCTCGCCTCCGGCATCCAGTCGGTGGCGCTCGGCGCCGGCGCCCAAAGCACCTTCATCAACAGCGTGGCGCTGGGCGCGCAGTCCATCACCTCGGTCGGCGCGCAGGCCGGCTACGCGGCCTTTGCCCTGACCGCTCCGCAGACCTCGGTGGGCGAGGTGTCGATCGGCGACGCCGGAGCTGAACGCAAGCTCACCAATGTCGCGGCGGGCTCGGCCGACACCGACGGCGTCAACGTCTCGCAGCTGCGCGGCGTGTCGCAAAACGTGACCAACCTGTTCGGCGGCACCACCACGCTCAACCCCGACGGCTCGATCACCGGGCCGACCTACACCGTCCAGGGCAACACCTACACGACCGTCTATGACGGGCTCACGGCGGTCGACAATGCCTTGACCACCATCAGCAATGGCGGCGGCATCAAGTACTTCCACGCCAATTCGTCGCTGGCCGACAGTATCGCCGGCGGCACCGACGCCGTGGCGATCGGACCCGAAAGCGTGGCGAGCGGCAACGACAGCCTGGCCGCCGGCCATGGCTCGACGGCTACCGGGGCGGGCGCGGTCGCGCTCGGCCAGGGCGCGCAGGCCAACAACGCCAACGATGTGGCGCTCGGCTCCGGCTCGGTGACGCAGACCGCCGTCGGCACCTCCAGCACCGTCATCAACGGCAAGACCTACGCCTTTGCCGGCACCACGCCGACCGGAACAGTCAGCGTCGGCGATGCCGGCGCGGAGAGGACGATCACCAATGTCGCAGCCGGACGGATCGCCGCCGACAGCACCGACGCGATCAACGGTTCACAGCTCTTCGCCTCCAACCAGGCGATCGAGGCCCTGCAAACCGGCGTCGGAAATCTCAACCAGAATGCGGTGACCTATGACACGCAGGGCGGCGCCAAGACGAACACCATCACGCTGCAAGGCGGCGACGTCAACGCGCCGGTCGTCATCTCCAATGTCGGACCCGGCGTCGCCGGCACCGACGCGGTCAATGTCAACCAGCTGACCAAGGGCCTCGACACCGCCATCAGCACATCCAACAGCTATACCGACAAGGTGGCGGCCACGACCCTGCAACAGGCCAACGACTATACCGACCAGAAACTCGGCCAGCTGAATTCGGACATCAGCGGCATCCGCGACGAAGCCCGGCAAGCGGCGGCAATCGGCCTCGCCGCCGCCTCGCTGCGCTACGACGA
This sequence comes from Mesorhizobium sp. B2-4-2, assembly GCF_006442845.1. Taxonomy (NCBI): domain Bacteria; kingdom Pseudomonadati; phylum Pseudomonadota; class Alphaproteobacteria; order Hyphomicrobiales; family Phyllobacteriaceae; genus Mesorhizobium; species Mesorhizobium sp. B2-4-2. The sequence continues at coordinate 155,023 of NZ_VFVM01000010.1, read as the reverse complement.
CCGTCCCGGAAAGCTGAGCGTCGCGGCGGGCGGCGGCTTCTGGCGGGATGCCAGCGCCTTTGCCTTCGGCGCGGGCTACACCAGCGAGGACGGCCGTATCCGCGGCAATGTCTCGGGCACGGCGGCGGGCGGAAATGTCGGTGTCGGCGCCGGCCTGAGCTTCACGTTGAACTGAGGCGGGAATGAACGGGGCAACCAGCCGTCATGCCCGGCTTTTCCTCCTGACCTGCCTGGCGCTTGCCGGCGGCCTGTCCTTGGCCGCCGCGCAAGCGACCGCGCCCTACAGGATCAAGCCATCCGACGTGGCGGTGCCGCCGGATGTGAAGCTGGGCCAATACCAGCGCACCATCCGGCCCTTCGAGAACTGGACGCTGATCTGCGACGAGAACCTCAAGGCGCGCAAGAAGGTCTGCAATGTCTCGCAGGTGATCGAGGACGGGGCCGGCAGGATGGCCTTCAGCTGGTCGCTCGCGGCCACGCAGGACGGCAAGCCCTACATGATCCTGCGCACCGCGCCGAACGCCAAAAGCGACGGGCTGGTGTCGCTGAAGTTCGACGGGCGCGACCCGATCGACGTCCACTTGAATGGCTGCAACGAAGTGGTCTGCGTCGGCATGCTGCCGGTGGGGCCCGTCATGCGCCAGCAGATAGTGCAGAAAGCGACGCCGGCGATCTCCTACCCGACCGTCGACGGCCAGACGATTACCGTGACCGCAACGCTCAAGGGGCTGTCCGAGGCCCTTGCGCCAATCAAATAACCGAGGCAGCACCGTGAACCAGCAAGACCCGTTCATCTCCCCAGCGCGCGGCCCGAGCGTGGAGCCGGACCGCAAGAGGATCGTCGAGCCCGATCGCAAGAGGGTCGCCGAGCCGCAGCGGCGGTGGCCGCGCGTCCTAGCCTTCTCGCTGCTGGGGCTGGCCATGATCGGCATCGGCTTCGCTGCCGCCAACTATGCCGCGATCGCCGGTCTCGTCGGCACCCCGACGGCCGCACAGGCCGGGACCGCGCCGCCCGCATTGCCGGACTCGCCTTTCCTCGAACATGTCAAACAGGCCGGCGTGCAGGCCTGCTCGACGATCTTTCCTGTGCTCGGACAGGTGCTGACGACGGGCTCGAAATACAGCGTCAAATCCTTGTGGAACGACCAGGCCGCCGACAAGCACGCCGTGCAGGCCCTCGTCGGCATGAACTATTCGACGGAAAAATACAGCGGACCGGCCGCCGGCGTGGTTTTCGCATCGCCCACCGCTTCCGGCTGCGAAGGCGCGATGGTGCGGGTGGCGCCGTTCGCCAGCCCGTGTTCGGATATCCCGTCCGTTCTTCCGCAAGGCAGCAAGATCACCGACCATCTCGGCCAGGTCGAGGTGTACGAGCTGGGCGGCAATTCGGGTGAAGCGCTGCTGCTGCCGACCGGCAATAGCTGCGTGGTGATTTCCATAGCGTCGGCGTCGACGTGAGACACGGGATAGGCGAATGGGCGAGGGCTCCTGGAAAGGATTGCAGACCATGATATCGCGACGTCTGGCAGTTTTGTGCATGGCCCTGCTGTGGAGCGGGCAGGTTGTCTCGGCCGACCTTGTGGCGCCGCCGGAGCCGGAGCCGAAGGAGGAAAAAGGCATCTGGGGGGCGATCGCCTATTCCAGCATCGATACCAAGCACGGCTTCTTCTGGGGCGCCGACAAGCGCCAGGAGGCGAAGGACGCCGCGATGAAATATTGCGAGAACGCCGGCGGCAAGGGCTGCACTGTTGTCACGGTGTTCCGCAATCATCGCCATTGGACAGACGACGACGAGACCGGCTTTCCCTACAAGCACTGCGGCGCCCTGGCCGTGGCTAAGGAGAAGCAGAGCGACCGGCTGACGCCGTGGGGCGCGAACTCCGCCGAGACCCGCAAGGACGCGGAAGATCTCGCTCTGCATGCCTGCGAGGCGGCGGGAACCGAATGCAAGGTCCGCGAGTGGGTCTGTACCTGAAGCGCGCCGCGCTCACACGGCGCGCTTTGGAATTGCTTTTGCACGCTGCGTGAGGCAGATGACCATGCCCGCGGCCCCGAAAATCCCATCCGGTTTTCGGGGCCATGCGCGTGAACCCCGAAAGAGAAAGTCGCCATCGTTGTTTGACAGATTTGTTCTTCTGAAGGCGGCCGCAATCTGCGCGGTGGCCCTGGCTGCATCGAGTGCCTGTGCGCAACAACAGCAGGCGGCCACGCTTCCAAACGGCGCGTCGTCGCTCCAGGAGACCTATCAGGACTGGAGCCTGGCCTGCACCATCCAGGACAATGCACGCGCCTGCTCGGTTTCGCAGGACCAGACGCAGAAGAACGGCCAGAGGCTGCTGGCTGTGGAGCTGCGCGCGGGACCGAAGGGTGGATTGACCGGAACCCTGCTTCTGCCGTTCGGCATCCTGTTCGACCCAGGCGTGACGATCCAGATCGACGACCAGCCGCCCCTCGGCCAGTTGCGGTTCCGCACCTGCCTGCCGAACGGATGCGTGGCGCAGTTTCCGATCGACCGGGCGCTGGCGCAGAAGCTGAAGGCGGGCGGCGTATTGACGCTCAACGTCGTCACCGACGCCGAGACCAAGCTCAACTTCCCCGTCTCCCTGAAAGGCCTCGGCGCCGCCCTCGACCGCGTCGCGGCGCTGAGCGGGCGCTGAGGCGGGACGAAGTCGGCTTTAGTCCAGCTCGCGCGGCCTTTGGGCCGCAGCGCCGGAGCCCCACAAGGCGCGCCTGAGCAGGTTCCGTCCGCCCTTGCGCGGGACAAGATTGATATCGCTGACAAGCTTTGCGCCGCCCTCGCGCCGCTCCAATGTGATCTTGCGGCTGTGGAAGGCTTCCAGCTCGGCGCGATGCGCGACGCTTATGATGGTCACCTTCGGTAATTCATGGATGACCGTCTCCATCATCTTGTCCTGGCTCTTCTCATCGAGCGCAGACGTCGCTTCGTCCAGAACGACGATATCGGGATGATGCAGCAGGAGGCGCGCGAAGGCGAGCCGCTGCTTTTCGCCACCCGACAGGGTCTGGTCCCAGGGCGCGTCTTCCTCGATCCGGTCCTTGAGATAATCGAGCCCCACCTTGTCGAGGGCGGCGTTGATCTTCTCCAGCGTCCAGTTGTCGGCGGCGGCCGGATAGGCGACCGCGCGGCGCAGCGTTCCGGAGGGGATGTAGGGACGTTGCGGCAACATGAACAGCCGCCTGCCGGGGTGGAAGTCGACGCTGCCGCCACCCCACGGCCAAAGGCCTGCGACGGCCCGCACCAGCGTGCTCTTGCCCGAACCGGATTCGCCGGCCACCAGCACCCGCTCGCCAGGCTCGATCTCGACCTCGGTTTCCTTGACCACGCCGGTGCCGTCGTCGAGCGACACCGAGAGATTGTCCAGGCTGAGCATCGCACCGTCTTCGGTTTCGCCGTGCCTGATGCGGCCCAGCGCGTCGCTGCGTTCGGCGCGCTCCAGCCCGTCAAGCGACATCATCAGCGAGGCAATACGCCGTGCCGAGGCGTTCCAGTCGGCGAGGCGGGGATAGTTGTCGACCAGCCATCCGAACGCGGCCTGCACGATGGCGAAGGCTGAGGCAGCCTGCATGATCTGTCCAAGTGTCATGCTGCCTTCGAGAAATTTTGGCGCGCAAAGCAAGATCGGCACGACCGGTGCAAACAGGCTCGACCCCTGCGACACCAGCGCCGTGCGCATGTGCTGGCCTGTCAGCAGCGCCCATTGCCGGAGCACCGTGCCGAACGTCTTGTCGATGCCGCTGCGCTCCTCCTCCTCGCCGCCGAGCAAGGCGATGCTCTCGCCGTTTTCGCGCACGCGCGTCAGCGTGTAGCGGAAATCGGCTTCCGCCTGGTTCTTCTGCTCGGAGAGCCGCACGAAATGGCGGCCGATGACCACCATCGAAGTGGAGGTGATGGCGGCGTAGATCACCGCGGTCACGACCAGGAAGCCGGGAATGGTGACGCTCCAGCTTCCGATCGGCAAAGTCAGCGCCCCGCCGATCGTCCACAGCACCACGATGAAAGTGGAGGCCGACAAAAACGCGTTGATCACGCCGGAGATGAAATCGACGGGCGATTCCGTGGCGATCCGCAAATCCTCCGCGATGCGTGCCTCGGGGTTCGTGTGGTCGCCGCCCACGAGGTTCAGCTGATAGTAGCGGCCGCTTGCGAGCCAGCGCGCGATGATGGCAGTGGTCGACCAGGAACGCCAGCGGCGCTGGATCGTCATGCGAAGGTAGACTTGCGCGACGACAAGGCTTGCGCTTCCAACCACGAGCGGCGGGAACACGGCGCTGAGCACATAGACGGTGTGGGCGTTGCGCTGCTCGATGGCGTCGAAGATCGAGCGGTTCCAGATGTTGATCCCATACTGGAAGCCGACATTGATGCATATCAGCATCAACAGCCCGAGCGTGAACGGCCAGGCCAGCTTGTCGCCGCGCGTGCTCCAGTAGCCGCGCGCGCTGATCCAGAAGCGCCTCAGCAGGTATCGCTTGCGCGCCTGCTCGGCCTCCTGCGGCGTCAGCTCCGGACCGGGTTCGATGGCCCCGGGCGGTGGCGCAGCCTCGCCCACGACCTCGGACGCAACTTCGACTGTCGAGGCCTTCTCCTGGTGCGACTTCTCTGCCTTGCGCCGCCTGGCGCCGTCGACCGTTTTCGGCATGAGTTCAGCCTCGGATGTAACGGCGACAACGGCCTAAAAATCAAAAAGTTTCACCAGGCCCGCTCCAGACGGCGCCATGGGTCTCCCCGTGCTCCCCTGCTCGACCCGCGATGCCGCCAGCCGCCGCTGGACAATTCGCCAGCCGGCGGGCCCGTTTAGCGACGGTCTCCTCGCAGCCGGAACGAGACCGTGTGCTTGGAACCAATGATGGGCGAGACTGTTTAGCCATGAACTTCGATGCGACGCCGACGTCCCGGCCCGGTCGGGTGAGCAGCGACCTTGAGGAGCCCCTTGTCATGAAGATTTCGTCCAGATTTCGTTCAGTCGCCATCGCCGTGATCACTGCCGCGGGCGTTGGCTTTGCCAGTGTCGCGCACGCCGACACCGGAACGATCCGCTTCTCCATCTACAAGGCGGCCTTCTTCATCGGCGGCGCCGGAGGCGAGGGCACGCTGACCTTCCATGGCCGCCGGTATCCGATCTCGGTCGGCGGCATTTCGGGCGGCCTCGCCTTCGGTGCCTCCAAGACCTATTTCCGGGGCACCGTGCGCCATATCAAGCGCGCCCGGGACGTGACGGGTGTGTACGGCGCGGCGGGCGGCGGCGGCGCGCTCGGCAAGGGCGCCCAGGTGATCGTCATGACCAACGACAAGGGCGCCCAGCTCGAGCTCACGGGCAGGCAGGTAGGGCTGCAAGTCAACGCCGATCTCAGCGGCATGAGCATCACGGTGAAGTGAGGGCGGTCACTGCGTCGGTGTTTCGAGGGATGAGCCGGCGGCCCCTCCCTACCGCTCCTCCACGATCCGCAGATAGGCCGCCGTCACGAACAGCACGATCAGGCCGAACAGGATCCTTCTTGCCCCCTCCGGCATCTGCAAAATCGTCAGCAGCGTCGTCAGCACGGTCAGGATCAAGGCACCGATGATGGTGCCGGTATAGCCGCCGCGGCCGCCGAAGATGGAGGTGCCGCCGATGACGGCGGCGGCCACGGAGGGCAGCACCAGCGGTTCGGCGAGGGACAGGGAAGGGGCCTTGATCAAGCCGATATAGAGCAAGCCGGTGATGCCGGCGAGCAGGCTGGATAGGACGTAGAGCGCGGTGATGACCTGCCAGTAGCGCACGCCGGAAAGGCGGGTCGCGCGCTCATTGTCGCCGACGGCGTAGAGCAGGCGGCCGAAACCGGTGCGGTTGAGGCCGAAGACGATCAGCACCGCGACGGGGACGAACAGAAGCAGCGCGTTGGGAAACCCTGCGGTCACGCCGGTGCCGAGCCAGGCGAGGAAATCGGGGATCTTGGCGCCCGAGGCGATCACCGTGCGTTGATAGACCTGCAGGAAGCCGGTGCCGATCAGGCTGGTGCCCAGCGTCATGATCAGCGGATGGACGCGGAAGACGCCGACGCCGATGCCGTTGACGAGGCCGATCAGCACCGCCGGCATCATCGCCAGGAGGAAGGCCACGGCTGGGTCCTGGTTGACGGCTTGCGTAGCCATGATGAAGGCGCTCATCGTCGCCACCGTGCCGACAGAGAGATCGATGCCGCCGGTCAGCATGGTCATGGTCTGGCAGCCGGCAAGGATCGCCAAGGGAATGGCGAATTTGATGGTGTTGGCGATCCAGCGCTCGTTGACGATGCCGGGGCGCAGGATCTGCAAAATCACAACCAGGATGACCAGCAGGATGACCAGCGGAATCAGCGGCCGGTCGGCCATGAAGCGTTTGACACGGCGGCCGAAGGGGACGGGTTGGGGCGTGATTGCTGACGTGCTCATGGGGTGGCTCTTGTCTGCAAATGTAGCGCCCTACGGCGGCCCCCTCTGTCCTGCCGGACATCTCCCCCTCTAGGGGGGAGATCGGATGGGGTGACGGCTTTCGCAAATTGTCGGCGTTGCAAGAATGAGCGAGACGCCGAAGCTGCCAATCTCCCCCTTTGAGGGGGAGATGTCCGGCAGGACAGAGGGGGGCGCCGTAGAGCGCTATGCGCCAATTCATTCTCCCTCATCATTGCCGACCCCGCATCGTAATGAAAGCCCCGAACATCACCACGGCGACCATGATCAGGCCCTCGATGATGGCGGTGACGTTGGGGTCGATGGCAAGCAGGGTGAGGTCGGTGCGCACCAGGCGCAGCACGAAGACGGCGACGATGGGGCCGAGCAGGCCGCCCTTGCCGCCGCCCAGCGCCACGCCGCCCAGCACCACGGCCGCGACGCTGGCGAGCAGATAGGGGCCGGGAATAGGAGCGCCGATGCCGGTGCTCATGGTCAGCGCCAGGCCGCCCATGGCCGCGAACAGGCCCGACAACGCATAGGCGATGATGCGGGTGCGCTTGACCGGCACGCCGCTGCGGAACGCCGCCAGCTCGCTCGAGCCGATGGCGTAGATGGACAGGCCGAGGCGCGAGCGCCTCAGCGGTATCCAGACGATGCAGAGGCAGATGATCAGCACCAGCAGAGCCTTCGGCAGCCAGGCGTCGATGTTCTGCGGCAGGCCGGGTATCGGGACCGTGCCTGAAATCATCGCCTTCAGCCATTCGGCGGCGGCGCCGCCCGGCGCGCCGAGCACCAGAAGAGCCGCCCCTTGCAACACGAACAGCATGGCGAGCGTCACCACGATGTCGGGGACACGGGTGGCGACAATGAGCAGGCCGTTGAGCGCGCCGAGCACAAAACCCATGGCCAGTACGAAAGGCACCACGAACAGCGCGTATTCTTCCGAGGCGCCGGCCATCATCGAGGCGGCGGTGACGCTGGTCAGCGCCATCATGGCGGCGACCGACAGGTCGATGCCGCCGGCGATGACGACGACGGTCTGCGCGGCCACGGCAAAGGCGTAGGGCAAGACGGCCCGCGCGAGCGAGCCGAAATCGCCGCTGCCATAGCCGGGCTGGATCAGCTTGGTGACGACGAACAGCACGACGAGGAGGGCGAACAGGCCGGCGACCCAGCCCTGGCGGCGCAGGAGATGGCTCATGGCGTCACCTCCGGTGCATCCGGGGTATTTGCTGTGGGGTCCGCCAAAATGCCGACATCGGCCTTGGCGTCGCGCGGCAGGCCGTAGGCGGCGCGCATCAGTGCCGGCTCGTCCGCCTCCTCGACCGGGAAGATATCGACGACGCGGCCGCCGAAGATGACGATGACGCGATCGCAGACGCGCTGCACCTCTTCGAGTTCCGAGGTGTAGAACAGCACCGACTTGCCGTGGCCGGCGAGCTCGCGCAGCAATTTGTAGATCTCCTGTTTGGTGCCGACATCGATGCCGCGCGTCGGGTCGAAGCACAGGATGGTGCGGGCGTCCGCCGCGATCCAGCGTGCGATGGTCACCTTCTGCTGGTTGCCGCCGGACAGGCGCTGCACCTCGCCTTGCGCGCGGGTGTCGATCTGGAGGCGCGCGATGGCGCTCGCCACCGTGGCGCGCTCCTTGCGCATGGCGATCGGCCCCCAGTTGCGCAAGGCGGCGCTGAAGGGCAGCGCGATGTTCTCGCGCACCGAGCGCTGCATGGCGAGGGCCTCGGAGCGGTCGCCCGGCACATAGGCGATGCCGGCGCGGATGGCGTCGATCGGATGGGTGAATTTCGCCGGATGGGCGTCGACCTCGATCGTGCCGCCGGACGGTTTGATCGAGCCGGCAAGGGCGGCGAACAATTCATCCTGGCCCTGGCCTTCGAGCGCGACGACGCCGGCGACCTCGCCGTCGGCGAGCTCGAAGGAGACGTCGTTGAGCTTGGTGCCGACGCGCAGATTGCGCACGGCGAGACGCGGGCGGGCAGGGACCGATGTGGCGGCCTGGCCGGCGGCGCGGGCGGCCACCTTGGTCTTCTCGATGCGGGCGCCGAGCATCAGCTCGACGATCTTTTCCTCCACGCCGGGCTCGATGTCGAGAACGCCGACGGTCGCACCGTCGCGCAGCACGGTGGCGCGGTCGCAGAGCGCCGAGATCTCGACGAAGCGGTGCGAGATGAAGATCACGGCGCGGCCGCTGTCGCCCTGGCGACGCACGACTTCCAGCACTTTTTCAGCGAGGTTGGCGGGGAGCGCCGCGGTCATCTCGTCGAGCAGCAGCACGTCGGGCTCGACGGCGAGCGCCCGCGCCAGGTCGAGCACGCGCAGCACCGCCAGTGGAATGTCGCGCGCGGTGTCGCGCAGGTCGAGGTCGGGAATGCCAAGTTCGCGCACCCAGGCACGGAACGGCTCGACGGGCGTGCCGGTGAGCCGCAGATTGGACAGTATGTCGAGATCGGGGATCAGCGACGGTTCCTGGTAGACCGGCAAAAGGCCAGCGCGGCGCGCGGCGGCGGGCGAGCGTATGTCGCGCGCCTCGCCACGGATCAGGACGCGCCCGGCCGAGGCAGGGACCGCGCCGGTCAGGATCTTCACCAGCGTCGACTTGCCGGCGCCATTGGCGCCCATCAGGGCATGCACCTCGCCCGGCAGGACGGACAGCGACGCGTCGCGCAGCGCGGCAACCGCACCGTAATTCTTGGCGACGCCGGAGGCGTCGAGGAGGGGTTTGGTGGTCAAATTGCTGTCCGTACCAGAAACTCAATTGCTGGCGCTCTACGGCGCCCCCCTCTGTCCTGCCGGACATCTCCCCCACAAGGGGGGAGATTGGCCGCAACTTCGGCTTTCGCCAATTTTCAACGTGGCAAGACGAGAGCCGGCGCCGAAACTGCCAATCTCCCCCCAAGTGGGGGAGATGTCCGGCAGGACAGAGGGGGGCGCCGTAGAGCGCTAACCTATCAAACCTTTGGTTGGCGGGGACGGCAAACGCCATCCTCGCTAGCCAATCAAAATAGCCCTTACTCCCCCGGCCCCTTGCACGCTACGATCTGGTCCTTGGTGTAGGTCGTCCAGTCCGGGATCGAGATCGAGACCGGCCATTCCGGGCTGAGCGACGGATCGGCGGCGGCCTTCAGCTTGGCCTTGCCTTCCTCGGTGGCGTTTTCCCAGAGCTGCGGCTCGACCAGAACGGTCTGCTGCGCCGGCTTCTTGCCGTCGAGGATCTGGAGCGCGAGCGTCACGCCGGCGCCGCCGATCGAGCCGGGATTGGTCACGGCGGCCCCGACCAGGTCCTTGACCGAATTCAGCTGGCCGACGAAACCGGCATTGTCGGCGCCGACCACGGGCACCATCGGCGCCTGCGATTCCACCAGCGCGTCGACGATGACGTTGTCGATGCCCGAGGTCCACACGCCGTTGAACGGCGTGCCGGTGGCGAGGAAGGACAGCATCTGCTGCTTGGCCTGGTCCTGCTGCCAGCCGGTGAACACTTCCTGCGCGACCTTCACGTCGGGGAATTCGGCCAGCGCCTTCTTGAAGCCCTTGTCGCGATCCGAGTCGGCGGAGGCGCCGGCGGCGCCGCGCATGTAAAACACCTCACCCTTGCCGCCCATCTGCTGGAACAGCCATTTGGCGCCGAGATAGGCATATTGTTCCTGGTTGTTGGAGATGATGTAGGCCGAGGGTTCGGTGACCGCCTGGTCGACGGCGACGACAACGATGCCGGCCTTGGTGGCTTCCTCCAGCCCCGCCTTGATGCCGGCGGGATCAGCCGGATTGACGACGATGGCGTCGACCTTGGCGCTGATCAGGTTGCGGATGTCCTCGAGCTGCCCGGCGGCGTCGGTATTGCGGTGGGCGATGTTGAGCTTGGTCACTTCGCCGGAGGCCAGCGCCTGCGCCTTCATGGCGCAGACCATCTCCTCGCGCCAGCCATTGCCCTGCACGGTGTTGGAGATGCCGATCGTGTATTTGCCCTCGGCGGACGAGGCGCCCATCGAGGCCAGCAAGGCAGCGCCGGCAAGGAGCGGAACAATGGGCAGCGGCACCATGGTCAGGTATTTCTTCATTTCAGATTTCCTCCACTTTGATTTTCGTTTCAATTCCAAGTCGTTACACCGGGCCGCGCAGAAAGAGATTCAGGCGGCGCCCCGATGTTGTTTTTGCGCCTTCATTTGACGAAGGGACGCAGCACGTCGCGGGCAAGCAGGAAACCGCGCTTGACCTTATCGTCGCTGCCCTCGAACCACCGGTCCTCGTGCTCGATGATGATCGGGCCGTCATAGCCGGCACGGTAGAGGCCGGAGAAGAAGCCGTTCCAGCCGACATCGCCCAGCCCCGGCATGCGCGGCACCTGCCAGCCTATGCCAGACGAAAGGATTCCGCGCTCGTACAAACCATCATGATCAATCATCAGGTCCTTGGCGTGGACATGCAACATGTAGGGGCCGAATTCCCTGATGAAGCGGGCCTGGTCGATCATCTGCCAGACCAGGTGTGAAGGATCGAAATTCATCCCGACATCGCCGCCCCAGGTTTCGAGGATGCGGCGCCAGACCAGCGGCGAATAGGCGATGTTGTGGCCGCCCGGCCATTCGTCATAGCTGAAGATCATCGGGCAGTTCTCGAAAGCGAGCTTGACGCCGTGATCGCGCGCATGGGCGACGATATCGGGCCAGATTTCGAGCGCGTGCTGCCAGTTGACGTCGACGGTCTTCGAGGCATCGCCACCGCAGAAGGTGTTGACCAGGGGCACGCCCATATTCGCGGCCAGCACGATCACCTGCTTCAGATGGTCGATCACCGTCTTGCGGTGGGCGGCATCGGGATGCAGCGGGTTGGGATAATAGCCGAGACCGGAAATGGTCAGCCCCTTGCCGGCAAGGTTTGCCGCGATGTCCCTGGCCTGCGCCGGCGAGGTCGCGGCGGTGTCGATGTGGCTTGTACCGGCATAGCGGCGGCTGGCGCCGGAGGCTCTCGGCCAGCAGGCGATTTCCAGCGCCTCGAAGCCGGCCGAGCTTGCCCAGTCGGCGACCGCGTCGAGCGGCGTCTCCGCGAACGGTGCGGTGAGCAGTCCAAGCCTCATAGTGCCTCCCCTGGTCGTGAATTCACGACCGATTCCTACTATGCAGATCGTGCCGGTTGCTTCAACCGCTCATCTGCCGGTTGCGCGCATGCATGCCTGACGGTTGCCATCGGATCGTCCGACAACAGCCCGTCGAGCGCCGATGTGACGGCCTTGCGGAACATGTCGTTGGCGGCGAGGGCGGGATCGAAGATGGCGTCAATCGCCAGGATGCCCGCAGCCAGTACCGGGACGTCGCGTCCGCTTGCCTCCGCTATGCCAGCGATCTTGCCGGCATAGGGGTCCGACACCGGCCAGCGCCGGCCGAACCGGGATGAAGCCTGGATCAGATAGGCCATCCAGCCGGCGACGGATACCGACAGCAGCGCAATGCTTTTTTCCTCGCCCAGCCGATCGCGGATCGGGTTGAGTAGGCGCTGCACGATCTTTTGCGAGCCGTCGGTGGCGATCTGGTGGTTGCGGTGGCGGATCGCGGTATTCTGCAGACGGCCAAGGCTCTGCTCGACATAGGCTGATGGGTCCATGCCGGGCACCGGCTTCAACGTTGGCAGAGTCTCCTCGACGAGCATGCGGCGCACGAAGGCCGACAGCAGCGGGTCCGCCATCGCATCGAAAGTGTGTTCGAGGCCGGCCAGCACGCCGAGATAGCTGAGCGTCGTCTGAGCGCCATTCAGCACACGCATCTTGAGATGCTCGAACGGCGTGACGTCGTCGACGAAGGTTGCCCCCACCAGGTCCCAGCGCGGCACGCGGCCGGCGAATTTCTGCTCGATCACCCATTGCCGGAACGGCTCGCCGGCAACGACGGCTCCATCGCGGTAGCCGAAAAGCTGCTCCACACCGTCGAGATCGGCCTGCGTGCTCGCCGGCACGATGCGGTCGACCATGGCGCTGGGGAAGGCGGCATTGGCCGCGATCCAGCCGGCAAGGCCGTTGCCGCGCCGTTCGGCAAAAGTCCGCACGACATTTTCCAGGATGGTGCCGTTGGCCGGGATATTGTCGCACGAGAGCAGCGTCAGCGGCCGGCCGTGCGTGGCCATGCGTTGCTCCAGCGCCCGCGCCAGAATGCCGGGCACGCTGCGCGGCGTCAGCGGGTTTGCGAGATCGTCGACGATGTCGGGATGGTCGAGGTCGAGCGCGCCGCTGGCCGGAATATGGCAATAGCCCTTTTCGGTAACGGTCAGCGTCACGAATTCGATGTCCGGGGAGGACAGCACTTCGAGCGCGGGCATAGCGCTCGCCTGGCTATCGACAACGCGCACGATGCTGCCGATGACGCGCGCCTCGACTTGGGAATCCTGGCGGATGAGCCTGGTGTAGAGCCCGTCCTGGGGGCCGAGCGTATCGGCGAGCGCCGGCGGACGGATGTTGATGCCGACCACGCCCCAGCGGCCGAAGCTCCGCGCCAGGAGGTCGTCGGTGTATTCGGCCTGGTGGCAGCGGTGGAAGGCGCCGACGCCGAGATGCGCCATGCCTGCCTGGAGCAAGGCACGGTCATAGCCGGGCCTTTGCACCGTCGCCGTCAGGCGGCCGAGCAAGGCCGGACCGAGCGTCTCGGGCGCGGCTGTGCTCACCGGTTGGCTCCGATCACCCACTGTTCCTGGTCGATCAGCGAGCCGGTCATCGGTCCCGCGGCGTCGGAGAGAAGGAAGACGGCGAGCCTGGCCACGTCCTCCGCCGAGAACAGCCGGCCGAAGGGCTGCGCGGCGTTGGCGGCATCGAGCCAGCCGGCGCCGTGGCCGAGCGTCTCGGCCTGCATGACGCGCTCGGCGGGCGTATCGGTCCAGCCGACATTGATGCCGTTGACGCGGATGCGGTCGAAGCGGTGGGCGTTGGCTGCGTTCCTGGTCAGCGTCGCCAGCGCGCCCTTGGTGGCGGAATAGACGGCGAGCTCGGGCGAGCCGCAATGGGCATTGATCGACAGGATGTTGACGATCGCGCCGCCCTGGCCCCGCTTCCGCATGTCGGCAATCGCCGCCTGCATGAGGAAGAAAGGGGCGCGGGCGTTGACGGCGAACAGCGAGGCCCAGTCGTCGGGGGTCGCATCGAGGAAGGAGGCCCGGTCGGTCAGGCCGGCGGCATTGACGAGACCGTCGATACGGCCGAAGCGGTCGATGCAGGCTTGCGCCAGGAGGGCAGGGGCTGCCGGGTCGGAAAGCTCGGCGGCGATGAAGTGTGCCGGCGTGCCCGCTTGCGAAAGCTCCGCAGCAACGGCCTCGCCGCGCGTCCCGTCGCGGCCGGTGACCAGCAGGCCGCCGGCGCCGGCACGCGCCAAGGTTTCGGCGACTGCCCGGCCGATGCCTTGCGTCGCGCCGGTGACCAGCACCATCTTGCCGTCGAGCTGAAGCTCCATTCCTCCTCCCGGAACAAAGTTTCTATTTCTGAAGATATGGAATGTCAGTTCCCGTTAGTCAACCGCGCAATCATTTCTGCCCGTTGGGCCACGACACCATGGACCAAAGCCATGCCGACGGCGAGCGACGCCGCCAGCGAGCGGAAGCCTGCGAAGTCCTGTTCCACAACTTCCAGCCAGGTGTCCGAGAACTTGACCAGCGGAGAAAAAGTGCTGTCGGTGATGGTGACGATCCGCGCGCGCCGCTCGTGGGCGACCGAGACGAGGTCGGGCGTGATCGAATTGTAGGGACTGAAGGAGACCGCCAGCACCGCGTCGCGTCTGCCGATGCAGCCGACCTGGTCGAGCGCGGTGGAGCCGACATTGTCGACCAGCACATTGCGCACGCCTTGCTGCGACAAGGTCAGCGAGAGATAGCTGGTGACGGGAAAGGCGCGCTTGGAGCCGATGACGTAGATCAGCTCGGCGGCCGAAAGCAACGCCACCATTTTCTCGAAGCTCTCGATATCGAAGCCGGTTTCGATGCGGCCGAGCGAGGCCTGCGAGGCGCCGACCATGCCGCGCAGGAAATGCAGGTCGGCATTGGATACGCGCGGCGTGCGTTCCTGGCCGCGCCCTTCCGGCCAGGACGCCTTGACATGGTCCTTGAATAGGCCCTGGAAATCGGAAAAGCCGGCATAGCCGAAGATCTGGGCGAAGCGCACCAGCGTCGAAGGCTGCACCCCTGCCTGCGCGGCGACCTGTGCGATGGTGCCGAGCGCGACGTCGCTCGGATGCTGCCACAGGAAGATCGCGACCTGGCGCAGCCGCTTGGGGAAATGGACCGTGCCCGACGACAGCACCGCGCGCAGTTCCTCGTAAGTCTGCGGCTTGATATAGCCGAGCGCCGCCAGCGAACGCCCGCGCTTGCGGGTCGCCGCCTCGTCGGCGCTGGACCGTCCGGATGATTTGCGCGTCCCGCTCATGATTTCAGGCTAGCGCGATACGATCGTTTTACAATATGAAAATTGGAAATCCTGTTCGAGGGTGGTAGCTGTTCTGCAGCGAAGAAGTTCGATGCATTCAACATAGCACCCTATGGCGCCCCCCTCTGTCCTGCCGGACATCTCCCCCACAAGGGGGGAGATCGGATGTCACGCCGGCTTTCGCCAAATTGCCAGCGTTGCATGAAAGGCGTCGCGGTCGACGCTGCCAATCTCCCCACCTGTGGGGGAGATGTCCGGCAGGACAGAGGGGGGCGCTACAGAGCTCGACGGTGGGTGCTGGCTTAACATCCTTAAATCGGAGGAGACAAACATGGTTTATGCGACATCGGACGGATCGGCGGGCAAGCGTTTGCGCGTCGGCATGGTGGGAGGCGGGCAGCGCGCCTTCATCGGCGCGGTGCATCGCCTCGCCATGCGGCTCGACGACCAGATCGCGCTGGTGGCCGGCGCGCTGTCGTCCGACCCCGGGAATGCCGCCGCCTCGGCCGCCGAGATCGGCATCGCGCCGGAGCGCAGCTATGCCGATTACCGCATGATGGCCAAGGCAGAGGCGGCGCGCCCGGACGGCATCGAGGCGGTCGTCATCGTCACGCCCAACCATCTGCACGCGCCGGTCGCGACAGCCTTTCTGGAAGCCGGCATCGATGTGATCTGCGACAAGCCGCTGTCGACGACGCTGGGCGAGGCGCAAGCCCTGGTGGCGCTGACGCGGGAGAAAAATCGCCGCTTCGTCGTCACCCTCAACAACACCGGCTACGCCATGGTGCGCCAGGCGCGCGAGATGGTGGCGGCGGGCGAACTCGGCCGCATCGTCTCCGTGCACGGCGCCTATATCCAGGACTGGCTGACCAGGCCGATCGATGCCGACGGCCAGAAACAGGCGGAATGGCGCACCGACCCGGCGCGCGCCGGCCAGTCGGCGGTGCTGGCCGATATCGGCGTGCATGCCTTCAACCTGGCGAGTTTCATCAGCGGCCGCGAGGCCGAGACGGTGTCGGCCGACCTGTTCACCGCCGTGCCGGGACGGCGGCTCGATGACAACGCGCATGTGCTGGTGCGCTGGGCGGGCGGGGCACGCGGCACGATCCTGGCCAGCCAGACGTCGCCCGGCCACTATAATGATCTCTCCGTGCGCATCTATGGCGACAGGGCGGGGCTTGAATGGTCGGGCACGCGGCCCGAGGAACTGCGCTTCTCCAGATATGGCGAGGAAAGCCGCACGCTCGTGCGCGGCGGCCATGGCTCGACGCAGGAAAGCCGGCGCGTGTCGCGCATGCCGGCCGCTCATCCCGAAGGCTATATCGAGGCCTTCGCCAATTTCTACCGCGACGCCGCCGACATCATCCGCGCGCATCGTTCGGGCGCCGCCGTCGATGCGGCCCGGGCGGCGCAGGTGCCCGATGTGGTCGACGGCGCGCGCGGCGTGAAGTTCGTCGCCGCGGCGGTGGAGTCGAACGCGGCTGACGGGGCGTGGACGGCGGCAAGGTTCGGGTGAGGGTGTGCCATCCAATGTGACATCGCGGCCACGCCCGACGGTGCCGCGCGGTTGACGGCGATCAAGAGTTGGCCGTCCATTCGGGACCGCGCTGTGTTCCGCCATTTTTCAGCTCGTTGCGAGGCTGGTTTCGAAGGCAACAGCCGGTTGACTGGCTTCCAAATCGTTGCCGCCGACCTTGCGCGAGGTGATTGCGACGCTATGTCAGGCGCATCCGCGTTGCTCCCCGCCCGCGCATTCGGCAATCTGTCGCTTCTTCGGCGTTGAAGGCTTGCTCCGATGGAACTCGGTCTCATTGGATACTACAGCGACTTCGTGGTTTACCCCCTGGCGATCGCCCTGCTGGCTGTGGCCGGGCTTATCGAGGCCGGCGAAGAGAGCGCGCCAGGCTGGCTGGCGACGGCGCTGGCGTGCCTTTGTCTGTGGACGCTGATCGAATACGTCATGCACCGCTTCGTCCTTCACCACATTCCCTGGATCAGGGATCTGCACGCCCGCCATCATGTCGAGGAGCGCAGTCCGGTGGGCACGCCGACCTGGCTCAGCCTCGGCGTGCATGCGCTTGTCGCGTTCTTTCCCGTATGGATGGTCTCGGATTTCGCGGTCGCCAGCGCGGCGAGCTGCGGGCTGATGCTGGGCTACCTATGGTACGTCAGCATCCACCATGTGATCCATCACTGGCATCCCACTCATCCGAGCTATCTCTACACGCTGAAGCGCCGCCACGCGCTGCATCATCATGTCGACGAAAATGTCAATTTCGGCGTGACGTCGCTGTTCTGGGATCGGGTCTTCGGCACGATGCGGCTCTGAAGCCAACTGGTGTGCGCCATTCGAGGAGCGCAGACAGCCATTCCCGCTTACAATTCCTTCTGCGCCAATTCCCTGAACTCGTCGGGCACGGAGCGGGCCGCCTCCAGCGCCACGGTGCCGTAGCCGACGGCCTGTTTGCCGAAGCGCTCGCGGATCTTGTCGATGGCGCGGTCGGCGCCGAAGCGTGCGAGGCCCTTCCTGGTGCCGGGGCGGCGCTTTTCGTCGGCGAGGCCGAGCGGCAGTTCGAGCTGCAATTCGGCACTTTCCTCCAGATGCGAGACCGAGATCGCCAGCAGCGAAATCGTCCTGTCATGCGGATGATCGGCAAGCACGCCCCGCACCAGGTCTGTCGCGATCTCGGCCAGCATCACCGTCGCCGAGATCGGCTGGTCGAGCGTGATCGAGCGGGTGACGGCGCTGAGGTCGGCGAAGCGCACGCGCACCGTCACCGTGCGGCCGGGGCGCGCCTTGGCGCGCAGCCGGCTGGCGACCCGGTCGGCCAGATGCAGCAGGACGGGGATGTAGACGCATTCCAGTGCCGGCTTGCGGCCAAGCGCCGACTGGGCACCGGCCGAATGGGCGCGGCGACGTGTTTCCAATTTGCGCGGATCGCGGTTCCACGACAAGGCGGCAAGCTTTTCGCCGGCGGCAGGGCCGAGCAGCCGCGCCAGCGCGCCGCTGTGCGTCCTGGCCAGTTCGCCGATTGTCTGGACGCCGATCTCGGCCAGCCGCGCGCTGGTCGCCGGGCCGACGCCCCACATCAGGGAGACCGGCAGGTCATGCAGGAAGGCGATCTCGGTGCCGGGCTCGACCACCACCAGCCCATCGGGCTTGGCCACCTGCGAGGCGATCTTGGCCAGGTGCTTGGTGCGCGCCACGCCGATCGAGATCGGCAGGCCGAGTTCGCTTCGCACGCGGCGGCGAATGGTCGAGGCGATCTCCCGCGGCTGGCCGAACAGATGCGTGCAACCGGCGACATCGGCGAAGGCCTCGTCGATGGAGATGCGCTCGACCAGCGGCGTGAAATCGTCGAGCACCTTCATCGCGGCGTCGCCGAGCCGCTGGTAGTCGCGGAAATTTCCGCCGACGAAAATCAACTGCGGGCAGAGCTCGCGCGCCTTGCGCCCCGGCATGCCGCCGCGCACGCCGAAGGCGCGGGCTTCGTAGGAGGCGGCGAGCACGACGCCGCCGCCGACCGCGATCGGCTTGCCGCGCAGCGACGGGTCGAGAAGCTGCTCGACCGAGGCGTAGAAAGCGTCGAGATCGGCATGCAGGATGGTGGGCTCCATCCCCGGTTCCTCGCGACGTTGTAGAGTATGGAACATAAAGAGAACAAACATTGCTCGCTGTCAAGCGAGGTCGCGATCCGCCGGAACATTGTCGCTCACAATCGCGTTGACGGCCGAAGGGCGCCGCGTGCGGAGGCTGGCATGGGCAACTTTGAAATGATCGATCTGGTTTGCGTCGTCAACGCCTGCTCGACCGACCGCGCCGCGGGGCGGCTGGTTTCGATGGCCAAGGCCGTGGAGGAATTGCGGGTGCTGACCGGCGATTTCGTCTCGGCCGACGAAACGGTCGCGAATGCGCTGAGTGAAGTCGCGCTGCAGTGCGGCTGCGCCGTGCTGTTCGATGAGCAGGCGGGCGCCGACATATTGCGCACGCCATAGCTCGTCGCCGGCGTGCTGCAATGCATCACGCAACCGTTCCAATCGCTTGTTTTTGCGCTATTCCGAACAGAGGGCCGTGACGCACTTTCTAACGCGCGTTGCCTGTGCGGGTCGTTGTCCCCGAGGCCGCCTTGGCGACATCCATCAACCGAGATGCTCCGCCCGCAGCGCCTGCTTGAGGCGCTCCAGCGCCGGCTCGCCGTCGGCAGCGAGCTTATCGGCGATCCTTGCCAGATCATCGTCGGCCTTGCGGTGCTTGCTGCCCCAGGCGCCGAGCGTGGCCAGCACGGGCACAAGGTCGATGCCGGCCTCGGTCAGGCGATAGATCGCCTTCAGCCCATGCGAGGGATCACCGCTGCGGGTGAGGATGCCTTCGTCCTGCAATGTCTGGAGGCGCTCGGCCAGCGTACGCGAGGAAATGCCCTCATCGGATTGCAGGAATTCGCGAAAGTGCTTTTTTCCGGCGAAGACCAGGTCGCGGATGATGAGCAGCGTCCAGCGGTCGCCGAGCAGTTCGAGCGACAGGTTGATGGGGCAGCCGGACCGGTCCCGTGTCGACATGTGTATGGTTCCATTTTTAAATCGCTTTACTATTGACATCGTTTTCATCTCAGGTCAATAGTTCCAAATGTAAACCATCGGCAACCGTGCCGGCCGGACGGGTAAAACGAGCCGCTCGGCCCTTGACTGGGAGAACCATGATGAAAAAGCTGATCCTCCAGATGCAGATGTCGGTCGACGGTTTTGTCGGCGCCGACGCGGATCATCGCTGGCAGCTCTGGGAATGGGGCGACGACAGCGCCTGGGACGAGGAGCTGAAGCGGGACTTCAACGCCGTCTTCGCCGGCATCGATACCATCCTCCTGAGCCGCAAGATGGCCGAGGAAGGCTACCTCGCCCATTGGGGCAATGCGGCGAAGAGATATCCGCGCGACCCGTTTTACGCTTTCGCCCAGCGCATCGTCGAGGCGAAGAAGGTGGTGCCGAGCGACAGGCTCAAGGCCTCGCGATGGGAGGGCACGACAGTGGTCAGCGGCGACCTGCCGCGGGAGATCGACTTGCTGAAGAGGGGTGAGAGCGGCGACATCGCGGTGTTCGGCGGCGCCGGCTTCGCCTCGGCGCTGATCGCGGCCAGGCTGGTCGACGAGTTCCAGCTGTTCATCAACCCGGCCGTGCTGGGTGCCGGCCGCCGCATCTTCGACCAAGGCGGGTTCGGCAGGCTGCGGCTGCTCGGCTCGAAATCCTATGCGAGCGGCATGGTGGTGAGCCGCTACGCGCCGGCCGGCTAATCGAAAGGCATTGCACTGATATCATGCCTGCCGTTGAGCTCGGGCATGGCAGTCGGCGATGCAGCACCAAGCGCGGTTGTGCCTTAGCCCCAGGGGCGAAGGGAACACGCGCCTCGATGTACTCTTGATCAACACCTTGGCCTCACCAATTCACTTCGCATCATGAAAAATGATGCCCACCGTGTGCCGCATGCCCGAGCGCAGGCGGCTGACGCCGTGGCGCAGATTGACGCGGTAATTGCCCTTGGTGCCCTGCACCGGCCGATTGTGGACGGCGAAGGAGACGGCATCGCCCTGGCGCAAGGGCACCACTTCCACCCGGCTCTGCATGCGCGGCCGCTGTTCGGTCAGGGCGAACTCGCCGCCGGTGAAATCCTCGCCGGGTTCTGAAAGCAGAACCGCCACCTGCACCGGAAAAGCGAGGTCGCCATAGAGGTCCTGGTGCAGGCAGTTGAAGTCGCCGGGCACATATTGCAGCAGAAGTGGCGTCGGCCTGACCTGGCCGGCGGCGTGGCACTGCTTGAGAAAGGCGGCATGCGTTTCGGGATAGCGCGTGGCGATGCCCATGCGTTCGTTCCACCGGTTGGCGACCTCGGCGAGCCTGGGATAGAGCGCCGTGCGCAGCCCGCCGATCAGGTCTGGCAAGGGGTAGCGGAAATAGCGGTATTCGCCCTTGCCGAAGCCGTGCCTGGCCATGTGGATATGGCTGCGGAAATGTTCCTCATGCGGATAGAGCCCGGCGAGTTGTCGGCACTCCTGCGGCGTGAGCAGCTTTTCCATCATCGCACAGCCGAAGCCGTCGAGTTCGGCGGCTAGGGCTGGCCAGTCGTAAGCGGCAACGCGTTCCTCGGCGGCTTTCACCACCGATGCCGCAACCTTGGCATGGGCGTTCATATCGCGGCCTCTTTGTCGAGCAAAGCGTGCTTGCGCTCAGTGCCCCAGCGGTAGCCGGAGGGCGTGCCGTCGGCGCGGACGACGCGGTGGCAGGGAATGCCGAGCGCGATCGCGTTAGCGGCGCAGGCCGTCGCCACGGCGCGGGCGCCGTTCGATTGGCCGAGACGCTGGGCAAGGGCGGCGTAGGTGATGGTTGCGCCGCGGCGGATGCTGCGAAGCTCGCCCCAAACTTTTTGCTGGAACGGCGTGCCGTGGCTGATGTCGAGCGGCAGGTCCAGGCCGGCGGCGGGCGTTTCGATGAAACGCGTTATCGCCGCAAGATCGCCTTGCAAGGCGGTCTCGTCCTCGACCAGCATCCTGCCGGGGAAGCGGCTGGCGAGATCCTGCGCCAGCGCCTCGGCGTCGGAGTCGATCAGGATGGCGCAGACGCCGAGGGAACCGCGCGCGGCGAGGATTTTGCCGATCGCGGATTGGGCGATGGCGTAGGTGATGGTGTCGGCGCCGGAGGCTGTCGCCGGCGTGTGGGTTTGCATGAGGTTCATTGCTTCACTCCTTCTGTGTGCCTGAACCCTAGCCGCGTGCCTTCCGTTCCTCACTCCGATGCTTGCTTTCAAATTCAATTTCCGGAACGATGCGGAGGTAAGTACCCTACGGCGCCCCCCTCCGGCAGGACAGAGGGGGGCGCCGTAGAGCGCTGATTTATGCGATACGAATGACAGCAACCTCGCCAAGCAAAAAAACCTCGCCTGATAACAGCCGCAGTTCGATCTCGCCGGTCGCGCCACGGCTCCACTCGGCCTTGCCGCTCTCGACAAGCTCCCCGAGCGCAGCCATCACCAGCGACCGCGCATCTTTGTCCGCATCGGTGGTGGAAGACCTTGCCATCGCGCCCATTGCCGCTCCTCCTCAGGCCTCGCGGCCGAGCAGCGCGCGCTTGCGCTCCGCGCCCCAGGCGTAGCCGGACAGGGCGCCGTCCTTGCGGATCACGCGGTGGCAGGGAATGGCGACCGCGAGCGCGTTGGCGGCGCAGGCGCCGGCAACGGCGCGGGTCGCCTTCGGCGCGCCGATGCGCCCTGCTATCTCGGCATAGGAGACGGTGCGGCCGGCCGGGATGTCCCGCAGGGCCTGCCAGACGCGCTGCCGGAACGCGGTGCCGCGCAGGTCGAGCGGCAGGTCGAGACCAAGCCTTGGAGCCTCGACGAAACCGACGACGCGGGCGACGAGCGCCTCATAATCGCGGTCGGCGCCGATCAGGCGCGCCTTGGGGAAACGGTCCTGCAGGTCGCGCACCAGCGCGTCTGGGTCGTCGCCGAGCAGGATCGCGGCGACGCCCTTCCTGCTCGATGCGACAAGGATGGCGCCGAGCGAGCATTCGCCGACGGCGAAGCGGATCTCCTCGCTGGCGCCGCCGGCGCGGTAGCGCGTCGGCGTCATGCCGAGCATGCCGGCCGACTTCTCATAGAAGCGTCCGCTCGAATTGAAGCCGGCATCGTAGATCGCCGCTGTCACGCTGGCGCCGTCTTCCAGGCCCCGGCGCACCCTTTCGGCGCGCCGGGCGGCCGCGTAGTCCTTCGGCGTCAGGCCGGTAACGGCCTTGAAGGTGCGGTGGAAATAGCCGGCGCTGCGGCCGGCGGCGGCGGCCAGTTCACCGAGCGACGGTTCTTCCTCGCTCTGTTCGATCCTGCGGCAGGCCTCAGCCACCATCGCGGCGTTGCCGGCCTCGAGCGAAGGTCCGTCGGGATTGCAGCGCCGGCAGGCGCGAAAGCCGGTTGCCCTGGCCTCGTCCAGCGTGTCGTGGAGCTGCACGTTCTTCGGGTTGGCGCGCCGCGACGGGCAGGAGGGCCGGCAATAGACGCCGGTCGTGGCCACCGAATACCAGAAGCTGCCATCGGCCGATTTGTCGCGCGCCACGACTTGCGTCCAGCGCGGATCGTCGGCGGCCGGCAGCGGCGCGGGTTTGAGATCCTTGGCAAGGGTGATGAACATGGCCGGCATTGAAGCCGCAGACGACCCGCGTCGCCACCCGTTTCCTGCCAATTGACAGGTGGACGCGAGCCTATTCGTCGGGACACACAAAGAGTATGACAAGATTGATCCGGAGAAGGTGTGATGGAAAACATTCGACCTCTTAAGACCGAAGCCGATTACGATTGGGCAATTGCCGAAATCACCCAATATTTCGAGAACGAGCCGGAAATCGGCTCTCCCGATGGCGACCGATTTGATGTTCTCGCAACCCTGATCGAGGCCTATGAGGACAAGCACTATCCCATTGAAGCACCCGATCCCGTTGAAGCCATTCAATCCCACATGGAGTTGTTCAACTTGCCGCGAAAGGCTCTGGCCGAGGTGATCGGATCATCACCCCGGGCAACGGAGGTGCTGAACAGGAAGCGGGCCTTGACCCTGGACATGGTCTTCAAACTGAACAAGGAATGGAACATTCCGGCCGAAATCCTCGTGCAACCCTATCATCTTGCAAATGATCGGGGTCGAAAGCGCGCCTAACGGGCTCCAGAATCCTACGCCGCCCGTTTGGGCTCGACCGCGAACGGGCTGAGGCCGAGCCAGGTCTGCATCTTCCTTGCGATGTGCTGATCTCCGGTCAAGGCGACCTTCGCGCCGGCCTTCTCGACGGTGATCAATCCCATCCAGATCGCCGTCATCGTGTGCAGGTCGGTTGAGACGTAGAGGTCGATATCGAAGCCCGGATCGTACCAGCACAGATCGACCTCGCCATGCTTTTCGACGATCAGCCACCACGACCGTTTGGACGCCGGCAGCTCCTGGTACAGGAATTGTATCACGGTGCGCCCGTCGGGCAGCGGCGAGGGGTTCAGATTGCGCCGCATGTCCCACATCAGCAGCGACGGATCGAGGTTCTTGAGGGACAGCCGGGACTCGACCCATTTCTGTCCCCAAAAGCCCATCGCCTCGACGACGGGGCGCAAATCCCGGCCGGCCTCCGTCAGCCGGTATTCGGAGATGCCCTTCTCGCCCGGCACCTCCTTGCGCTCGACGATCCCGGCGAGCTCGAGCTCTTTCAGCCGTTGCGACAGAAGGCTGGGCGACATTTTGGGAACGCCGCGGCGCAGGTCGTTGAAACGGGTCGAACCCGCCACCAATTCGCGCATCAGCACCATCGTCCAGCGGGTGCACAGCACCTCGGCGGCCATCGATAGCGGGCAGAACTGCTTGTATCCGTGGACCATGATCCGACGTCCTCCCTCGAAACTGGGCTGAACATTAGGCCTTCATGAAGGAAGCGGCCAGTACGGAAACTGTACCGGCCCGGTACAGATCGCGGACTGGCCGGCGCGGGCTCTGCCATGCGAGCCCTTTGACTGGCCGCGGGGATCTCCCCTGTGCGCCGTAACAGGGAGAAGACCATGACCACATACGTCATTGCAGACATCAAGGTGAAGAACCCGCAGTGGATGCCGGCCTACGCCGCATCGGTGCACGACCTCGTCCACAAGCATGGCGGCAAGTATTTGTCGCGCAGCGGCAATGTGAAGACGCTTGAAGGCAAGCCGCTCGACACCACTCTGATCGCGCTGATGGCATTCCCGTCGGAAGCGGCGGCGCGCGCCTTCGCCAACGATCCGGCCTACGCGCCCTTCGTCTCGGCCCGCCAGGATGGCAGCGACAGCCGCTTCCAGATGATCGACAACACCGACCTGGCGGGGACGATCCCGTATCTGCCGAAGGGATGAAGCTTTCCTCCATCCGTCGCATCGCTTGGGGGTGCTCCGAGCAACGACAATCACGGCGCTTGCCTGCCGCGCCTCCGTATTTCCGGCGGCCGGCGCGCTGGGCCTTTTCAAGAAGAATGGAATGAACATGATACGCAAATTCCGCAACGGGCTTCTCATGGCGGGGGCCATGCTGGCCGCCTGCGCCACCTTCGCCCACGCCCATCAGCAAGAGGCCGTGCCTGCATCCGGCGCGAATCCACTGGCCGGCAAGGTGCGGGCGGCGAACAGCCGGTTCCTCGACGCCAAGGTCGCCACGGACGAAGGCTATGCGCCCATTCCCTGCGCCAGCGGCATCACCGGCGGCGCGATGGGCATTCACTATGTCAACGGGCAATACCTGAAGGACGACAAGATCGACATCGCCCGTCCCGAGGCCGTGATGTACGAGCCGATGGCCGACGGCACACTGAAGCTGGTGGCGGTCGAATACATCACCGCCAAGGGGCCGGCGTCACTGGACGGCCAATTGTTCAACTTCAACAGTGCGCCCAACCGTTACGGCCTGGGCGAATTCTACGAGCTGCATGTCTGGGCCTGGAAGGGCAACCCGACCGGCACCTTCGCCGACATGAACCCGAAAGTGTCGTGCGAACACGCGGCGGCACCCAGCCAGTAAGCAATGAAGCCAGGCGGTGCAGGCCGCCTGGCTCGACGCTGTCCGCTCCGGCCGTTATCGCGGCGCGGGATTAGGGGCCGCCAATCCCGTATCGGAAGTCTGTTGGGCCACGTCGGAAGCCTGCTGCCCGGATGCCGGTAGAACGAAGCGTCCGGTCAGGTACCAGAGCAGAGAGACCACGAGGATCGACAGGTAGCCGTCCACGGCATAGTGCCAGCCGGTATAGACCGAGCCGAACAGGATGAGTGCGGCGAACGACCAGCCTGCAACGGCCCAGCGGCGACCAAAGCCGGTGAGGAAGAAGGCATTGAGCGTGACGATGGCGACATGCATGCTGGGCATCGCCGTGATGCCGCTGCCCAGCGCGGAGCGGCCGCTGTCGTGTGCATCGAGCAGATAGCTGGCGGCGAACCGCACCGGCAAGGCATACGGGTCTGCCATCAGCGCTGCGAGCACCCCGGCAAATCGGCTGCCGCCATAGAACCGGTCGTAGAATATCGGCCCGCTGGATGACAGCATGATTGGAAGAACGGTGCCACACAACACCATGGTGAGCGCGAACGCCCAGAGATAGCGGATGCGCCGGGCGGGACTGTTCCAGAAGGCGACGAAGAGCACGACGCCAAGCCATTGCATGAACCACCAGGACATATAGGCCTTGAAAACCAGCATGGAGGCGGGCTCTGAAACGATGCCGTGCGTCCATACCCAAGGATCGACGCCGTGCAGCCAACGATCGAGGTCGGCCAGCATGGGATCGGCATAGTAAGGCACGATCTCCGGTATGGTGATCCTGAATGTCGTGAAAGCGATGATGCCGAGAAAGAATAGCAAGACGACCCGCGCGGCCGCCGGCCCGCGTTCCTTGAGTATGTGCACCATGAATCTTGTCGGCCTGGGCCCGCCATACACCAATGCCGTCAACCCGAGGCCAACCACCAGCAGCACCGGCAGCAAGCCGAGGAATGTCCCGAAGTACTTTATGGACAGCAGAAGATATCGCTCAGGCCGCAGGCAAAGCGCCGTCGCGACGCAGACCAGGCACAGGCCCGTCAGCAGCCAGCTGCTTCTGGTTGTCGCCACGCCAAGATCAACAGTGGAAACCGATCGGAGATCGCCGCCCTGTGTTCCGGTGTGCCCACTCATCAGGGAGGTCCCGCCAGCTTTCGAACTTGTTATGATTGTTCTGGCGGCAACGTATTAATATCTTGTTGCACCCGTAATGGTGTCTGGTTTCCAATATAATACTCAATAGTGTAGTATTGTATTCAAATACGGGCTGAGGTCGATGGCGGTGCTGGCCCTGTGTTGGGTTGCTGCCAAGAGGCCTTTCGTCACGCACGTGCAATCGAGAGGGACCACTGCCTGGACGGCGATGGTCCCTCTCATTCAAGCCGCCTTGATCAGGCCGAGCTGGGTCAACGCCGCGACGCCGTCGTCGAGGCCGATCTCCTCGACGATCCTGCCGTCGATCACCTTCAGCACCGTGGTGCCGGTGAAGCGCATGGTGCGGCCGGTGGCGGCGGGCAGCGAACCGACGAGAAAATCGCTGAAGGCCGGACCGGCATGGGTGCCGCCGCCTTCCCACTGGCCGACGACATAGTCGCCTTCGGCGATGAGGTCGGCGGTGGCCCAGAAGTTGAGGTCCGGGAAGGCAGCGCGGAAATCGGTCATGAAGGCCTTGATGTCCTCGCGGCCGCGGCGCGGTTCATGCAGCGAATATTTGAGCAGCATGTCGGGCGCGGCGATGGCGTCGACGACGGAAAGATCGCAGGTTTCACCCCAGAAATCAGTGAACCATCTAACGACGACGGCCTTGTTGTCTTCCTGTTTGGTCATGGGAAAACTCCTCTTGTGTTTGCACGAGATCGCCAGGGCGGGCGGCGACCCCGCGCAAACACTAGGAGGATCGGCGGGCGGGCAAACTCCGCTTCTTGCCCGCCAATCGAAAGTCGGGACCGCAAGCGAGGAACGCGGCGGAGCCACCGGCGTGGTAACGCTTTCTTCTCTGGTTTTGCCGCAGATTGCCCCCGGCGGGGTTGGACGAAACGGAAGATGGCGGGTCAGGACAAGAAAAGCCGTAATGGAACGTTCTGGGAGAAGGCCCTGGAGCGCGCCCAACTTGGTGTCTGGGACTGGGACCTTCGGACAGGCGAGTGTTTCTATTCCGCCACCTGGGCGCGGATGCTGGGCTATGACGAAAGCGAGCTTGCCAACAGCAGCGACCTCTGGCTGCGGCTTACCCATCCCGACGATCGCGAGCAGGCGCTGGCCAGCGGCGACCGTCACATCGCCGGCCTGACCGACACCATCGAGACCGAGCTCAGGCTCCGGCACAAGCAAGGCCACTGGGTCTGGGTGCTCGACCGCGGCGGCATCGTCGAGCGCGACGGCGATGGCCAACCGATCCGGCTGATGGGCGTGCAGACCGATATTTCGAAACAGAAGGCGGCAGAGGCCGCGCTGGAACGGGTCAACATCCGCTTCCGCCTGGCGCTCGCGGCCAGCGGCACCGGCATCTGGCACTACGACATCGCCAGCAACAAAAGCTATTGGGATTCCCGCACCAGGGAAATTTTCGGCCTTGTCGCCGTTACCGACGAGGTGACGGCCGACCTATGGCACAGCTACCTGCATCCCGACGACAAGCAGGCGGCCGAACGCGCCCACAGGGCGCCGCTGGAAACCGACGGCGTCATTGCCGCGCAATATCGCATCATCAGGCGCGACGGCGATATCCGTCATGTCGAATCGCTGGTGCGTTTCGTCGCCGCCGCCGGTGCCGCCGGCCAGATCCTCGGCACGGTGCGCGACATCACCGAAGACAAGCTGCGCGAACAGGAACTGGCCCATGCCGCCCGCCACGACGCGCTGACCGGCCTGTGGAACCGCGCCGCCTTCGACAGGCTGCTTGGCGAGCATATCGCGGCGGGAGCGCCGCTGGCGGTGTTCTATGTCGATCTCGATTATTTCAAGGCGCTCAACGACTTCGCCGGGCATGCCGCCGGCGACCTGGCGCTGAAGAGCGTCGCGGGGGGCATGCGCGGCTGCCTGCCGCCGTCGGCGCATGCGGCGCGCCTGGGCGGCGACGAGTTCGCGCTGCTGGTGCCGCATTGCGACGCGGTGCAGGCCGAGCGGATCGCCGGCGCCGTGCTTGGGGCGGTGCGCGAGGCCGATCTCGGCCCGGCCGCGTCATCGCGCCGACTGGCGGCCTCGATCGGCATCGCCTTCATCGATGACGCCGCGACCACCGTGGCCGATGCGCTGGCTTGCGCCGACGACGCCTGCTACGCGGCCAAGGCGGCGGGGCGCAACCGCTTCGCGGTGTTTTCGGCCGCGGCGCGATCTGGGGCCGCCGGCCTCAATGCGGCGCGCATCGCAGCCGACACCGTCGATGCCATGGACGACGGGCGGCTGAAACTGTTCGGCCAGGAAATCCATCTCCTGGGAAAGCCATGGCAAGAGTGCCGGCACGTCGAAGTGCTGGCGAGGCTCGCCGCGCGCAACGGGCGGCTGGTGCCGCCGAGCGAATTCATCCCGGTGGCCGAGCGTTTCGGCATCGCCTCGAAACTCGACCGCTGGATCATTCGCACGGCGCTTTTGCGGCACGGACCGGCGCTGCGTGCCGGGGCGCTGACGCTGGGCTTCAACCTGTCGGCTCAGACATTGAGCGATCCGGGGCTGTGGGATTTCGTCGACAACACCATCGAGGAAACCGGTGCGCCGCATTCCGGCATCGGATTCGAGATCACCGAAACCGCGGCCGTCACCAATTTCGATGCCGCGGAGGACTTCGTGCGCAAGGCGCGTGAGCGACGCTGCCGGGTCAGCCTCGACGATTTCGGCGCCGGCATGAGCTCGTTCGAGTATCTCAGGCGCTTTCCCGTCGATGCGATCAAGATCGACGGCTCGTTCATCGAACATATCACCGACAGCCGCTTCGATCGCGAGATCGTGCTGGCGATGACCGGCATTGCGAGGAGCCTCGACTTCGCCGTGGTGGGCGAAAAGATCGAACGGCACGATACGCTGGCCATGCTCCAGGACATGGGGGTCGCCTACGGTCAGGGCTTCTTTCTGCATCGTCCCGAGCCGCTGGAGGCGATCGTTTCGCGCGCGACGGCCGGAACGCCCGACAGGCGGCGCGCCTGAAGCGGGCAAGCCGCCCGCCAGAATCGCCGAGCCACTCCAACACTCCATTAGGCAATCCCGAAGAGCTGTATTAGGCAATCCCGAAGAGCTGTTAAGCACGGCCCCTGGAACGGCTCCGGGCGGTCGGCCGGGCGTGGCGGAACGATCACTGGCGGTCGGCGAACCGTGCCGATCGCGGAAACTCCAACACCTCTGCCTCCGATCGCCTGTGCTGCGCCTCCGCGACCGCTTCGATCAGCAGGTCGAGGGCTTCGCATGCCGAGCGGCTTGTCTCGTCATCGCCGCGCAAATAGTGATAGGCGCGTTCGAGATGCACCCGGGCGGCTGAAAAATCGCTGGTCAATGATCCCTCCATTACCTCGCCCTAATATATCTTGGCCGGTCTGGCGGAACACAGGGTAAATATCCACAGGCGGATTTTATTCAAATGCCGGGGGATTCCGGCAAGAAGGGCGAGGCTGGCGCTGTCAGGAGAGACAACGCCCAACTCTTTGCCATGCCTTGCCACGCAGCTAGAGTGCTGGCTCCCTTGTCCGAGGATGGCAGCCATGATCGTCCAGGCCTGCATCAATGGCGCACGACCGCGCGATTTTCATCCGAAATTGCCGCTGACGGCGCAGGCGATGGCGAGCGATGCGGCCGCCTGCGTCGCCACGGGCGCGGCCGAGCTGCACATCCATCCGCGCGGCGCGGACGGGCGCGAGAGCCTGGCCGCCGTGGACGCGACCGTGCTGGCGGTGCGCCGGGCCTGTCCCGGCACGCTGATCGGCGTGTCGACAGGCGCCTGGATCGAGAATGACGTCGAGCGCACCCGCGCGGCGATCGCCGGCTGGCGCGAACTGCCCGACTATGCCTCGGTCAATCTTTCGGAGGCCGACGCGCCCGGCGTGATGGAGCTTTTGCGCCAGCGCGGCGTCGGCATCGAGGCCGGCCTTGCCACAACGGAAGATGCCCAGCGGTTCGTCAGTCTTGCCGATCACGGCCGGGTGCTGCGCATCCTGATCGAGATCGACATACAGGAATTGCCCGCCGCACTCGCCGAGGCGCACGGCATCGCCGCCGCGCTGGACCGCGCCGGGGTGCGGCGGCCGATCCTGCTGCACGGCGCCGATGCCACGGTCTGGCCGTTCGTGGAGCTCGCGCATCGAAGGCGCTGGTCGACGCGGGTCGGACTGGAAGACGGCAGGACGCTTCCCGATGGAAAGGTGGCGCTGGACAATGCGGAGATCGTCGCGGGGGCGGCGGCGGTATTTTGGTCGAAAACCTGAAGGGTCTCAAGCGCCTTGGCTGTGCAGCCGGTGCGACAAGCCGACCCGACCTGCTCCGCCATAAATCGTTCTCACTCGAGGCGCAGCTAAATAAAGGCAAATTCGGCTTGGCGCGGGGAGCCTTGTGCAACTGCCGCGGAGTTCCTGCATGTCACTGTCCGGTACCACAACTCGCTACGGAAGCCTTGCCCAGGCATTCCACTGGTTGACGGCACTGCTCGTGCTCATCGCCTTCCTGGTCTCGGCAGGCGGCCCTCCTACGCGCGTTTATTCAGCGCCCAGGGCCTCGATGCTGCTGCTTCATGAATCGCTCGGCTTCGCGGTTTTCTGGCTGCTGGTGATCCGCCTGGCCTGGCGGCTGTTCGATCGCATTCCCGATGCTCCGTCCATGCCCGCCTGGATGTATGTCGGGTCGAAGGCGGTACATTGGGCGCTCTACGCATTGATGTTCGCTGTGCCGGTGACCGCCATGCTCGGCGCATGGTTTGGCGGCCATCCGGTCACGGTGTACGGCTTCGGTCCGATCGGTCCGCTTTTCGCCCCATGGGACGTCGGCGCTTCGCTGGCGGAAATCCACGGCACGCTTGGCGACATCCTCATGTGGCTGGCCGGCCTGCACGCCGCGGCGGCCGTCTTCCACCACGTTCTTCTGCGAGATCGCGTGCTCAGCCAGATGCTGCCCGGCTTGGCTGCTCCAGAATGATCCGGATCGCCTGATCCACCACGGGATGCAGGCCGCTGGCCTGGAAGGACAGGCGGTTGCCGGAGCCGACATTGCTGGTCATGGCGATGGTAAGACCGGTCGCCGGATCATGCAGCATGACCGCGACATAGCCCGGAATGCTGCCCTGATGGCCGTAGAAGGCGCGGTCGGCATAGGCGCTCTGGAACATGCCGGCGCCGGTCTCGCGCATGCGGGTGCCCGGGAAGCTCGCCGGCACGCGGCGTTCGAACATCTCGGCGAAGAAAGGCGGCGACAAGAGCTTGCCGGAGAACAGGCTGCGCATGAAGCTCACCATGTCGGACGGCGTCGACACCATGTCGCCGCAGCCATAGGCGGCGCCGAATGGGAAGGAATCGGAAGAATCCTGCAATTCGTCGGAGTAGGGCAGCACGCCGTCCATGCGCCACATCTCGCCGCCGGAAGCGATGTCTGTCGGTGCGCCCGGCGCCAGCGGCGGCCGGTGGTAGTAGCCGCGCACCATGGACCTTTCCGGGAATGCTTCGGTGGCTGGCGACCAGGTGTTTTCCAGGGCGAGCGGCCGCAGGACCGCGCTTCTGACGTAGGCGCCGAGCGACTGGCCGGTGACGGCCTCGATCACCATGCCGGCCAACACATAGCCGGTGTTGTTGTAGACAGCGGGTCCGCCCGGTGCCTTCTGTTTGTCGGAGGCGAAGGCGATGTCGACCAGCTGCTGCGGCGTCCATTGCCGGCCCGGATCCATCGGTATGTAATATTCGAATTCCGGCAGGCCGCTGCGATGGTTGATCAGCTGGCGCACCGAAATATTCCCTGCGCCCGGCAGATCCGGGAACCAGGAGGAGATCGGCGCGCCGAGCTCGAGCTTGCCGGTCTCGGCGAGCTTGACCAGGGCGGCGGCGACGAAGGTCTTGGTGCAGCTGCCGATCTTGAACAACTGGTCCGGTGTGACTGATGTGCCATGTGCGCGATCGGCTAGGCCCGCGGTGAGGGCGATTGGCGCGGCGCCTGTCGAATAGGCCAGCGAGGCACCCACCGCGCCGTCGGCGAGGTAGCTGTTGAGGAGGGAGGTCAGGTCTTTCGGCATTGATATCGCTTTCTTTTTTCCTTCTCCCCTGTGGGAGAAGGTGGCCTCGCGAAGCGAGGTCGGATGAGGGGTGCTCCAGGGAACACCAACGTCTCATTCCGCTGGAACACCCCTCAACCGTCTCGGCGCTGCGCGCCGATCCACCTTCCCCCACAAGGGGGGAAGGACAGGGAGCGCCTGCCCTCACTCAGCCACATCGACCGCCGCGAAATTCTGCCGGCCGAAGGGGTCGAGGATGTAGTTGAGCACGCTCTTGCGGATCGGGATCGCCACCAGCGAATGGGCGATCGGCGCCACCGGCACCTCGGCCTTCAGGATTGCCTGCGCCCTGCCGTAGATCGCGGCGCGTTCTTTCGGGTCGGCGGCGACGCGGCCTTCATCCAGCAGCTTCTCGAAATCCTTGTCGCACCAGCGCGACCGGTTCGAGCCACCCTTCACGCCGTCGCAGGACAGGAGATAGCTCAGCATGTTGTCGGGATCGCCATTGTCGCTGCTGCCGCCGAGCAGGAAAGCGTCCTGCTCGCCCGCGGCGGTGCGCTTGAGATATTCGCCCCATTCGAAGCTGACGATCTCGGACTGCACGCCGACCTTCGCCCAGTCGGCCTGGATCATCTCGGCCATGCGCTTGGCGTTGGGGTTGTAGGGGCGCGACACCGGCATCGCCCATAGGCTGATCTTGAGGCCGCTTTCGTGGCCTGCTTCCTTCAGCAGTTTCTTCGCGCCGTCGGGATCGTAGTCGATGCCGGCATCGGTGACGGCGCCGAGCTGCGCCGGCGGCACGACGCTGCCGGCAACCGTGCCGGCGCCGGCATAGACGGCATCGACGATTGCCTTGCGGTCGACGGCCTTGGCAAGCGCGGTGCGCACGCGGACATCGCCCAGCGGCTGATGTTCGACGTTGAAGCCGAGGATGCCGATATTCTGGCCCTTGAGGTCGAGGACCGTGATGTCTGGATCGGCGCGCAATTCGGCGACGGCACTGGGCGGAGGCGGGGCCGCCACCTGGCATTCATTGGCCTTGAGGCGCTCGACGCGGGTGGTCGGCTCGGGCGTGACGGCGAAGACCAGCGTGTCGATCTTCGGCGCGCCGCGCCAGTAATCCTTGTTGGCGGCGTAGCGCACCTGGCTGTCGGGCACATAGGCCTCGAGCATGAACGGGCCGGTCCCGACCGGCTGGCTGTCGATCAGCTCCGGCGTGCCGGCGGCCACCATCTTTTCGGTCTGCTCCAGCGACAAGATCGAGAGGTAGTCGAGCGCCAGCCCGGCCAGGAAGGTGACGTTGGGGGCCGTCAGCGTGAAGCGCACGGTGTAATCGTCGACCTTGTCTATTTTGCTGATCAGCGTGCCCATGCCCAGCGCGTTGAAGTATTCGTAAGAGCCGCCGCCGAGCTTGTGGTAGGGATTGTTGGCGTCGCGCTGGCGGTTGAACGTGTAAAGGACGTCGTCCGCGTTGAACTCGCGCGTCGGCGTGAAATGCTCGTTCGACTGGAATTTCACGCCTTGGCGCAGGTGGAATGTGTAGGTCTTGCCGTCCGGCGAGACATCCCAGCTCTCGGCCAGCGCCGGTCCGACTTCGGTCGTGCCCGGCTTGAACTCCACCAGCCGGTTGAAGATCGTCTTGGCGGCGGCATCCATGGTGGAGTCGGCGATGCCGATCGCCGGGTTGAAGGTCTCGGGATTGGCCTCCGAGCAATAGACGAGCGTCTTGGCATGAGCCTGCCCGCCGAGAAGGACGGACGAGGCCAGAAGGGTCGAGCCAAGCACTGTGCGCAGAACGGTGGATTTCATCGCAAACGCTCCTGATGACGCTTTTTCTGGTTGAGGGAAGGGCATGAAATTCATGGCGTCGCCGCCGGGGCCAGGAAGCGGTCGGGCGCCAGCCCCGCGGCGGTGACGCCAAGCGCGGTGACATCGTCGGGCAAGGGTTGGCCGCGCATCAGCGCCGAGCCGAGCCGCGCCAATGTCAGCGACACCTGGAAACCGTAGCCGCCCTGGCCGCCGAGCCAGAAGAAGCCGGGCAGGCGCGGGTCGAAGCCGGCGACCGGCGTGCGGTCGGGCGCGAAGGTGCGCAGGCCGGCCCAGGGCGTCGACGGGCGGCCTATGCGCATGGACGTTGCCTGCTCGATCCGGTCGACGGCAATGGCGACGTCGATGTCTTCCGGCCAGGCGTCGCAAGGCTCGGAATCGGTTTCGTCGGCCAGCGAGCCGATCAGCCTGCCGGCGTCTGGCTTGAAGTAGAATTGTTCGTGCAGATCGACCACCAGCGGCCAGCCGGCAATGTCGGCGCCCGCGGGCGGGTCGAACAGGAAGGCGGTGCGCCGCTTGGGCTGGAAGCCGAGGCCGGTGAGCCCCGCCAGGCCGGCCACGACATCGACCCAGGCGCCGGCGGCGTTGACGACGATGTCGGCGGGATAGGCGCCGGCACTGGTGGCGACGCGCAGGCCATTGCCGGCGGGCGCGATCTCGCGCACCTCTTCGCCCGTGCGCATGATGCCGCCCCCGGCCTTCAGTGCCGAAGCGCAGGCCGCAAGCATCTTGCCGGTATCGACGTCCACCGCACCCGGTTCATGGACACCGCCGCATGTGGCTTGCGGATCGATGACGGGAACCAGCGCATGCAGCTCAGCGGCGGAGAGGCGGCGCACGCTCGGCACCATGGCCTGCAATTCGCCGGCCAGCCGGTCGACGGCCGCGCCGTCACCGGCGCGGCCGACATGCAGCGCGCCACGTTGATGCGCGACGAAGCCGCCGTCGAAGATCGCCCGGCGGCTCGCCAGCGTCAGTGCTCGCACCAGCCGGTTGCCATAAGTCTCGGTGAACAGGGCCGCCGAGCGGCCGCTGGCATGATAGCCCGGCTGGCTCTCGCGCTCGATGAGGGTGACGTCGGCCCAGTCCGCCACCTCGGCGGCAAGCGAGAGGCCGGCAATGCCGCCGCCGATGACGACGATTTTCGTGAGGGACTTCGACTGCATCATCCAGTCGTAAAAATAATTTCTTATCCAGTCAATGTTTAGCGTATAAGAAAATTATCGGCGTTGTTGATGACGGCGGGAAGTTCAATTACCTAGGGGTGGAGCGGCGCGATCCCGCGGCATGGAGCTGATATGTCGGAGCAACCGAAGCTGCGTGATTGCCTGCGCGGCTTGAGGAAGACGCATGGCTGGACCCTCCAGGAGGTGAGCAGGCTCACCGGGGTCGCGGTGTCGACGCTGTCCAAGGTCGAGAACGACCAGATGTCGCTGAGCTACGACAAGCTGCTGCAGATCTGCGAAGGGCTCGGCATCCATGTAACGGAACTGCTCAGCGGTGACCGCAAGCAGCCGGCGGCGCGCACCCGCCGCTCCGTTACCTCACCGTCCAACACACTGCGCCAGCTGACCCGTAATTACGACTACCGGTACCTGGCCACCGACCTGGTGCGCAAGCGCATGGTGCCGATCCACGCCTTTGCGCGCGCCCGGACGCCCGAGGAGTTCGGCCCGCTGACGAAACATGCCGGCGAGGAATTTTTGATCGTGCTCAAGGGCGAGATCGAACTGCACACCGACCAGTACGCGCCGGTGCGGCTGAAACAGGGCGAGAGCGTCTATATCGATTCCACCATGGGCCACGCCTACCTCTCGGTGGGCGAGGGCGACGCCGAAATGCTGTGCGTCTGCTCCGGCGACGAGCCCGACATGGAAGGCACGCTGCTCAGCGTGCTGGAGACGGTCGAAGGCTAGGGCGGTTGGCGCGTCGCATTTTTCTGCAGGTCGGTTCAGCCTTTCTGGTTCGAAGCGGCCGACGAAACCGGCTATATGACCGCTGAACCGCAACTCCCGCCAACCCCCTTGAGAGGAAAACCCAATGAGTTCAGAAAAAGTGGCTGTCATCGTGGCGGGCGGCAGCGGCATGGGGGCGGCAGCGGCCAAGCGGCTGGCGGCGGACGGGTTCAAGGTCGCCATCCTGTCTTCGTCCGGCAAGGGCGAGGCGCTGGCCAAGGAACTGGGCGGCATCGGTGTCACCGGTTCCAACCAGTCGAACGAGGATCTGCGGCGCCTCGCGGACCTGACGCTGGAGCACTATGGCCGCATCGACGTTCTGGTCAACAGCGGCGGCCACGGGCCGCGCGCGCCGATCCTGGAGATCACGGACGAACAGTGGCACGCCGGCATGGACGTCTACCTGCTCAACGTCATCCGGCCGGTGCGCATCGTGGCGCCGCAGATGGTCAAGCAGAAGGCCGGCGCCATCATCAACATCTCGACCGCCTGGGTGGTGGAGCCGAGCCCGATGTTCCCGACTTCAGCGGTGTTCCGCGCCGGCCTCGCCGCCTACACCAAGATCTTCGCCAACACCTATGCAGCGGACAATGTGCGCATGAACAATGTGCTGCCCGGCTGGATCGACAGCCTGCCGGCGACGGAAGAACGCCGCGACTCCGTGCCCATGCAGCGCTACGGCACGTCGGAAGAGATCGCCGCGACCATCGCCTTCCTGGCTTCGGAAGGCGCCGGCTACATCACCGGCCAGAACATCCGCGTCGACGGCGGGATCATTCGCGCTATTTGAGGCGGGTCCGGGAGGGGAGGCCTGTCCGACGCGCGCCGCGGAGGGGTCCGGCATCCCGCCTGGCGCGACGACATCTCGCACCAAGGAGGAAAAATGCGGCTTCTGATACTTGGCACCGGCTGGATGGCGCAGGAACATGCACGGCAATTCAGCGCCATCGATGGCGTCGACATTGTCGGGGCCGTCGACCTCGATCCGGCGCGCGTCGGCGAATTCGCCGACGGCTTCAACATCCCCAACCGCTTCACCGCGCTGGACGAGGCGCTCAAATGGGGCGCTTTCGACGCCGTGGCCAATGTTACGCCGGACCGCATCCACCACCCGACCACCATGCAGCTGATCGCCGCCGGCAAACCGGTGCTGTGCGAGAAACCGCTGGCCGAGAATTTCGGCAAGGCGATCGAGATGGCCGAGGCCGCCGAGAAAGCCGGCATCGTCAACATGGTGAACCTCACCTACCGCAATGTGGCGGCGTTGCAGAAGGCCCGCCGGATGGTGCAGGCCGGTGAGATCGGCACGGTCCGGCATGTCGAGGCGTCCTATCTGCAGAGCTGGCTGGTGTCGAAATTCTGGGGCGACTGGCGCAGCGACCCGAAATGGCTCTGGCGGCTGTCGCGCGGCCACGGCTCCAACGGCGTGCTTGGCGATGTCGGCATCCACATCCTCGATTTCGCCAGCTATGGCGCGGCCCTCGGCATCGGTCATGTGTTCTGCCGGCTGCGTTCCTTCGATAAGGCGCCGGGCAACCGCATCGGCGACTACGGGCTCGACGCCAATGACAGTTTCGCCATGACGGTGGATTTCTCCAACGGCGCCTTCGGCGTGGTGCATGCCAGTCGCTGGGCGACCGGCCATCTCAACGAATTGCGCCTGCGCATCTATGGCGACAGAGGCGGTCTCGAAGTGGTGCACAATCTCGACGGCTCGTCGCTCAAGGCCTGCCTCGGCGAAAATGTCGACGACGGGATATGGGAAGAGCTCGACGCCGGCACGGTGGCGACCAACTACCGGCGTTTCGCCGACGCGGTGCGGACCGGCGTGCAGGCCGAACCGTCCTTCCGCCACGCCGCCGAACTGCAGAAGGTGCTGGATCTGGCCGTGGTGTCGGACGAGAAGCGGGCGGAGCTCGCGGCGAGCGCGCAGACGCGGTGAGGGTGGCGCCTTCCTCTCAGGGACCGGTCACGAGGCCAAAAACCAGTTTTTGCAAATTGCCGCCATTGCCGAATTCGACGCGGTCGAAATCGCGGCTTGCCTGCCGCTGCGCCCGCGACAATTCGGAGAGGCGCCTGGTCATCTCGGTCCGGATCTTGGCGCATTTGGGATCGTCGGCAACGCTGAGGCCGACGGTCGCCGCCTCGATCTTGCGCACCATGGCGATGATATCGGCGCCATGCACCTTCTCATGGGCGGTGACGCCGGCGATGAAGCTGTCCCAGCTCTTCTGCACGGCCGGCGGCAGGGAGCCTGACGGCTTTGGCAAGGCATAGGTGATGATCAGCTTCGGCCTGGCCGATGCCAGCACGCAATCGCGGCCCTTGTTCTGGTAGTCCCTGGTCCAGGTCAGCTTGAAATTGGTGTAGGCGATGGTGCGCGTTTTGGCGCCGCGGATCAGCGGTCCGTTCTCGCCGATCGACCGGTAGAGCTCCTGTCCGGTCCGGCCCGAGATGGCGTAGGGCTCGATCGTCTCGACCGGCTTCCATTGGGCATGGGCGACAAGCGGCAAGGCGAGCACCGCGACCAGCGACAGGCACAGACGAACACACGCTCTCAACACCGCTCTCCGCGAAACCAGGACCGGCGCCGACGCCAATGCCATCTTGTGGCTTTTCCTATATGCTGCCGGCGGGTGCTGCAAATGTGTTGGAGGGAGGCGCTGGCGCCGTGCGGCAAGACCAGGATGGGGATGGGGTTGAAGAAGTTCCCTCGGTTCGTCATCCTAGGGCGGAGCAAGGAGCGAAGCGACGCGGCGCAGACCCTAGGATCCATGCCGTGACACCTGCCGAAGAATGCAGCGAATCAGGATGTTCTCCCAACGCATGGCCCGATAGCCCCGACACATGACCGGCTATGTCTACATGACCGCCAGCCAGAAGGCCGGCACCATTTACATCGGCGTCACAAACGATCTCGGTCGTCGTATGCCAGAACACAAGTCGGGCCAGGGTTCGCGCTCACCAGCCAATATGGCGTGCAGCGACTGGTCTGGTACGAGGAGTATTTCGATATCACGGACGCCATCCAGCGCGAGAAATCGCTCAAGCGCTGGCGGCGGCAATGGAAGGTCGAACTGATCGAAAAGGCCAATCCTGAATGGTTCGAGCTGTTTCGTGGAACAGGATGGTAGCCATTGGCCACTTCGTCCTCGGGTTTGACTCGGGGCATGTCGCGGGGCTCGGTGATCGAAATTCCGCACGGTAGCGGCGCTCCCATGTCACGGCATGGATCCCAGGGTCTCCGCGACGGAGCTTCGCTCCTGCTTCGCCCTAGGATGACGAAGATAGGGTGGGGCTTCCAAACCAACGGCCTTGCCGGCGCCGGCGCGTCGCCGTAAGTCGTGCTCATGATCACCTTCCGCAAGGCCCTGGCCTCCGACCTGCCTGCCCTCGTGGCCATGCTGGCGGACGATCCACTTGGCGCGGCCAGAGAGGATGCCTCGCTGCCGCTGGCGCAGGGCTATGTCGATGCCTTCAACGCCATCGATGCCGACCCCAACCAGTTGTTGGCGGTGGCGGTCGATGGCGCCGACGTGGTCGGCACCTTGCAGATCAGCTTCCTTGCCGGGCTGTCGCGGAAGGGCGCCTGGCGCGGTCAGATCGAGGCGGTGCGGGT
The DNA here is from genome assembly GCF_006442845.1 of Mesorhizobium sp. B2-4-2. Taxonomy (NCBI): domain Bacteria; kingdom Pseudomonadati; phylum Pseudomonadota; class Alphaproteobacteria; order Hyphomicrobiales; family Phyllobacteriaceae; genus Mesorhizobium; species Mesorhizobium sp. B2-4-2. Next base: position 115,040 of record NZ_VFVM01000010.1, on the reverse strand, counting down.
CGCCGGGCACCGCCGTTCCGAAGGCATAGGCAGGCTGATGATCGAATGGGCTGTTGATCAATGCCGGGCGCGCGGTTGCGGCCTCGTCCAGCTCACCACCGACAAGACCAGAGCGGACGCGCACCGCTTCTATGAAAGCCTCGGCTTCACCGGCACCCATCTCGGCTACAAGAAGACCTTGTAGCGCAGGCGGGGCCGTCGCTTTCCGCTAAGGCGGGCGGCTGGCGCATGCGGGAAGGCTAGCAGGCCCTATTCAATTTGCGGCGAGACCAGATATAGGTCAGCTAAGTTGACCTATATTCGATGCGTCCGGGGAGGCATGCTTGACCCTTATGAACCTGTTGGCGTCGCGCTCGTCGCGCATGAAGGCCTCGGAAATCCGCGAGCTGCTGAAGCTGCTCGACCAGCCGGACATCATCTCCTTCGCAGGCGGCATTCCCGATCCGGCGCTGTTTCCGGCCGAGGCGATCCGCGACGCCTATGCCGACGTGCTCGGCGGCGGCGAGGCGGGGGCCGCGCTTCAGTACCAGGTGAGCGAGGGCTATCTGCCGCTGCGGCGATGGATCGCCGGGCAGATGGGCAAGCTCGGCGTCGCCTGCGAGGAAGCCAACATCTTCATCACTTCGGGCTCGCAGCAGGCGCTCGATTATATCGGCAAGCTGCTGCTGTCGCCCGGCGACACCGCACTGGTGACGTGGCCGACCTATCTCGGCGCGCTGCAAGCCTTCAACGCCTATGAACCGCGCTACGACCGGCTGCGGCCGGAAGGCGGTAACATGACGCCGGATGCCTATCGCGCGGCGGCGGCGGCGAATGGCGGCCGGGTCAAGTTCGCCTATCTGGTGCCGGATTTCGCCAACCCGACCGGCAACACGCTGGACAGGCAGCAGCGCGAGGCGGTGCTCGACCTTGCCGGCGAGCTCGACATCGCAATCGTCGAGGACGCCGCTTACCGGGCGCTGCGCTATGATGGCGAAAGCGTGCCGCCGATCCTGGCGCTGGACTGCGCCCGATCCGGCGGCATCGACAAGGCGCGCACGCTCTATTGCGGCTCGTTCTCGAAGATCCTGTCGCCGGGCATGCGCGTCGGCTGGGTCTGCGCGCCGCGTCACGTGGTGGAGAAGCTGGTGCTGATGAAGCAGGCTTCCGACCTGCACAGCCCGTCGATCAACCAGATGGTGATGCACCGGGCGGCCGAAGCGGTGTTCGAGGCCCAGGTCGAAAAGCTGATCGGCGCCTATCGCGAACGCCGCGACGGCCTGCTCGGCGCGCTCGCGGCCAACATGCCGGAAGGCGTGACCTGGAGCCGCCCGGAAGGCGGCATGTTCGTCTGGGTGACGCTGCCGGAAGGCGCTGACGCCACCACGCTCCTGGCGCGCTCGGTGAAGGAGGCGCGTGTCGCCTTCGTGCCCGGCAGCGCCTTCTTCGCCGATGGCACCGGGCGCAACACGCTGCGGCTGTCCTTCACGCTCGCTGACCGGCGCGCGGTGAGCGAGGGCATTCCGCGGCTGCCGGCGCTGCTCAAGGCTTAAGGCGCCGGCCAAACGACGGCGCATCGCCCCAGCGGCGAACAAACCCGGGTTGCCCTGACTTGTTGCTGGTGCAAAATAGCCTTGTGTCCACGAATGCGGGTTCATGCGCCATGACCGACCTTTCCGGTATCTACCGCGACTACATTGCCTGCCTGAACCGGCAGGACTGGCCGAACCTCGGGCAGTTCCTCGACGATGACGTGTCCCACAATGGCAGGCGGATCGGTCTCTCCGGCTACCGTGCGATGCTGGAGAAGGATTTCGACGACATTCCGGATCTTCGTTTCGATATCCGGCTGCTGGTCTGCGATCCGCCTCATGTCGCGAGCCGCCTGATGTTCGACTGCACGCCCAGGGGAAATTTCCTCGGGCTTGCCGTAGACGGCCGGAAAGTGTCCTTCGCCGAGAACGTCTTCTATGAATTTCGCGGCGCGAAGATCCGGCTCGTGTGGTCCATCATCGACAAGGCCGCCATCGAAGCCCAGCTTTGAACCACGAACCTCTCCTGGCGTGCTCGGTGAAGGAAGCGCGTGTCGCCTTCGTGCCCGGCAGCGCCTTCTTCGCCGATGGCACCGGGCGCAACACGCTGCGGCTGTCCTTCACCTTGGCCGACCGCCGCGCTGTGACCGAGGGAATTCCCAGATTGGCCAAGCTGCTGAGGAACTAGCAACCGACCGGATTCCTGGCCCCGGGGCGTCAGGCCGGCTTGTCGGCAGCCCTTGTGCGCCTGGCAAGGCGTGCGGTAAATGCGGGCGTGCCTTTGCCGGTCGAATGAGGATGTCATGGTCTCCGCAACGCCCAGAGTGACGCTGCTTCTCGGCAGCGCGCCCGACGTCGTGCGCTGCGCCGCCTGGCCGAAGGAGACCTTCGCCAGCATCGTCGCCATCAACAATGCCTGGCGCGTGCGCCCCGACTGGGACGTGCTGGTGCATGCCGGCGATTTCCCGTCCAACCGGATGCCGCCTCTGGAACCGCTGCGGCAGGCCGAGATCTTCAGCGCCGCGCATTACGTGCCGGCCCAGAATACTTTCGGCGGCTTCGTCTATGCCGGCGCCACCATGTCGCTGACAGCGGCCTATTGGGCCGTCCACAGCCAGAGGCCGGACGTGCTCGCCTTCCTCGGCTGCGACATGATCTACGACACGGCCGGCGACACCCATTTCTACGGCATCGGCCGCGCCGACCCGCTGCGCGACGATGTCACGCTGCAGAGCCTCGAGGCCAAATCCGCCCGCCTGCTCATTCATGCGCTGCGACGCGGCACGCTCTGCATCAACCTGTCGGACCTGCCGCAAAGCCGCCTGGTCTTCCCAAGGCTGTCCTTCGAGGAATTGCGGTTACTGTCCCCCGAGCGCCTCGCCGGCATGAAGATGGATGCGCGTGCGGGCATCCATCAGCATAGGGTCGAAGCGGCCGAGCAAATCGAGCGCGAGCTCGGCTATTTCTACGAGGATGGCATGTACTGGAACCATCTCGACGAAATCGACCGCGCGCAGCTAGCCGACATCGACCGGCTCTGGATCTCGGCGATCGGTCCGCCTGCGGCTGAGCCGACCGAAGAATGCAGCGCGGCGGAATAGCGCCGTCGGCAGCCCATGTCGGGAGGATCGACGGTTCCAGCAGCCCCCACCAGCAGTTTCGCGCCAAATTGCCTAATTTCGGGCCGCTTTTCGGCTAAACTTGTCGGCATCTTGGCTGGAAGTGGAGGAAGCCATGAGCTTGCGCCTCGGTTTCGCCGTGCTGGTGCTGTTCGGCCTCGCCAATCAGGCGGCGGCTTTCGAGATTTCAAGCCCGTCGGTTTCCAACGGCAAATGGGCCGAAAAATATCTCGGCGACAAGGCCGGCGGCTGCAGCGGGCAAAGCGTATCGATCGCCTTGAGATGGAAGGACCCGCCGGTCGGCACCAAGAGCTACGCGCTCACCATGTTCGACCCCGACGCCGGCGGCGGCAAGGGTTTCTGGCACTGGCTGGCCTGGAACATCCCGGCAAGCGCGAAGGGCCTGGCCGAAGGGGCGGGCTCGAAGCGCGGCAAGGGCTTGCCCAAGGGTACGGTGTTCGGCAAGGGCGGCATCGGCCGCGCAGGCTATTTCGGGCCATGCCCGCCGCCCGGCAGCGGCACGCATCACTATGTCTTCACGCTCTATGCGCTCGGCGCGCCGAAGCTGCGCGCGCCGGAAAATCCCTCTCCGGAAATGGTGGCAGTGGCCGCGAAGAGCCAGGCGCTCGGCGAGGCCAGCGTGACGTACACCTATGGGCGGTAGGCAAGACCGGTTCAGGCAATCGCCCTGGCCACCAGCGCATTGACGGCGCTGTTGGCAAACACGTTCCAAGAGATCGTTTGAATTCCGTTCCGGTGGCCATCTGGCGCTTCGCGCGCGCTTCGGCCGGCGCGTCAGCGCGTCCAGAAATCGCGGTGCGGCGCGATCAGCTCGTCCTCGATCTCGGGGAAAGGGCCAAAGACCTCGATCTTCTTCTGGCCCGAGGCGAGGACTGTGCGCGAGGGCAGGCTCATCGTCGGATTCTCGGCGTGGTCGCCGGTGAGTGCCAGGAGCTTCGTCTCCTCGAAGCCGTAGACCAGCCGGCCGATATTGGCCCAGTAGAGCGTTCCGGTGCACATCGCGCAGGGTTCACCGGTCGAGACCAGTGTGCAGGACCAGAGGAAATCCGGCTCGTAGGCAGCCGCGGCGCGCCGGGCGAGTTCCGTCTCGGCATGGCGCACCGTGTCGAGGTTTCCCTGGCGCATAAGCACGCGATCGTCCGGCCCGACCAGCACACAGCCGAACGGATGATGGCCGTGCACGGCCGCCTCGCGAGCGACGGCGTCGGCAGCACGCAGGTGGGCGAGCATCTGGTCGCGGGTCATTGCGCAATCCTAACACGACGGGCGAGGAGAGGAACCGACACCCGGCGACCGGCTTCGTAGGGCTGAGAGTGCGCCGATCGGCGGGCATTGGCAAGCTTCGCCCGGCGGGCAAAACCCGAGCGCGGGCCATCGCCTGATCAGGCGAATGAGGTTTGAAGCACTGTTCTCCGCTCTCGTATCCCTGTATACGAAATTGAAATGATCTGTTTGAGGAATTGATGAGCCCACCGCCTGGAACCGTGCCGTTTTTCAGCCAGTGGGAGACGCCCGATATGACTTTGGCCGTCCTTGCCGATGGCGCCGAGGTGGCGCTGCGGCGCGATCCGCTGTGGGAGAACTCGGGCGCGCGCACACTCGACGAATACGCGCTGTGGGCAGCCAATGTCCGCGGCATGGCGTGCCTCAAGATGATCCTGGCGGCGCGCGGCCAGATCGTGCCGACCATCGAACTGGCCAGGCGCTGCACCGGATATGGCGGTTATGTCGTCACCGAACGATCGATCAAGGGCCTGATCTACGCCCCCTTTGTCAGCTTCGTGAAGGCGGAATTCGGCCTGGAAGCGAAGGTGATGACCAGTGTCGCTACATCGGATATTCCGGCGATCCTCGGGCAGTCGCGCTTCTTCATCGCCTCGGTCAGCAGTTCGATCCGCTGGCCCGAGCGCGAGCCGCCGTCCAAGGGCGGCCATCTGGTGCTGGTCATGTCGGCATCGGATGAAGGTTTTCGCTTTCACAATCCGTCCGGCCATACCGGCGCCACACAGGCGAACGCAGTGTTGGCGGCCGCCGATTTCGATCGCTTCTTTGCCAATCGCGGCATTGCCGTCAGCATTTGATCTTGTGGGATTTCGATGAAGGACAAGGCTTTTCAATGAAGAACAAGATTAGGGTCGCCGTCCTCTATGGCGGACGTTCGGCCGAGCATGACGTATCGCGCCTTTCGGCCGCCAATGTGCTGAAGGCCATCGACCGGACGCTTTACGAGGTGGTCCCGATCGCCATTTCCAGGGACGGAAGATGGCTGCTGCAACCATCCTCCGAGGCTGGCGACGACAGAGCCGGGGCACCGGTGTCTGAGGACGGCGTGGAGGTCGCATTGTTGCCCGGTGGTAGAGGCAGGCTGGTGGCCGCACGGGGCGGCGGAGCACAGCCCGACCTGCCGCCGGTCGACGTCGTCTTTCCCGTGCTGCACGGTCCTTTCGGCGAGGACGGCTCGGTGCAGGGCTATGCCGAGGTCGCCGACGTCGCCTATGTCGGCTGCGGCATTCTCGCCTCGGCCGCCGCCATGGACAAGGATGTCGCCAAGCGGCTGCTGCGCGAGGCCGGGCTGCCGGTTGCCCGTTCCGTCACCGTGCATCGAAACGATGTCGGGCCGTTCCAGGAGATCGCCGGCGCGCTCGGCCTGCCTTTCTTCGCCAAGCCGGCGCGCCAGGGCTCGTCCTTCGGCGTCAGCAAGGTGAACGACCGGGACGGCTTCGAACGGGCCGTCGAGACGGCTTTCCGCTACGACGGCAAGGTCCTGATCGAGGAGTTCGTCGACGGCCGCGAGATCGAATGCTCGGTGCTGGAGCGAGCCGACGGAGCGCTGACCGTATCGCTGCCCGGCGAGATCATTCCGGCCGGCAAGCACGGCTTCTACACTTATGAAGCCAAATATCTCGACGCCAATGGCGCCGTGGTGAACGTGCCCGCCGATGTCCCGGCCGCCGTCGCCGACAAGGCAAGGGAGATGGCCGCGCGGGCTTTCCAGGCGCTCGGCTGCGAGGCGATGGCCCGCGTCGACTTCTTCCTGCGGGCTGACGGCTCGCTGCTGGTCAACGAGGTCAACACGCTGCCCGGCTTCACCGACATCTCGATGTATGCCAAGGCGCTGGCGGCGATCGGCATCGGCTACAGCCAGGTCATCGACGTGCTGATCGAGCACGCACTGGCGCGGCATGCCGCGCGAAAGTCCTGACGTTCGGCGCGGCATTGACGGCGGATCACGCGAAGCTAGTTAGATTCGAGCCCTTGGCGAGAGGAGAGCTTGCATGGAAGAACTGCATCGCGGCCGGCTCATCGATCATATCCAACTGGTGGTCAGGGACATCGCCGCCAGCCGCCGCTTTTACGAAGCAGTATTTCGAGTGCTCGATATTCCGATCGGCGGCAGCGCCGCCGATTATTTCTGGGCCGACGAGCTTTTCATTTCAACCGCCGATAGCCGCGCGGCTCGGGGAGAGTTGACCGGTCGCCATCACCTGGCATTCCAGGCGAAAGACCGCGCCATGGTCGATGCGTTCTATAAGGCCGGGCTGGACGGCGGCGGCAGGGACAATGGCGGGCCGGGTGAACGCCGGTACCACCCCGGCTACTACGCCGCTTTCCTTCTCGACCCGGACGGCAACAACATCGAAGCGGTGCATCACGGGGCGGCCAACCGCAGTGCTGCCTCGGTGAAGATCACCTTCTAGAATGCGCCGACAAGAGGCGGGTGGTTTTGCCTTGATGTGGCCCGTCCCGGCTTGATCCCAATTGGGTGGAGGAGCTCGATCGATGCCAAGGCGACCCGTCCGCGAGGCGGGCCTTGAAGGCCATGTGAGGCATAGTTACATCAACCATTAAGCGTGCGTTTGCACGCGAATACAACGCTTTGGCCAAGCTTCATCTATGGAGGTTGTCATGGCAAATACACTCATGGAAGGAAAGAAAGGCCAGGACTGGCTCAATCTGGTCCTTGCCGTCTGCCTGTTCATCTCACCCTGGATAATCGGCTTCGCTGCTGAAACCGCTCCCGCATGGAACGCCTGGATCGTCGGCGTCGTGCTGGGCGCGGTGGCCGTGGCGGCGCTTGCCGCCTTCGCCGAGTGGGAGGAATGGGTAGGTGTCGTTCTCGGGCTCTGGCTGATCGTGTCGCCCTGGCTGCTCAAATTCATGGCGAACACGAATGCGATGGCCACCCACGTCATTCTCGGCGTGCTGGTGGTTGCCGTATCGGGTTGGGCCGTCTGGGACGTCCGTCACCCGCACGCACATGCGTGACCGCTGACCAAGGACGGGGCCGGCGCGCGAGCGGGGCCCCTTCCGGCTTTGAACGTCTGCCCATTGCGTTTGCCGCCGGCTGCGAAGGGCAGGGTCGCCGGCTTGCAATCTGAGGCCAGGCCATGGATTTCGACGGACCCAACGCCATATCCTGCACAGCATATCCTGCGTAATCCAGGGAGTTTTGAGCGTGACCCTCGCGCGGATGGCGGTTCTGGCAGCGGCCTTCATGGCCGCCGCGGCCGCCAGTCACTCTTCCGTGACCGCGGAGGCTACGGAGAAGGTCGCGTTGCGCGTCGTGATCGACGGCGCCATCGGCCCGGCGAGCGCCAGGCAGCTCAACGAAGCGCTGGCCAAAGCCGCCGAGCGGCACGCCGAAGCGGTTGTCCTCGAGATCGACACGCCGGGCGGGCTGGTCACCTCGATGCGCGAAATGATCGCCGATATCCTTGCCTCGCCGGTTCCCGTCATCGGCTATGTCGCGCCCGCCGGCGCGCACGCGGCAAGTGCCGGGACCTATATCCTTTATGCCACCCATGTCGCGGCGATGGCGCCCGGCACCAATCTGGGCGCCGCCACGCCGGTCGAGCTTGGCGGGTTGCCGCCCCTTCCCGGTGGCGACCAAAAGGACAAGGGCGACCAGAAGAATGCCACCGGGCCTCCGGCCGGCGACCCGATGATGACAAAGGTGACGAACGACGCGGTCGCCTTGATCCGTTCGCTCGCCGAACTGCGCGGCCGCAATGCCGACTGGGGCGAAAAGGCGGTGCGCGAGGCAGCCAGCCTTTCCGCCAATGCGGCACTTCAGGCACATGTAGTCGACCTCGTCGCCCGCGACACCGCCGAGATGCTCCAGCTTGCCGACGGCCGCACGGTCGAGGTGGCCGGCAAGCAACAGGTGCTGGCGACCAAGGGCGTGGCGGTCGAGACGCTCGATCCCGGCTGGCTGATCCGGCTTCTCGCCGTCATCACCGATCCCAACATCGCCGTCGTCCTGATGCTGGCCGGCGTCTACGGCCTCGTCTTCGAGTTCACCAGCCCAGGCGCAGTGGCGCCCGGCGTGATCGGGACCATCTGCCTGCTGCTCGGGCTCTATGCCCTCAATTTGCTGCCGATCAGCTATACCGGCCTCGCCCTGATGCTGCTTGGCATCGCCTTCCTCGTCATCGAGGCCTTCAACCCGACCGTGGTGCTCGGGCTCGGAGGCGTGGCCGCCTTCCTGCTCGGCGCCGCCATGCTGCTCAAGGTCGAGGGCCCCGGCTTCGAGATGTCGTGGGCGCTCATCGGCACCGCCGCGGCGCTGACGCTTGGCCTGGCGCTGCTGGCCGGCAGCTATCTGTGGAGGGCGCGCAGGAGCCTGCCGCGTGTCGGCGCGCAGGCCATGCACGGGCTGCCGGCCAGGATCCTCGACTGGTCGGGCAGCGAGGGCCATGTGCTCGCGCAGGGCGAGCGCTGGCGGGCGAAAGCCGATGAACCGCTCGCCCCCGGCGACAGCGTCGAGGTGGCCGATGTCAGGGATCTCGTGCTGACGGTCCGGCGCAGGAACAATGGAGCAAGGCAATGATCATCGGTTACGTCGCCTACCTGGTGCTCGCCCTCATCGTGCTGATCTTCCTGTCCGCCGCCATTCGCATCCTGCGGGAATATGAGCGCGGCGTGGTCTTCACGCTCGGCCGCTTCACCGGGGTGAAGGGCCCCGGCCTCATCCTCCTCGTCCCCTTCGTCCAGCAGATGGTGCGGGTCGACCTGCGCGTGGTGGTCCAGGACGTGCCGCCGCAGGACGTGATCTCGCGCGACAATGTCTCGGTGAAGGTGAACGCGGTGCTGTATTTCCGGATCGTCGACGCCGAGCGGGCCGTCATCCAGGTCGAGGACTTCATGGCCGCGACAAACCAGCTCGCGCAGACCACGTTGCGCTCGGTTCTCGGCAAGCACGAACTCGACGAGATGCTGGCCGAGCGCGACAAGTTGAACAGCGACATCCAGGAGATCCTGGACCAGCGGACCGATGCATGGGGCATCAAGGTGTCCAATGTCGAGATCAAGCATGTCGACCTCAACGAGAACATGGTCCGCGCCATCGCCAAGCAGGCCGAGGCTGAAAGGCTGCGGCGCGCGAAGGTGATCAACGCCGATGGCGAGCAGCAGGCGGCGGCAAAGCTGGTCGAGGCCGGCAAGATGCTGGCGCAGGAGCCACAGGCCATGCAACTGCGCTATTTCGAGGCGCTGCACGACATCGCCGGCGAGCGCTCGTCGACGGTGGTGTTTCCGCTGCCGATGGACCTGCTCACGATCTTCAACAAGCAGCCGGGCGCCGGGAAATAAGCCTGGGAGGGGTTTGGCAGCCTGGCCGCGGGCCGGCGAGCTCGGGACCGGCATGATCACCCGGCGATTCCCCGAAGTTGCGATCTCCACGCCAAGCGCCGCCGGTCATTTGCTGTCAATTTTAGGAGTTTTATTCAGAATTCGGCAATATATAGCGAGCTTTTTAGCGGATTCATTGTTTTTAATTAGCTTAAGCTTTCGATATGGATTCTCGACTAGGGTGACGGCGAAATGATCGAGAGCCCTGACGGCGTGGCGGCTTGCCCTGCCTGTCAGGTAAATCGCTTTCTACAAGTCAAGCTTCGGTTGCATAAATGAGTGGGCCCATGTCGATTGCCGGCATCATCGAAAGGATCCTGGACAAGTTGTCCGGCTCCAGCCTGCTTGCGGCCGGCCTTTTGCTGCTGACCGCGCTGGGCAGCGCCCTGATCGCCTATTGGCGGACGGCGGAGCGCAAGAGCTTCAGGGAATTCTTCGATTTCGTCTTTCCCAACGAGATCGTCACGCATCCCTCGGCGCGGGCGGACCTGCTTTTCTGGATCACCCGCAAGGCGATTATGCCCTTCCTGATGCTGCCGGCGGGCGTGACCTTCGTCGTCGCCGTCGGTTACGCGACGAATCGGACGCTGGCGGCACTCCTGCAAATCGACCCGCCGCTGCTGCCGGGACCGCCGGGAGCGGTGACGATCGTCGTCTTCACGGTGACGATGCTGATCGCCTACGACATATCCTATTACCTCTACCATGTGGCCCAGCACCGCTTCCCGTTCCTGTGGGAGCTGCACAAGGTGCATCACTCGGCGGAGGTGATGGTCGGGATCACCAAGGACAGGGTTCATCCGCTCGACGAGCTCATGAACCGCGCCTGGGACGGCGTCATACCCGGGATCTGCTTCGGCATCTGGACCCTTTTGTCGCTTAACCTCGTCGAAGTGACGATCTTCGGCGTCAACGTCTACGTCATGCGCAATATCCTGATGATGGATTTCGTCAGGCACACCCATTTCAAGATATCGTTCGGGCCGCTCAACAACATCGTGCTGTGCCCGCATTGGCACCAACTGCACCACAGCGTCGATCCAAGGCACTACGACAAGAATTTCGGCTTGCTGTTCTCGTTCTGGGACCGGCTATTCGGAACGTTGTGCGTGCCCAAGCCCGATGAGGATTTCAGGTTCGGATTGATGGAACGCGGCGCGCGCGACTATCAATCCCTGTCGGGGCTTTACGTGCTGCCGCTCAAGAAGATGTGGGGGCACATCGCCCGGCGGTTTCGCCGCCGCGCTTCGTCCGAGCCGACACGGAGCCCGCAGCCATGAACGCTCACGCCGCGATCGAGGGCCCGAAGGCCGGCGCTTTGGAGATCGTCACCTCCGAGGAGCGCCTCGCGTCGGTCGGGCCGGCCTGGACGGAGCTGTGGCGCCGGGCGGAGGGGCTGATCTTTCAAAGCCACGCCTGGGTCACGGCGTGGTGGCAGACGGCCCCGGACCGGGAGCTGCGTGGTCTCAGGATCGGCCTCGTCTGGAACGGTGACCGGATCGACGCCGTCATCCCGCTGGCGACGGTGCGGCGCAAGGGCGTCAACGTCCTGGAATGGGCTGCCAAGGACCACAGCGACTATGGCGACGTGCTGGTCGCGCCGGACTGCGATCCGGCGGCGGTCGCGGCGCTATGGCAGGAAATTTCGGCCGCGGGCGGCTTCGATCTCGTCTATCTGAACCGCCTGCTGCCGGACGCCGCGATGCGCACGCTGCTTGCTCCCGCTTCGGCGCCCAAGATGGCGCTGCGCCCGAACCGCCGCAGCGAAACCAGCTTCCGGGTCGCCGGGCCATGGCGTACGGGCGCGGACTGGTTCGGGGAACAAACGAAGAAGATGCGCCAGAATTATCGCCGTGGCCGCAAATTCCTCGAGGAAGGCGGCGAAGTGCGGTTCCGCCTCATGTCGCCGGACGAGCCGATGCAGCCCGTCCTCGACAGGCTCGCCGAGTTCAAGCGCAAATGGCTCGCCGCGCGCGGACACGAATCCAACCTGTTCGATGAGGGGTCGCCGGCCCTGGCCGCGCTGGTCGCGGTGCTGGCCAGGGAAGGACTCCTGCATGTCTTCGTGCTGGAATGCGCCGGGATGGTGGTGGCGGTCTCGATCAATTTCGTCCAGCACAACACGATGATGGCCTTCGTCACGACCTACGATCCGGATGTCGAACGGGCGTCTCCCGGCATGGTGCTGATGATGGACTACATCCAGTGGTCGATCGACAGAGGGCTGACGATGGTCGACTTCCTGTGCGGCGGCGAGGACTTCAAGCGGCGCTTCGCGACCCAGTCGGTGACGCTGGATTCGGTGCTGGGAACAAGGACCTTGCGCGGAACACTCGCCGCGCTGGCGGACCGGACCCTGCACGCCGGCAGGGAACTTCACCAGCGGTTGCGGCCCGATCCTCGGCAAAAGCCCGCACCGGTGGAATAGGCCCGATTCACCGGCGACGTGCGAACCTATCGGTCGATCATCATCATGGTGCGGTCGCCGTAGCGCGGGCCGGAGACCTTCCCCGGGGCCAGCGCGTCGTCGAGCGCCGCCATCTCGGCGGCCTCCAGTTTCAGCGACGCAGCGGCGACATTTTCTTCCAGATATTTGATCCGCTTGGTGCCGGGGATCGGCACGATGTCGACACCGAAGACGTTGCCCTTCTCCAGGAGCCAGGCCAGCGCGATCTGCCCTGGCTTGACGCCTTTGGCGGCGGCGATGTCGCGGACCTTTGCGGCGGCCTCGACATTGGCGTCATAGTTCGCACCCTGGTAGCGCGGGTCGCCGCGGCGGTAATCACCTTCCGGATAGTCCTCGGCGCGCTTGGCGCCGCCGGTCAGGAAGCCGCGGCCGAGCGGTGAGAACGGCACCAGGCCGATGCCGGTTTGCCGCAGCAGGGGAATGATTTCCGGCTCGAGATTGCGCTCCCACAGCGAGTACTCGCTCTGCAGCGCCGAGACCGGAAACACGGCGTGCGCCCGCTGGATGTTCGCGGCTCCCGCCTCCGACAGGCCGAAGAAGCGGACCTTGCCCTGTTTGACCAGTTCGCCGACCGTGCCGGCGACATCCTCGGCCGGCACGGCTGGGTCGACACGGTGCTGGTAGAGAAGGTCGATATGGTCGGTGGCGAGCCGCTTCAACGACCCTTCAACCGCCGCCCTGATGGTTTGCGGCCTGCTGTCGCGTTCGGTGCCGACCTGCCGGCCATTTTCGATGCGAAAGCCGAATTTGGTGGCGATGGTCACCTGGTCGCGCTTGCCCTTCAAGGCGCGGCCGAGCAGCGCCTCATTGGCGTAAGGGCCATACACCTCGGCGGTGTCGAGGAAGGTGCAGCCGAGTTCGATGGCGCGGTGCAGCGTGGCGATGGATTCGGCTTCGTCGGCCGGGCCGTAGGACTGGCTCATGCCCATGCAGCCGAGGCCGATGGCAGAAACCCGCAGCCCCTGGCTGCCGAGCTTGCGTGTGTCGAGCGTCATGGCGTGTTCTCCGGAGGGGAATTCAACACCATATAGCGCGCGCGCTCAATTTCCACAGGTAGGCCGCGTCCAGCGGGCTCGCCCGGCCACCGGAGCCCTGATGCAGGTCGCCCGAAATGACTTAGCGCGTCGCCTCAAATCTGTTCAGACGAGGCGCTTCAGGGCAGGGGCCGGTCCGCCGGGGCGGCCGTTGACATGAGCGTCCGGCAAGCGGTCGATCATGGTCAGGCCCTCGAATTCGATGGCGGCGCCAAGCAGTTGGGCGGCCGCCAGGACCAGGTGCTCGACGTCCTCGAGAGCAACGTTTTCGTCGAGGTTCCTGAGCCTGATCCGTTCGGCCACCGCGGTGATGTTGACGATGCCGTACGTCCTGAAAGCCGTGGTGACCGCGGATTGAACGTCATCGCGCAACCGCGTCGAGTAGTCATACCGCATGGAAACCTCCTGGACTGGTTTTGCCTTTGTAGCATGCGCCTCGCATCGGTGTGTGGCAAGCGGAAATCTGAAAATACTCGATGTATATCAGTTAGTTAGCATGGTTACGCAAAGGCGCACCCGACGCTTTATAGTCATCATGAGCAGGATGGGAGGTCGCGTATTTGCCGATCTTGACGTGTTAGGATTGCTATCCTAATTATTAGTGGAATGAGACAGATACTCATTCGCGTATTCGGTTGTGCGAGGAAGTGCCGTGACTGAACTGGAACGTCCTGAACGCTTGCAGGTCATGCTGACCGCCGACGAACTGGCGGCACTGGAGAACTGGCGCTTCGACAAGCGCATGCCGAGCCGCTCGGCCGCGGTCAGGGAGCTCTTGCGGCGTGGCCTCGCCTCGGACGGATTCCTGGCGGCGGAGCAGGGCGTCAAGTCCCAGGACTTCGGACTGCTGTCCACCCCGGGCGGCAACGGCAATGTGGGCGACGGCCATTCTGACTGAGGCGCGGTGACATTCAGGTGATGCCGGCCCGCAAGGACGGGTTCCGCGCTTCCGGTGCCCATGGACTTGAATGTCCGCTCTGTCCTGGTGCTCGAAAACCATTTTGTATGGTCGCTGGCGTCTCCGATGCCGGCCGCCCTGATCTGCGGAACGACCTTCCCCTCGATCACTCCAGCCGGCGAGGCGATTTCGATGAAGTTGAAGCAGCAGGCCGCTTCAAGGTGATTGCCTTGTCCGGCGCACGCGTTATCTAGTGGCTATAGGCTGACACCTGGCGGGGCAATGGCTGACATAGCAAGCGGTGAAAAACAGGACGCAACGGCCGATGCGCAGCTGGCGGCGATCGTCGATTCCTCCTTCGACGCCATCATCAGCAAGGACCTGAACAGCATCATCAAAAGCTGGAACCAGGCGGCCGAACGCATGTTCGGCTACAGCGCGGAGGAAGCGTTGGGGCAGTCGATCCTGATGCTCATCCCCGACCACCTCAAGAACGAGGAAACCGAGATCATCGCCAAGGTCCGCCGCGGCGAACGCCTCGCGAGCTACGAGACGACGCGAAAGCGCAAGGACGGCACCTTCATTGCCGTTTCGCTGACGGTGTCGCCGATCAGGAACGCCAGCGGCGAGATCGTCGGCGCCTCGAAGATCGCCCGCGACATCAGCGCCAGCAGGGAGAACGAGCGCCGGATCAAGATGCTGATGCGCGAGGTCAACCATCGCGTCAAGAACCAGTTTGCGGTGATCCTGTCGATGGTCAGGGAAACCAGCAAGCGCTCGCAGGACCCGCGCGAGTTCGAGGAGATGATCCGCGCCCGCATCATGGCGCTGTCACGCTCGCACGATCTGCTGGTCACCTCGAACTGGGCGGGAGCCAGCCTGTTCGACCTGGTCCAGGAACATCTCAAACCGTTCGGCCGCGAGGAGCAGATACTGCTTTCGGGACCGCTGCTGACCTTGCAGTCGAATGCGGTGCAGAATCTCGGCATGGCTTTCCACGAGCTCGGCACCAATTCGTCCAAGTATGGAGCGCTCGCCAGCGATTCCGGCCGGGTCGAGGTGACCTGGAGCATGAGCGACGACGCTCTGGCCGAACGCGAATTCCAACTTGTCTGGGAGGAGCGGTCGCCCCCCTATAGCGGCGGCGACGAGCGCGACGACACCACGCGCAAGGGGTTCGGCACCGTTGTCCTGCAAAGGGTGGCGCCGCAGTCGCTCGGCGGGTCCGCCGTGATCGAGCGCTCGCCCGGCTATTTCAGATGGACGCTGAACGCGCCGCTGGCGTCGATCATCGTGCCGCAGCACCCTATGGAAGACGCCGGCCAGACGATCGGCTTAGGCATCTGAAAGCCGCCGCCGTGGCCAAGGCGCGCCGCATTTGCGGATTCAGGGGGCTAGAGGATGTTGGCCGTCACCTCGACGATGATCGCAGCTCCTTCGAGCGAGCCGTCGGGCACATGCACGACACGCGAAACGCGCAGGTCCTGGGCGTTTCCGTCGACGGACAGCGAAACGCTCTCGCCGATCCGGGGCACGGCCTGGAAAACGGCCTCGATCGATTGAGGCCCGTTGTCGATGGATACGCGGCAGTTGACGGTCATGGGCATCTCCTGTGGCGGCCACCCCACGCGTCAACGCGGCCCCCTCGGAATGGTTTCAGGCAGGGATGCGGCAATCCCCGAACGTCGATGCCGGCGCCTGGCCGACCGGTCAATTCGGGAAATTGTTGACCGGCTCCTCGCAGCGGTAGACCGGACAGTGCCCGTCGCGGGCCGGGATATAGGCCGACATCGGCACTTCGGGCCAATCGCATTCATTGCCGAACTGCCTGACATAGCGGTCATAGGTATTGGGGCCGGTGGTCAGCACGACGGCGCGGTGGCTGTGGATCATGGCGCGGATCTGCGCGCAGCTCATGGCGCGGCTGTCGGGCCGGGCTTCGGCCAGGCCGGTGGCGGCAAGCATGGCAGCCACGGTCGGCAACAGGATTCGAACGGACATGGCGGTCTCTCCAAGGCATGATCCGCAACGCCGGGCGATCAAGCTTGGTTGCGGCATGCCGGGGAGATTCGCACTTTGTCTGGCGGTTGCGCAACAGCCGGCGTCTTCTCTTGCGAGGGACGGCGCGGGCGCGCAACCAAATCGCGCCTCGCGCATTGCTGGGCATGCTCGGCAGGAAGCCTTACCAAACCCCGCGATGGCCGCCCGGGAACAGGGATCGCGAGGCCATGTGCTGTTCGTTCTGCGGCGGCCGCGACCACGGCTACGAGGACTGTCCGCAAAGGCCGCCGTCCGACAATCCGGCCGAGCCCAACTTCGATGATCCGCCGGGCGACGATCTGATCAAGAGCAGCTCGGGCGAGGGCAGGCAAGGCGCATAGGAACTTCGTGACCCGGTCGCCCGCGCATCAATGGGCGTGCGCTTCGTTGCGCTTGCGGGTCGCGGCTGCCTTCCTGGCCGATGCCGACCGGCTGGCGGCCGAACGCGAGGCGGAAGCCTTGCCGCCCTTTTCGCCGCCCTTATGCGCGGCGGGATGGCCGGTGTGCTTGCCGCGGCCGGAGCCGCCCTCCTTCTTGCCGCCGCCATCATCCTTGTTGACGGTGGCCCAGGCGCGGCGCTCGGCTTCCTTCTCGGACACGCCGCGATGCTCGTAGCCCTCGGCGATGTGGTCTGCCTTGCGCTCCTGCTTGTCGGTGTATTTCGATTTTTCTCCACGTGGCATGGCTCTGCTCCCGGGTTCATCCGATGCCCCTGCAACTGCGCAGCCAAGGATGTGGTTCCAATTCCCCTGGTCGCGGCCGGCTGCGAAGGTTCCCGCTGAACCGCTCCAGGCGTGAATTCGACGCGATTCCCCAGGGAAAGCGCCACGTCCCTTTCCCGGGAAAGCCCTACGTACTCTTCTGGGCATTCGCCGGACGGGCTGCGGTCTCGGAGCCGGCGAAGAAAGCGCTCAATTCGGCGGCCGTTTGCGCGGGTGCTTCTTCGGGAAAGAAATGCCCGCCCTGGACCGCATGGCCGCGCAGATCGCCGGCCCAGCCGCGCCACAAGGCCAGTGGTCCGCCTTCGCCGGCATACCATTCGGCGAGCGCGCCTTGCCCGCTCCACAGCGCCAGCACCGCGCAGGCGATGCGCCGGCCGGCGGCGCTGTCGGCATGGTCGTGCTTGCGGTCGAGCCTCGCGGCCGCCCGGTACTCCTCGCAGATCGCATGGGCATGGGCGGGATCGCGCAGGGCCTCGACATAGGCCTGGCGCACGCCGGCGGAAAACGCTTTTGGCGACGAGCCCCAGCCGCCCAGGGCGTCATCGACGATCGCGTCGGCCGCGCCCGCCAGGAGCTTTTCCGGCAGCGGCTCCGGCTGCGCCAGCAACGACCACGGCCAATAGCCGAGCGCCAGCCTGGCGTCGGCCCGGTCCCAGGCGTCGGCGGTGGGCACGATGTCGAGCACGGCAAGCCTTTCGACGCGGTCGGGATGGTCGAGCGCGAGGCGGTAGGCGACACGTCCGCCGCGATCATGGCCGGCGACCATGAAGCTGGAAAAGCCGAGCTCGGCCATCAGCGCCACCATGTCGCGGGCCATGGCGCGCTTGGCGTAAGGGGCGTGATCGGCGCTCGACGCCGGGCATGAGCTGGCGCCGTAGCCGCGCAGGTCGGCGCATATGACGGTGAACCGGTCCGCCAGGCGTGGCGCCACGTCGCGCCACATCAGATGCGTCTGCGGAAAGCCGTGCAGCAGAAGAACGGCGGGCCCGTCGCCGGCGCGCCGGGCGAAGATGCGGGCATCCCCGCAGTCGACCTTGAGGGTCTGAAAACCTTCGAACATGATTGCCTCCGGCAGGCGAAACGGCGGCAGGATGCGAGGGTTGCAATGTGCGCCTGCGAAAGCCGCCAACTTTTTCCGCCGACATGCGTTGTCCCTGCGAGCAGAGCGTTTGGACCGAAGACATCGCGAACAGTTCCGCGCGTTGCGCGAGGAGGTTCGGGATGTCTCCGGTCCAAACACAGAGGAGATGACCATGCCGACCAGCACCCAGAGCGACAGTTCGAAAGCAACCAGCAAGCAGCGCAGCATCCAGCGCAAGGTCGACGCCAAGGACCGCGCCAAGGCCAAGCCCAAGGACGACGGCGCCATGCAGGCCGGCGCGCGAAAATATCCCGCGCCGCCTTTTCCCGCCCAGCATCATCCCAAACCCGGCGAGGAATGGGCCATCGAGCCGGCGCCGCTCTATGACGCGCCGTTCTGGCGCGGTTCGGGAAAGCTGGAAGGCAAGGCGGCGTTGATCACCGGCGGCGATTCCGGGATCGGCCGTGCGGTGGCCGTGCTGTTCGCGCGCGAGGGTGCCGATATCGCCATTGTCTATCTCAGCGAGGACCGTGACGCGGAGGCGACCAAGCAAGCGGTCGAAGCGGAGGGCCGCCGCTGCCTCGCCTTGCGCGGCGATGTCGGCAATCGCGCTTTCTGCGCCAAGGCCGTGGCAAGGGTCGTCAAGGAACTGGGGCGGCTCGACGTGCTGGTCAACAATGCCGCCTTCCAGATCCATTCCACCGATTTCGCCGACCTGACCGAGGAGCATTTCGACACCACGCTGAAGACCAACCTCTACGGCTACTTCCATATGGCGCAGGAGGCGGTGGCGCATATGAAGCCGGGTTCGGCCATCATCAACACCGGTTCGGTCACCGGCATCGAGGGATCGAAGGACCTGGTCGACTACTCCATGACCAAGGGCGGCATCCATGCCTTCACCCGGGCGCTGTCGGGCAACCTCGTCGGCAAGGGCATCCGCGTCAACGCGGTGGCGCCGGGACCGGTGTGGACGCCGCTCAATCCGTCGGAGAAGGAGGCGCAGGACGTGTCGCAGTTCGGCGCCAAGACGCCGATGAAGCGGCCCGCCCAGCCGGAGGAAATCGCGCCCGCCTATGTGTTCCTGGCCTCGCCGCAATGCTCCAGCTACATCACCGGCGAAATCCTGCCGATCGTCGGCGGCTATTGAGGCAAGCCTGTCGAAGGCACGCCATCGACTATTGGGCGGCCGGTGAGGGCGGCCCAACCTGGAAAGGAGGCCGAGATGAGATTTCTCGCCATCATGTCCGTCAGCCTGATGCTCGCCGCGCCCGCCGCGGCGCTGGCGCAGGCCGAGCAGCAGAACCCCGACAAGCAGGCGCCCAGCGAAAAATGCCGGGCCAAGCCCGACGGCAACCAGCAGCCGACCGACAACACGCTGACCGAGACGCTGAACGATTGCGGCGGCGTGCTGAAGCCGCCGCCCACAGGTGACCAGGGCATGGCCGCGCCCGCGCCCAACGAAGGCAAGACGCCGGTGATCAAACCGGGTGAAGTGCCGCCGCAGCCGCCGAAACAGTAGCCGGCCGCTTGCCGCGATGCAGCTATCGGGTTCCGGACCGCCCCTTGAGGCGGCAGGCTTTCAGGGTTTGCCGTTGCCGGGCAGGAATTCCGCCTCGCGCCCGGCATCGATCATGGCCCGCATCGCCTTCTCGGCCGGGGTCCAGCCATCGAGGGCATCGCGGCAGCTGCGCCATGCGGCGCGGTAGCGCCGGCCGTGCTTGCCGGGCCAGTCGCGTAGGCATTCCAGGCCTTCCCAGGCGCTGCGCACCACGCGCTCCCGGGCCGGTCCGACCTTCAGCCTGACCGGACGGGGAAAGAACTTGTCGTTCACGGCGATCTCCATTGAAACTGAGGCGCCCGATAACGCCGGCCGCCGTTCCGGGGTTCCGTCGCAGCCGCTAAACTTTTCGACTAATTTTCAGCCGCCGGGAGCTGCGTCCGACAGCGGCCTCGGCGGCGGCGGGCCGGGAGCCTGCGCGGCGGGCCGGTCGTGCTCGAACTGCCGCGTATCGGGCAAGGCATGCAGCCAGGATTCGCGCCGGCCGATCCACAATTCGTACTCCGGCATGAGATCGGTCGGCGCCACGTCCAGGCTGCCGATCATCACCTCGGCTTCGTCGTCGCTGAGCGAGGCGACACGGCTGCCGCAGGTCGGGCAGAAGCCGCGGCCGGCATAGGTGCCGAGAATGCCCGATGTCTCGAACGCCTGGCGCGGCCAGATGGCGAAGGCGGCAAAGGCGGAGCCGCTGGTCTTGCGGCAATCCTTGCAATGGCAGAGACCCACCCGCAGGGGCGGACCGCTGACGGTGAACTGCACGCCGCCGCAAAGGCAACTGCCGGTTCTGCGCGCGGTGTCGGGCATGGCCGTGGCCTCCAACCATTCGGTGCCGCAATGCGCCCGGGTCCTGCCCCGGGCAACGCTTCCAAAGCCGGTCGCGCCGAGCTATCCGCGCGCGGCCATGTGGTTGTCGAGCTTCTTCCTCGAGGGCCCGTAGCGCTTGATGATGGTCTGGGCCTCGCTCTGCGGGATGCCGTATTTGCGGGCGAAAGCGGCAACCTCATAGGTTTCCTCGCTCGAAACCAGCTTGCGATCCTGCTTGATCTTCGATTTGTCGTCCGCCATGCCGAGCCTCACTTTCCACCCCCGGCGCGCCGCCGTCGCGGCGCGACCCTGCGGTCATACATAACAGCATTTGACGCCGCTGGTTCCATAGCGGCTTTTGCAGGCTTTGGCGAACACCGACCGGAATATCGGCTCCGCCGCCTCAGGCCGGCTCCAGGCGCATGGCGGCGAGATACATCAGGGACGATGCGGCCCCCTCTATCCAGGAGCCGGCAAACCGGAATCCGGTTTTGCGACAGCGGGCCCGATCGAGCGGCGCCGATCGCGACATCCGGAAAAAACTTCGGCGGACATGTCGGATGCGCGGCGCATGGCGCGTCCTAGGAGCAATTCCAGGAAAGTTCGGTTTCCATCCGGAATTGGGTAAGACAAGCAAACGAAACGGGAGAACAACCATGCCGTCGCCAACCGTCCAATCGCCGTGGCAGACCGCCGCCTTGCTCATCGCCCGCCTGATCTTCGCGGCCGTCTTCCTGATGGCGGTGACGTTCAAGTTCATGGGCATGGGCGCCACCGCCGGCTATATCGCCGCCGCCGGCTTTCCGTTTCCGCTGTTCCTGGCCTGGTGCGCGGCGATACTGGAGGTGCTGCTGGTGATCGCTTTCCTCACCGGCGCCTTCTTCACGCCGGCCGCGCTGGTCGCGGCGGTCTACGTGCTGTTCCTCGGCTTCGCCTTCCACGGACCGAGCCACTGGGCCGGCAACCAGGCGGAATTCGGCTTCTTCGTCGACCATTTTTCCTTCCTGGCCGGGCTGCTGTTCGCCGCCGTGCACGGGCCGGGCCGCGTGCTTTCGTTCAATCCGGGATGGCCGGGCAGGGCGTAGCTACATCTGGTCGTTGTAGGGTTCCTTCATCTGGCCGACCATGCGCGCCAGTTTCGAAAAGGACGGCATGTCAGCTTCGGGCTGGCACTGGTTGGCGAGCTCCAGCAGCCGGATCGGGAAATTGACGGCGTCGCGGCTCGACGCCGACATGCCCTCGGACCGCTCCTCGCTGGTTTCGCCGGCTTCGGCCTTGCGCAGGGCGATGTCGATCTCCTCTGATGTCAGCACGCCCTTCCTGACCAGGACGTGGTTGATCGATGCGACGGCCATCAGCAGGCCCTCGAGTTGCAGGTTGGCGACGTTCATGGCGGTTGCTCCCATCGGTGAGGCGCGTCACGCTGAACAGGGCCCGTGCGACGCACTTGCAGGTATCGGCCTACGCATGTCGCCCAAAACCGAGGTCACTTTGAGGCGGCGTGCATAGGCGTTCAGAACGCGCGGACATCCATTCGCGATCCGCGCCCGGCAAGGAAAATAGTTCAAGACCGATGTCGGGCTGCCGCGCAGGCTTGTTCGTCATCGCCAGGAAGCCCGGAAACAGGCAAGGAAGCGGATGCAATGACAATCACCATTACGGCATTCAAACGGTCGCCCGACGGCGGCAAGGGACTGGCGCGCGACACGCGCGTTCGCTGGGCGCTCGAGGAAGTGGGCCAGCCGTATGAGGTTCGTCTTGTTTCCCATGCCGAGATGAAGGCGCCCGACCATCTGGCCATTCAGCCCTTCGGCCAGATCCCCACCTACGAGGACGGTTCGCTCTGCCTGTTCGAGACCGGCTC
This sequence comes from Mesorhizobium sp. B2-4-2, assembly GCF_006442845.1. NCBI lineage: Bacteria > Pseudomonadati > Pseudomonadota > Alphaproteobacteria > Hyphomicrobiales > Phyllobacteriaceae > Mesorhizobium > Mesorhizobium sp. B2-4-2. The sequence goes on along the minus strand of NZ_VFVM01000010.1, from coordinate 92,788 downwards.
GATCGTCTTCCACCTTGCCGAGCGGTATCCGGGGCTGCTGCCGGAGGATCGCGATGCCCGCGCCCGCGCCATCACCTGGATGTTTGCCGCGCTCAACACCGTCGAGCTGCCGATCCTCGAACTGACGACGGCAAAAATATTCGAGGCCGACAAGCCCTGGAGCGAGGAGCGCCTGCCATTGGTGAAGGACCGCGTTCGCGCCCGGCTGGACAGGCTCTCGGCCCATCTGGGCGGCGCCGACTGGCTCGACGGCGCGTTCAGCGCGGGCGATCTGTTGATGGTATCTGTGCTGCTGCGGCTCAGAATGTCGGGCATTCTGGACGAATATCAAAACCTGGCTGCCTATGTGGCCCGCGGCGAAGCCCGGCCCGCCTATGGCAGGGCGTTCGCCGCGCAATTCGCGGTCAATGCTCCAGCACCCAACTGACAAAGCGGATAGGCCGGGGGAGGATCACGCTGGGACGGGCAAGATAGGATTTTTTTCTTAAAGACTGTTGACGGGGTGAAGGCAACTATGCTATGTTTTTATCTATGGTGCTGAGTTGCGCCGATGACCCGCCCCCGAGGCGGGTTTTTGATTCTGGCGCGCCGAAACAAGAGCGCCGGTCGTGCTGGGTATTGGCGCGATATTCAAGCGGATCTTCATTCAACGCGCTTAGCGACCTTCACAGCGAGATTGTGACGAAGCCCCGGTTCATTAGTTGGGCTGATCCTGTTCGCCCATGCCGTGAAGGCGTGCATTCGCTGCGCGGGGATGCCTAAAGCCGATAAGGAATTTTTTCCTAAAAGCTGTTGACGGGGTGAAGGCAACTATGCTATGTTTTTATCTATGGTGCTGAGTTGCGCCGATGACCCGCCGCCGAGGCGGGTTTTGTGTTTCTGGTTTTGCTTTCCTCTTCGAACGATGGCGCTCTACGGCGCCCCCCTCTGGCCTGCCGGCCATCTCCCCCACGGGTGGGGAGATCGGCTGTTGTCCCGGCTTTCGCCAATCGCCAACGTTGTAGAAAAAAGCGAGGCGCCGAAGCTGCGATCTTCCCCCTCGTGGGGGAGATGTCCGGCAGGACAGAGGGGGACGCGAAGGAATGCGACGTTTCGAACCTGACGATTGTCCGCGAGAAATCCCATGCCACGCTATGCCACCATCATCACCGGGGATGACGGCCTTGAGGTCGTCAGCGCCATTGGCGAATTCGAGGGTGCGGCACCGCAGACGCGGCTCGGCCGGATCGAGCAGGTCGCGCCCGGCGTGCTGATCGGCATGGTTCGGGACGCGGCCGGCGGCTTCGCTTTCCCGCAGGCGACAATTCATAGCGGCGCCATCGGCCTCGCCATGGCGGGCCTGAAGGATCTGCCGGGCGTCGCAAAACCTGCCCGGCGGCCGAAGGGCGCCAGGAACGTCAGGAGGAAATCCACCCGCTCGAAGAAGAAGCGGGTCCGGTCGGTCAAGTCCGTGCCGTCGAAGGCCAAGGCCGGCGATGCCGAGGCGGTGACGGGCCATGGCTGACGAAACCGCCGCAGTGCCGGCGCGCGGCAAAGGGCGCAAGCCGGCCGCCAGCCGGAGCGCAAGCCCGGAGGCCGCGCCGGAGACCCGCCGCAAACGCCCGAAGAAAACGCTGGGCGACGACTTTCTCGCCGCCGTGCGCGCAGATTTCCGCGCCCATGGCGCCGGCGTCATCGCCGAAGTGCGGGCCGACAAGCCTGACCAGTATTTGAAGATCGTGCTTTCGGTGCTGCCCAAGGATTTCGATGTCGCCGTCAACCATCTGGATGCCCTGAGCGATGAAGAGATCCGCAGCCGCATCCGCGCGCTCGAAGCCGCGGTCAAACCGTTCCTCGAAGACATCGCCGGTGGCGGCGAGGACGGAATATCTGGCGCTGCTGGCGGAGCTTGATCGCAGGCGTCGTACCAACCAGCTTGCCGCCTACCGGCCCTATGCCAGGCAGGCGGCGTTTCACGCGGCAGGCGCCGCCAACCGCGAGCGGCTGTTCATGGCCGGCAACCAGCTCGGCAAGACCCGCGCCGGCGGCGCCGAATGGGCCATGCACCTGACCGGCCGCTATCCCGCGTGGTGGCAAGGCAAGGTTTTCGATGCGCCCGTGCGGCTGTGGGCCGCCGGCGTGACCGGCGAGGGCACGCGCGACAATCCGCAGCGCGTGCTGGTCGGCCCGCCGCAGCAGCAGGCGCAATGGGGCACCGGCATGATCCCGGCCGATGCCATCGTCGACACCATGATGGGCCGCGGCGCGCCGGGCGCGCTCGACAGCATCGTGGTGCGCCATGGCGGCGGCGGCGACGTGCAGGCCGGCGAGAGCGTGCTGTCGTTCAAGAGTTTCGAGAAGGGCCGCGAGAAATGGCAGGGCGAAACGCTGCACGGCGTCTGGTTCGACGAGGAACCGCCGCTCGACATTTATTCCGAGGGCCTCACCCGCACCAACGCCACCGGCGGCATCACCATCGTCACCTTCACGCCGCTGCTCGGCATGTCCGATGTGGTGCTGCTGTTTTTGTCGGCGGCGAAGGTGGAGGGGATGGGGAAGGGGTGATGGAGAAGAAACTGATTGGGGACGAGCGGCATCGCACTTGGCGCTTGCTCCCCTTCGTCGGCGCTGCCCCTCATCCGGCTGCCGCCACCTTCTCCCCGTAATGACGGGGAGAAGGGAGCTGGCCGCAATCTCGGCGCCGATTCTTGAACGTTCGCGATTGGCGAAATCGTCGACAACAGCACCCCTCTCCCCGTCACTATACGGGGAGAGGATGCCGGCAGGCAGGTGAGGGGCGGCGCGACGTTGGTCCGAAAAACGTAGCCTTCACAAGACGCTACATCGATTATCTCGAAAGTGATTCAGGATCCCCCATGTCCCGTCACGTCACCTTCATGACCATAGACGACGCCGAGCATTATTCGCCCGAGGAGCGCGCGGCGATCGTTGCCGCCTATCCCGCGCATGAGCGCGAGGCCCGCGCCCGGGGCATTCCGGTGCTGGGGTCCGGCCGCATCTTTCCGGTGGCGGAGGAGCTGATTGCCTGCGCGCCGTTCCGGCTGCCGCGCTACTGGCCGCGCATCGGGGCGCTCGATTTCGGCTGGGACCACCCTTCCGCCGCGGTCGAGCTCGCCTGGGATACGGAGGCCGACGTCGTCTATGTCGCCAAGGCCGCGCGCGCCTCGCAGCAGACTCCCGCCATGCAGGCGCTGACCCTGAAGCCTTGGGGCGAATGGCTGCCCTGGGCGTGGCCGCGCGACGGCCGCCGCGAAACGCTGGAAGGGGCGGGCACCGCGCTCGCCAAGCAATATGCCGCGCACGGGCTGAACATGCTGTCGCGCCACGCGCAATTCCCCGACGGTTCGGTCTCGGTCGAGGCCGGGCTGATGGAGATGCTCGACCGCATGCAGTCCGGCCGCTTCAAGGTGTTTTCGACGCTTGTCCCCTGGTTCGAGGAGTTCCGGCTCTATCATCGCAAGGACGGCCAGGTGGTCAAACTTCGCGACGATTTGATGGCGGCGACGCGTTATGGCGTGATGATGCTCAGGGAAGCGGTGGTCGATCCGGCGGAGTTCAGGACTGCGAGACGGGCGAAGGGGCAGAGCGATCCGCTGGGGGCGTTCAGGTGAGGGCGGAGGGCTCTTCGGAGCGTCGCGGCAGCGCAATTCCCGCTGGAGGAAACGGGCGCTCCGGCGCCGGCCCGATAGCCCGCGCTGCGATGTCCCTGCGGGGCCTACTCCACGATTTTCCAATATGAATCCTTGCGGATCACCTTGCCGTCGCGAAACGTGTAGAAGTCGCAACCCCTGACCTCCTTTTTCTCCCCCTCGCGGGTGGTACCTGTGAGGATCCATTTCGAGATGCCGGTATTGGCGGTCGAATCCACAAAATGCTCGGCGTTGCCGTAGTGGACATCGGGCAAGCCTTCAAAGCGTGTCGCCAGTGCTTGCCGTACGTTTTCCTTGCCCTCGAAACGAGAGCCCCAAGGATTGCCTCCCCTCGGCATCTCCAGGATGCAGTCGTCGGAAAAGAACGCCATGATGCGATCGAGATCGTGCGCGTTGAAGGCCTCAGATATCTGCGTCAGCGCCGATCGAATGTCCATTCGCCCGTCTCCCTTCAATTGGATGACCGATGTTTTGCTCCCGCATTCTATGGTCGAAGTAGGTCACCGGAGAGGAGACCGGTCAAGGGCGTGAATTTTTCACGCGGCACTCACACAGATGAACCTTATCCCCCGGGCTCTGGCATCCGCATGACCCTCCGCATCATCCCCGCGACCCTGCGCGATCTCTCCTATATCGCCGCCAATTTGCGGCCCGAGGATCGCGCCGAGATCGATTGCCAGCTCGACTACTGGTCGCCGGCGCTGCTGGCGCTCACCGCGCTGCAAGGGTTTGCCTATGTGGCCGAGCTCGGCGGCAATCCGGAGGTCGGCTTCGGCGCGGCCGAACAGCGGAGCGGGCTTTGGATCGCCTGGAGCTGGGGCACGCGCCGCATGAGGCGCTGCGTGCCCGGGATTACGGAGTTCTTTCACGCGGTGCTCGGTCCGCAAGTTTCCGCCCGCGGTGCCTGGCGGGTCGAGGCGCGGGCGCTGGCCGGCAATGAACTGGCGCTGCGCTGGCTTGCGCGGCTGGGCGCCACGCAACGTTGCCTGCTGCCCGGATATGGCCGGAACGGCGAAGATTTTTTCCTCTACGACTGGACAAGAGAAGGCTGGAACCATGTGTCTGTTTCAAAAACCACCGGAACTGAAGCCGCTGCCGGCAGTGCCGACGGCCGGGGATAAGGACGTGCAGGCGCGCGAAGCAGCACTTCGGGCTGAGCTCGAACAACGCCAGGGCACGGCCAGCACCATAAAGACCGATCTGGCGCCCGGTAGCCTCGCCGGCCAGCGCCGCGTGCTTTTGGGGGTGTAACCATGACCGCGATGAAGCGCAGTTTTCGCCGGCGCGTGCTGGACTGGTGGTATTGGAGACGGCATGCAAGGTTGGTGAAGCGGCGTGGCGGGTGAACGCTGCCAATCTCCCCCACGAGGGGGGAGATTGGCAGCTTCCACCGCTCATCCCTTCTTCGCGAACGCCCAGACCATCATCGGGTATTCCTCGTCGTTGCTGAGGTCCCGCCACAGGCCGTAGGCGCGGACCGGGCCGCCTATGTGGGCGCGGGCGCAGGCCTTGTTGCCCCAGCCGAACGCCTGGACGTTGTCCTCGGCGAAGCCGCCATCGACCATCAGCTGCTTCAGGCCGGCCGGCGTCCACCTGTTGTAGTCGTGCGGCCTGGCGTGTACGCGAAACAGGAAGGGCGTCGCCACCATCGCCCAGCCGCCCTCGCGGGTCATGGCGTGGATGTTCCGCGCCGCCGCCTGCGGCCGCTGCACATGTTCCAGCACCTGGTCGGCGATGACGATGGAATATTGCTCGTCGGTGCGATCCTTGCAGATGTCGAAATCGGGGAAGTCGACCGAGCGATAGTTGGGGCACATCGCCTTCCAGTAGCGGTTCCAGCCGGGCGAGATCTCGATCACGTCGCGCGATTTGCGGTTGGCGGCCGTCAGGAAAGTGGTGAAGGCTTCGATCTGGCGGATGCGCAGCCAGTTGCGGGAATCATAGCCGATGAGCCGTTTAACGGTACGTTTGCTCTGGTTCTTCAGGGCGGCAAGGCTTGTCGTCGTCACATCGACCTCCTGCAAAACCCCGCCGCGAGACGTTCCTAGACCAAGAACCGCGCAAAAGAATGACATCGTCGGCTGAAGCTGCCGATCTCCCCCCTTGAGGGGGAGATGTCGCCGGAGGCGACAGAGGGGGTCGCCTCGCATGAAGCGCTAACCTCCTTCTGTTGCAGAAGGCCGAACCCGGTCGATCCGACCCCCTCTGGCCGCTTTGCGGCCATCTCCCCCTCAAGGGGGGAGATCCCCCAGTTTTAACGAGGCCCCCATGACCAGCGATTCCCGCGCCCGCGATATTCTTTCCCGCCAGTCCGAACTCGAGAGTGAGCGCGCCGCCTACGAGCCCGTCTGGGAGGCGGTGGCGGAGTTCTGCGATCCCGATGCGCCCGATATCCGCTCCGGGCGCGGTGCCCGCCGCGGCGACAGCCAGGCCGAGCGGCAGGAGCGGCGCGGCGCCCGCGTCTATGCCAACACCATCAACTCGGCCGCCAACCGGCTGGCCGCCGGGCTGGAAAGCCTGATCATCCCGCAGTCGGAGAAATGGCACGGGCTGACCACCGCCGAGATGGACGACGAGGAGACCGACGAGGAAAAGGAATGGGCGGAAAACCTGCGCGACTTCCTGTTTTCGCTGCGCTACTCCGCCAATTCCAATTTCGTGCCGGCGACGCAAGCCTGCCTGCGCAATGTCGTGCGCTACGGTCCGGCCTATCTCTATGCCGAGGAAGGGTTCGGTTCGACGCTGATCCGCTACGCCTCGATCCCGGTGGTGGAAGGCTATCTCTCGCGCAACCGCTGGGGCCAGGTCGACATCTTCCACCGCCGCTACGAACGCACCGCGCGCCAGGCGGCGCAGCTGCTCGGCTATGAAAAACTGCCGGCGCGCATCAGGACGCTGGTCGACGACCCCGCCAAATGCGAGGAGAAGATCGCGCTCATCCAGTGCATCCAGCCGCGTGACGAGCGCCGCATGTACCGATCGGGCGGAAGCTACCGCTATCTCGACGCCGCCTTCGCCTCCTACCATGTCATCGAGGACGAGGAGGAGATCGTGCGCGAGAGCGGTTTTCGCACCTTCCCGGTGTCGGCCTTCAACTGGCGCCGCTACGAGGGCGACGCCTATGGCATCTCGCCGACCATCGAAGCCTTGACGACCGTGCGCGAGGAAAACGCGGTCCGCCGCTCGGGCCTGCGCGCGCTGCAACAGATCACCGATCCGCCGACGGCGTCGAAGGCCAGGCTCGACTATGTGCCGGTGCTCGATCCGGGCGAGAATTATCCTGGCCTCATCGACGACAATGGAAGGCCGCTGATCGCGCCGATCACCACCGGGCAGAACCCGAGCTACGCCTTCGACTATGCGGCGAGCCGGGCGGAGGAGATCCGCGACATGATGTTCGTCAACCTGTTCCAGACCCTGGTGCAGAACCCGCAGATGACCGCCACCGAGGCGCTGATCCGCCAGGAGGAGAAGGGCGCGCTGCTGGGGCCGTCGGGCTCGATCATCCAGGCGGGCTTTGCCACCAATCTCGACCGCGAGCTCGCCATATTGGAGGACAAGGGCCTCTATGACGAGGACAGCCGGTTCCTGCCGCCGGCGAGCCTGGCGGGCAAGGCGGTGCGGCCGACCTTCACCGGTCCGCTCGATGTCTTGCGCCGCTCGGCGGAAGCGCGCGACACCATCCAGCTGGTGACCACGGCCATGCAGATGGCGCAGTTCGACCCTGATGTGATGGACAATATCGACAGCGACGAGGCGCTCAAGATCGTGCAGAGCGCCGGCCGCAGCCCGCAGCGCATCTTCCGCCGCAAGGATGAGGTGGCGGGCCTGCGCGACGCGAGGGCCAAGGCCAGCCAGGCGCAGGCCGGCATGGCGGCGATCGCCACCGCCGGCAAGGTGGCCAAGGACGCGGTGCCGGCGGCCGTGCAGGCGCGCGACAGCGGCCTGCTCGAGGGCTTGCAAGGCATGCTGCAGGGCGGCACCGCCGATGGGCCGACACCTGATGCCGGCGCCCAGGGCGCGATGCCGGCCGGACAGCGCGCATGAGCCGCAAACGCTTCGCCCACGCGTCGCAAAGCGGCGGCCCCGCCAAAGCGCGCGAGGCGCTGGCCAAGGCGTATATGCGCGTGTTTTCCGGCGAGGACGGCGAAATGGTGCTGGCCGATCTCGCGGCGACGGTCGGCTATTTCAGGCGCCCGTCATACGGCGAGTGGATGGCGCGGACCAGAACCCCCAATGGCTTCGAGCTGCACAGCGCGCTCAGCAACGCGCGCGCCGAAGTGGTGCAGCACATTATGGGGTTCCTGACGCTGGACGAGGCGCAGCTCGTGGCGCTGGAAAAGGCGGCAAGGATGGAGGAGAGGTGAGGCGCTGAAGCGCCGATCTCCCCCCTTGTGGGGGAGATGCCCGGCAGGGCAGAGGGGGGCGCTGTCCCGCCGGCCTTGCCGTGTTCATCGCACGGCGATCAAATCACGAGCGGTCGCTCAAGCCGGGCCCTAGACGACAAACATATGGCCATGTTCAAAGTTCGGCAGCGACCGAGGTCGGCGCTCTACGGCGCCCCCCTCTGTCCTGCCGGACATCTCCCCCACGAGGGGGGAGATCGGCGGTCTGGCCGCCGGTGATTCAATAATTGCCGTTGTAGTACCGGTCGTCGCAAGGCGCGGTGTAGATGCGGCCGTAGCGGTCCTGGTAGCGGCAGAGCTGGTCGCCGCGGCGCTGCGGGGTGGTGGCCGAGCCGACGACGGCGCCGAGCAAGGCGCCGCTGGCCGCGCCGATGACCGTGCTCTTGGTGTTGCCGCCGATGGCCTGGCCGACGAGGGCGCCGCCGGCGCCGCCGATCAGCGCACCGGTTCCGGCCCGCTGCTGGCCTTCCGTCTGCGCGCAGCCCGCCAGCGCGGCGATCATCAAAACGGCGGCAGTTGTTTTGTGAAGGTTCATGTGACGTCTCCCTTAAAGATTTGAAATCCCTATCGATCGTCCCGTGCGGCCGCATTGCGGCGGAACGGCGGCACAGGCTGTCACGATATAAGACATGGTTTCTCGGGCGTTGATGAACCGGGAGGCGAAACACCTCTTTCGAACAAGGCGCTAGCGCCGATGCCTGTCAAAATGATTCAGCCTGAGCGGTCCCGGCCGTGTCTGGCCGCCCTTCCTGCCGCGTAGACCGCTCCTCTCCCTCACACAAGGACGATTGGCGGCGCCACCAGTTCACTTCCAACCTAACCCTCAAAAGGAACATCACATGACAGATCTGGCAGATGCCGGGTCCGTGGCTGCCTCGTCGCAGCCGGCGGGCAACCCGGAACGGCCACCGGCAGGCGCGGATAACGGGTCCGCCGGGCTTGCCGGCAAAAGTTGGTTTGACGGTCTTTCCGAAGGCAACCGCAAGCTTGCTGAAGCCAAGGGCTGGACCAAGCCTGAAAGCCTCGATCGGGTTTTCACATCCTATGCGGAGCTGGAGCGGCGGCAGGGCGAAAGCCTGCGCGTTCCAGCCAGGGACGCGCCTAAGGAAGACTGGGACAAATTCCATGCCCGGCTGCCCGAGGCGATGCGTCCGCTGACATCGCCCGAAAAGGTCGAATACCGGCGGCCCGACGGCCTGCCGGAAACCTTCGCCTATTCGGACGAACTCGCCCAGGCGTCCAAGGCCTGGGCGGTCGAAGCCGGCGCCACGCCGAAGATCGCCCAGGCCTATCATGACAGGTTCGTCGGCTACATGGCCGAGCAGGCGGCGGCCCAGCAGGCAGCGCTCGCCCGCTCGGTCGAAGCCACCCATGACGATCTTGTCAGGGATTGGGGGCCTACCGACAGCGATGGCTTTCGCCAGAAGCTGGAGGTGGCCAACCGGGCGATGAAGAAGCTCGGCCTGGTCGATGCCTACAAGCAGAAAGGCATCCTTCTGCCCGACGGCGCCCTGACCGATCCGCAGATCGCCAGGGCCTTCCAGGCGATCGGCGAGGCGATGTTCCGCGAAGACACGATCGACGCCGACGCGGCGCCGCGGGGGCAAAACCCCTTCCGGCGCAACGCCGCCGGCGAGCGCAACGTTTCGGCCATTTCAGCCCTTGTCAAAAGCGACCCTCAACGCGCCCGGCGGCTGGCCAGGGAAGCGGGCGAAAACCCGGATCTCTGGATGCCGAACAACCCGCTCTGATCCCGACGCATCAGCCGCCGATCAATCTCTCAAAGGAAAGACAAAATGGCAGACGCCTATACCCGTATCGCGGACGCGATCGTTCCGTCCGTTTATGCCCAATACGCTTTCGAGGAGCACGTCCAGTCGCTCGAAATCTACCAAGCCGGCATCCTGTTTTCCGATCCGGCCATCTCCTCGAAACTGTCGATGGGCGGCCGTTCCGTCGACATGCCCGGCTGGAAGGACCTCGGCAACGATCCGTCCGAGCCGGTCAATGACGACCCGGCCGATTCCATCGAGATGAAGAAGATCGGCTCGCGCCGCGAGGTCGCCGCCCGCAATGTCCGCGCCCAGGCGTGGGGCGTTCCCGACCTGACCTCCATCCTGGCGGGCGACGATCCGCAGAAGCTGATCGTCAAGCGGCAGACCGAGTACTGGCAGCGCGCCAACAAGCTGACCCTCATCGGCATGCTCAAGGGCGTCGTCGCCGACAATCTGGCCAATGACGGCGGCGACCTGGTGCGCGCCACCGGCGCCTCCATCGTCGACACCGACATCATCGAGGCGGCCTACCTGATGGGCGACCGCGCCGACAAGTTCCGCACCCTCTGGATCCATTCCAAGCAGATGAAAGCGCTGAAGCTCGCCGACCTCATCGACTATGTGCCGTCCTCGCAGCAGGGCGGGCCGCTCATCCCCTATTACATGGGGCTGCGCTGCGTGGTCGACGACGACATCCCGCAGGCGGCGGGCGTCTACACCGCGTTCATGTTCAAGGACAAGGCGATCCTGTGGAACGAGCTGCCCGTGAACACCGAAGGCGGGCCGCTCGAGTTCGACCGCAAGCCGCGCCAGGGCCATGGCGGCGGGGTGACGGAAATGGTCGGCCGCCGGCATTTCGTGCCGCATGTGCCGGGCACCCGCTTCCTCGACGCCTCCACCGCCGGCGAATTCGCCACCGACGCGGAGCTGGCGCTGGCGGCGAACTGGGACCGCACCGCGTCGAGCGTCAAGACCATGACGTTCATCGCTCTGAAGACGACCGAGGCATAGGGTTTCGTCTCCCGGGAGGTGGGCCAGGCCCACCTCCTTCCTGCGAGCGCCGGCGCTTGAACATTGACGCCAACCGTCGATGCCGGCGCTGCCCCTCATTGCCCTGCCGGGCATTTCTCCCCGTGAACGGGGAGAAAGACGCACTTCCCCCAATCACAACCCACGGAGGCCTTACCCATGGCCATAACCCCGACCGACATCGCCAATATGGCGCTGGCCGTCCTCGACGAGGCGCCGATCGACAGCCTTGACGAGGACATCAAGGCCGCGCGCTTGCTCAACATGCATTTCGACCTGACCCGCGAGGCCGAGTTGACGAAATACGCCTGGGTGTTCGCCATCCTTTCGGCATCCCTGGCCGGCAGCGATACCGGTTCCGGCGATTGCACGCTGAACTGGGTCTATGAACTCCCCGTCGATTGCCTTCGCCCGCTGCCGCTGACCCACAATGGCGAGCCGGACGGCATCGCGATCTCGTGGCGGCAGGAGGCGGGGCTGGTCTACAGCGACCGGGCGGGACCGCTCACCATCCGCTATGTCGCGAACCTCACCGACCCCAACGACTGGGACGCGCCGTTCACCGAAGTGCTGGTGGCGGCACTCGCCGTCAAGATCGCGCATCCGCTGACGCACAAGGCCGGCATGATCGACATTGCCCGTTCGGCCTACGACCGCGCGCTGGACGCCGCCTTCACCGCGCAGGCCATCCAGCGCGGCGGACGGCTTTCGACATCGAGTTGGGCGCGGCAGCGCGGCGACAGCCGGTTTTATGCGGGGGCCATGCGCTGATGGCGACGCTCTATCCGGTCCAGGACGTCTTCACCCGCGGCGAGATCTCGCCACGCCTGCACGCGCGCGCCTCGCTTGATCTCTACCGCGCGGCGCTGTCGAAATGCGAAAACTTCGTCACCCTGCCGCATGGCGGCATCCGCAAGCGCGGCGGCACCTGTTTCGTCGGCGAAGTCAAGACGTCCGCCAAGGCGACGCGGGCGATCCCGTTCATCTTCTCGGCCGACCAGGCCTACATGCTGGAGTTCGGCAATCTTTACATCCGCGTCTACGCCTATGGCGCGCGTGTCGGCACGGTCGAGGTGGCCTCGCCCTATCTTGAAGCCGACCTGTTCGATCTCGACTATGTGCAGTCCGCGGACCAGATGTGGATTTCCCACAGGGATTATCCGCTCAAGGTGCTGACGCGCACCGCCCATACGGCATGGGCGCTCGACGACTACGCGATCGACGACGGGCCCTATGACGACATCAACGATACGCCGACCACGCTGACGCCCGCGGACTATGGGGCGCTGACGCCGAAGATGACGTCGAACACCGCGCCTTCCGGCACGGTCTCAGGCATGGGCGGGGCAGGGGACGCCTTCCAGCTTTTCGACAAGGCGACAGAGACGGACAGCGGCATCGCCGGTGCCACCAACGGCTCGGTCACCTACCAGCTTGCCGGTGGCGCGCAGGCCATCGTCGAAAACTACTATCTGACCGCACGCACCGGCGGAACGGTCGACCGCACGCCGACTATCTGGGTGCTTGAAGGATCGAATGACGGCGCGACATGGGTGACGCTCGACAGCCGCACCGGCGAGACCGGCTGGTCGGGCGGCGAAACCCGCTACTATGAATTCCTGAACAAGCTGGCGTTCGAGTATCACCGCTTTACGTGGAAGGCGATCAACGGCGCTTCGGACAGCGCGTTTTCCGAACTGAACCTCAACCGGGCGGCGGCCAGCCAGACCCCGTTCGACCTCACGGCGTCATCGACCGCCGGCATCAATGGCGGCGCCGGCTTCCAGGCTTCTGACGTCGGCCGGGCCATTCGCCTGCTAGCGTCCGACGGCCGCTGGCGCTGGGCCAAGATCACCAGCCGCACCAGCGCCACGGCGGTGAAAGTCCAACTGCATGGATTTGCCCTGCCGGACCTCAGCCCGATATCCCGCTGGCGCCTGGGCACGCTTGTGCCGGGGAAATATGTCGAAAGCGGATCGCTCTACGAGGAGCGCCTGGCCTTCAGCCGCAAGTTTTCGGTCTACGCCTCGGCAACGGGGGATTTCAACAATTTCGCATTGGGCGAGAAGGATGACGACGCGCTGGAATTCCTCCAGGCCGGCGGCGGCCAGGCGAACGACATCACGTGGATCGCGGAATCGGACGGCGCGCTGCTGATCGGGACGCTCGGCGGCGTCCGCGCGCTCTCCGGCTCCGGCATCGACGAGGCATTGACGCCCTCCTCGTTCAAGAACCGGCGCTCGCGCACATCGGGCTGTGCCCGCATCCGCCCCGTCGATGCAGGCCAGTCGTTCCTCTATGTCACGCGCTCGCGCCGCTCGATCGCCGAGCTGACGCAGGCTTCGACCGGCCGCTTCACCTCCGACGATATCGGCCAGATCTCCGAGCATATCGCAAAGCGTGGCGTGGTCGAGCTGGCGTTCCAGACCGACCCCGACCCGATGCTCTGGTTTCCGCTCGATAATGGCGAGCTCGGCGGCTACACCCACCAGCCCTCGCAGGAGGTGCGCGGCATGCACCGCCACCGCCTCGGCGATACCGTCGCCGGTTCCGGCTGGGCGGCCGTCGAAAGCGCTGTGGTGACGCCCGGCCAGGATGGCGTCGACGACATCTGGCTGATCGTCAGGCGGACCATCGGCGGCGTGACCAGGCGCTATATCGAGATCATGACGGCGCCGTTCGAATATGGGGCGCTGGAGGACGCCTTCCAGGTCGATTGCGGCCTGACCTATTCGGGCGCCGCCGTCAACACCGTGTCCGGGCTTGCCCATCTCAACGGCGAAAAGGTCGACGTGCTGGCCGGCGGCAAGGTCTATCGCGGGCTGCCGGTCGCCTCCGGCCAGGTGACGCTGCCCGGCGGCGCCGTCGCGGCCAGATGGCAGGCCGGGCTTGCGTTCCAGTCGCAGGCCGACACGCTGGAGCTCGACGTCGCCGGCCGGGACGGCTCGATCCTCGGGCGGCGCAAGAAGGTGGCGGGTGTCATCCTGTCCCTGCTCGAGACCGACACGACAGGGCTTCAGGTGCAGTCGCTGATCCGCGGCCGCTGGGAAAGCGTGCGCATGCCCTCCCTCGTCGCGCCCGACGGCAAGGCAAGCCTGTTCACCGGCAATGTCGAGGTGCCCATCGACGACAGCTGGGAAGGGCAGGGCCGGGTGCGGATCCGCCACGTCAACCCGACGCCCTGCACGATAAGGGCATTTACGCCAGTGTTCGACGCCGAGCCGTAGGGCGAGCTGGCGTTCCTCGCCCCCGCGAGGCGGGGGAGAGGTGGCCGCGAAGCGGTCGGAGAGGGGGCCTTCGTAAGGCGCAGGCGCTTCTGCCGGAGAGTCCGGCACAGGTCGGCGCCATCCCCTCTCCGTCTCGGCTTCGCCGAGCCACCTCTCCCCACTTGGGGGGGCGAGGAACCCAGGCTGAATCAACGCCGCGATCCTTCGCGCCTCCCTCTGCCCTGCCAATTTCCCCCACAAGGGCGATTGGCAGTTGCGCCCTCCCGCCCATCCACCCACAAGGAACCCATCCCGTGACCACATCCCCCCATGCCGAACAGCTCGGCAGGGCGCGGACGGCTGCCGAATATGCTGCCGTCATCGCCTTGCTCGATGCCGACCTCAATGATGCGATCGCCCGCCGGCGCGGCTGCGAACAGGCCGAGGACCGCGCCGTTTTCGGCGACGGCGATCTTTCCGCCGCGCGCATCGCGCTGGACGACTGCAACGACGTCGTCGCGCTGCTGGAGAAGATTATCGCTGCCGCGGACAAATGCCGTGCCGCGGCCGCCGCGGCAGAGGCGCGCGCGGCCGTCGAGGCGCTGGGCGGGCAAGCGAAAACCAAGGCAGAGGTGCTGACCGAGCGCTGGCGCGCGGTGCGCCGCCTGGTCGAGCTGTTGCGCCAGGAACTGTTCGAGGCCGATGCGCTCGCCCGCGCGCTCGCCACCGCCAACGGCCTCTTCGACGCCGCCGGCATGCCTGACCTGAAGGTGAACCTGGCCGTTGCCCGCCGCGCCGCCATGGCCGGGCCGCGCGCGCCGGCGCCGGCGCGCCTCAGCCGCCCGGCGATCCAGGCCGACAGGCTGCTTCTGTCGTTCACCAACCCCGGCGGCGCGCTCGACCCGCGACCGGCACTCGGCGCGCGGGCAGCCAGGAAACCCCCCATTGCCGCATCCCAGCGAGGCTGACCATGTGCACATTAGCCCTTCTCGGCACGGCCATCTCGGTGGGTGGCGCATTGATCGAAGGCCGGCAGCAAAACCAGGCGGCCGGTTATCAGGCCAAGGCCTACGGGCAGCAGGCGCAGGCCGATGCGCAAAGTGCCGCCTTCGAACAGAGCCAGGAACGCCACAGGCAGGATCTGCTGCTTTCGCAGGCGCGAGCCCGGGCGGGCGCCTCCGGCGTCGGCCTATCGGGCTCGCCCACCGAGGTGCTGGCGGCCAATGCCAGGCAAGGCCAGCTCGACCTGAAGGCGATCCAGTACGGCTCGGCGCTGCGCCGCAACACTCTCGACAGCCAGGCGGCGCTCGCGCGCTACTCCGGCAGGCAGGCCGCGGCGGCGTCGATCTTCAAGGCCGGCGGCAGCCTCGTGTCCGGGCTCTCCCGTCTCTACGACCCGACCAAGGCCGTGACCTTCGGCAAGGGCGCCTTCCCGCCGGCGCCGGGCGGCGCCTTCACGGGAGGGCTCTACTGATGGCGACGATTCCTCTCCAGCTTGCCCAGCGCCGGCTCGAGGCCGGCAATGGCGTTTCCTATCCCGAGGGGTCGCCGGCCGGCAGGGCGATGCAGGATCTTGGCGACGAGCTCTCGGCCGTCGCCGAGCGCTACCGGCAGATGAAGGAGCGGCAGGAGGCGTTCGACGCCGAGCTGGCGCGCCGACGGTTCGCCGACCGCATCGCGCAGGCGGAAGACGAGGTGGCGGCGAACGCGCCGGCCGACGGCAGCGGCCTGCACGATGCGATGTATGGCGAGGTCGATCCGCGCACCGGGCAGGTCGTCAAGCCCGGCCTGTTCGACACGCTGTTCGACGAGACTCTGCCTGAGATACCCGAGAGCCGGCGGGCCGCTTTCGCTAGGCAGAAGGAGCCGATGCGCGCGGCCGGCTCGCCGCGCATGGCGCAGCGGCAGCAGGAGCAGCGCGATGAATATGAGCTGGCGGAGTGGGCGAAGGTCGACACCATGTCCACCAGCTCCATCGCAAAAGGCGACCCGAACGACATCGGAGCTTTCGAGGCGATCCGGCAGAACGGGTCCGATCTGATCGCCAAGATCGGAAACCCGGTTATCAGGCAAGCGGCGGAAGTGGCCTGGCGCAGCAACACGGCCAAGGCACTGGTTCAGGCGATGATCGCCCAGGATCCGAAGCGGGCCGCCGAGATGTTGGGCGGGGCGCCGGCAGACTCTTCCAGCAGCGATGCCTCCGACGTTAGCTGGATCCGTCTTGCCGGCAGTTCAGATACGGCGGCAGCGAAAGGCAATCGTGTTGGCAAGCTCGCGCCGGATGAAATTGTGGCACAAGCATTTGGGGAAGACATTCCACAAGACGACCGGTCGGCGCTGCTCCAACAGGCGCAGGCGGCTCACGCTTCTCAGCAAGTTGAGATGCGCACCCGTATTGGCCTCGCCGAACAGAACGCACCTAGGGCGATCAGGGACACTGGCAGCTATTCGGGCCCGACCTTCACGCCAGAACAGTTCGTGGGGCTCTATGGGGCGACGGAAGGGTTCAGGCGTTTTCAGGCTCTCCATCAAGCGCTTGATGTCAGTCGCCAGTTCCACGGCATGCGCACAATGTCCAATGACGCCGTGCAGGCCATGGTCAAAGAGTCTGCGCCCAAGGCCGATAGTGCGACGCCAGAAGAGGATCGGGCGCGTTATGATGCAATAGCCACCGCGGCGGACCTGACATTTCAAGCGAGGCGAGGCGATCCGGGCGGTTATGTACGCAAGACATTCGCGGCCCTCGACGCAGCTTGGAATAATCTTTCGAAGCCGGAGGACTATCAGACCGCGATCGTTGGCTCGATTGCCGCCCAACAGCAGTTGGGCCTCAACCCCGTCCAGCCGTTGCCGAATTCTGTGGCAAAAGGCGTTGTAGGGAAATTTAAAGACGAAGCTCACCCGCCCAAATCTCAGCAGACAGAGCTGCGCAATGTGCTTGCCGCTCTGCCGAATCAAGAGGCGCTTGAAGCGGTGCTTGGCCATCTTTTGCAGGCCAGTGCGTCGCAAGCAGACAACGATGCCGCGAACAGCTCGCTTCGGGCAGCAGGCGTCGACCCGATGGGCGTGCTCGATTTGCAGAACACCGTCCAGTCGGGATGGTCGGTACCAACTGGGTACGCAACCAACCGGTACCTGACGGCTCGAGAGCGGTTAGGGAACCTAATAGCTGGCGATAGTGAACCGGGAAGTCTGTGGCGGTTCGCCGCGCAAAAGCTTGTAGGCTCTGAGGGCCTCGGCAATGACGGTATTTCGGTAGCCGACTTCACACCTGTCGTGGGAGCTTCGTTGGCGCTCGACGAAGCCCTGAATGCCGCCCTGGATGGAAACTACAGCGATGCAGTGCTCGACGCCTTAGGTACCTTTCCCGGCGAAAAGTTGGTGGGTGAGGTTTTCCAGGGCGCCAAAAGTATTGCCAAGCCCTGGGTCGAGAGCTCTTCCGTATTTTCGAAGCGATCGGCTGAACTTGCCAAAGGCGGCGAGATACTTGTTCGTGGCGTCGACGCCGAAACCCTTCGATCCCAACAAGCCATTGCTCGGTCGGTCTCTCGGCAGTCTCGACGCCGTAGAACGCGATCCGGTGAGATATCCGAAAGTGCTTTTGAAGCTGCAATGCTGGCTTCTCTGCTTTCTAGGGACGCCTCCATGATTAAATATGCCGGTGCAAAGGTTGGGTGGACGAAATCAAAAAACTACCGAAAAACGTTCTTTAAAGCGAATCCCGCACTCAACGAGGGAGATTATGTTGTTCATCATAGTGTCGAGCAAAACGTTCTTGATAGATACCCAGGGCTTTTTGCAAGTGAAGAGATACATTCACTCGAAAATCTCCGTGGTGTCCGAAAGGAATTCGACGTAAATTTGCATTTAAAAGTGATTCGAGCCGAGTGGGATGAATTCTATAAGACGCACATCACGGCAACCCGGCAGCAAGTGCTTGACTACGCAACTGAGTTAGACAAGAAATATGGGCATCTGTTCGACCCACCGATAGGTGAATAATGCGATATTATGAAGTTAGGCCTGACGTGGCTGGTGGGCTGGGTGAGAACACTGTTATGGACACCAGCGTCCATCCGCCTGCCGTGAGCAAGCTCCACTATCAGGTTGAGGGATGGTTCGGCGACGCGCTTGTCACCACTTTTCCTTGTTTCCTGGTGACGGAAGAAGCCAAGCGCGGATTGCTCGATATTGGCATCTCCGGCGCTACATTCGCTCCTGCCGAAGTGACCAAATCCGAAAATTTTCTGGAGCTGCAGCCCGATGTCGAGCTCCCTCCGTTTGTTTGGCTCAAGGTGGACGGTAGAGCAGGTCACGACGACTTCGGCGTCAATCAGAAACTGAACCTCGTGATATCGGAGCGCGCCTTCGATGTGCTTGATGAACTGGGACTTCCTTCCGCATCCATCCAACGGTTCGACGTCGGCAATAAGTAGTGGGGTCGCCCGCGTCGTTGCCGACGAACGTTAAAGCGCCTCGGATAAGTGTCGAGTTAATCATGACGATCAATGCCAAATCCAATTTTGAGCAGCGTCACACATCTGCCTTCGGTTTAATGTCAGCCGGGCTCGACGAAAAGATCTTATCGTCGCCAATGGTGGGCTAGATCACGTATCAAATATTAAGCCTCGTACCAGGGAAGAGCACATAAGGCTCCACATGGAAGCCGGCGATTTTCAGCGCTGGGCTAGGAGACGATGGCTGCGGACTAAGATAAGTAGTGGAGAGAAACTGTGAGCAAAATTACCCCGGATCTCGGTAAAGTAAGCCGTCTTCCTCTACCAGCAGACGACCCAGGTGCAGATGATGACCTTGACAGCGCCCTTCTGGAAGCTCGTGAATATATCAAATCATACGACTGGGTAAGGAGAATCGAAGGCGAGTATTTCGGATATGGTGCCGAAGGGATAATATACATTTTTCTCTTCGAGATTTCACCCGGGAAACCAGATGTGCCACGATGGATATGGGTGCTCGTCGGTGATGTACCCCCAGCGTACATGCCCGGTGACGATTTGGAGACCCCGTACGAGGCGCTGGACGGATATATCGGTGCAATGGATGAGTGGGTTGAAGCTGCGCGGCAAGGGAAGTCCGTGGCGAAGCTCATTCCCGTTAATGTCCCGGCGAATCCCGCCAACGCCGAGATGTTGAGTGGACGGCTTAAATTCCTCGACGAAAAGATTCTGCCGCTGCTTCAAGAATGATGTCTCGGCAAGCAGAAGAGCCTAAGATATGGATAAATGGAAGTTCGAAGGTCCAGAAAATTTGGCCGTCATATCGACCCGAAAAATATTTGGTGGTGGCGGCTGGGTTGCCTACGCCTCACATGATGCCGATGATGAGTCGTGGCAATTCTACGGAGATGAAGCTGAAGTTGATCAAGGCGACCTAATTTGGTGGGTTTGGCCGAAGTGGTAGAGCTTGATAATACGGTTGCACAATTGGCAGATTTGCCAGTGGGTTGGCATGCTCGGCGCGATACAAAGACCTCACCATGGAGGCGGAGCAAAATGCCCGACGAATTTCCGGAACTGAAGGAGAGCTAGTTCCGTCATCCAAATTCCTGGTGGGGTGAATTTCTGGCCAGTCGGCGCCCGATGGCCGAAGAATACAATTTTAAGCAAATGTTTCCGGATTGGTCTATTCTGTTACCTGGCGGCAGTTCAGGTGCAATACAGCGGAAACACCCACGGAACACCTTGGCATTAGGGCTGCCAGTGCACTTCGATGGCGCAGCTGGCAGCTCTGCGATGTGTAATATTAGCTAGGCGTAAACTTTGGCATGTTCGTTGCACCTTACCCCTTGAGGGGGCCACAGGGGTTGGAACCGATGTATCGAAATGACACAGAACTGTTCGCGCGGGCGAACGAGCGGGGCATTACGATCTATCAACGCTCGAAAACGGTGTGGATCGCGGCGGGAAGCTACCGGGACCGCGAATATGCGGTGAAGGGGCGGACACCCGCCCTTGCGCTCGCCTTGTGGAAGGAGGCCACCAGATACAGCGGGTCGGGACTTTAGAGCCTGTCCTTGCCGTCTGGATGAAGCCTCAAAGGCGATCTAGACGCCCGCTACGCGACAGAACATCTGCAAAGCCGTCAGGGCGCGGGCCTCGGTCGGCTCTTCGCCTCCTGCCTGTGAATCCGCCGGCGCCGTCACCGCTCCAACGGATTTGTACCGTGAAGCGAACGGCCTTTCTTCTGCCGTGCGGTTGTCGTTTGCAGCGACGACAATCGCGGATTTTTTCATCGGAAATCACACCTTGTGGAAGCGCTGCGACATTGACGCTCCCATAGCGCAAGCCACCGCAGTGCGCGGGTGTTAACACGGCAGCCAGTCCGGGAGCAAGCCGGCATTGCTGCTTGTTCAGGAAGTGCGTGCCCAAGGACAAAAAACCGACCGCTGAATTGTCTCTCGCCTAGCCGAGCGATCGTGACCAAACTTCTCAAGGAAGAACCTGAATGACCGTGGCGCCGTGGCCGCACGGGCCAGCGCTTATCCCATCCGAACCCGTCGCCACGCCGCCAACCAACCCGAATTCCAAGCCTTGCTTTCGCGAGGCTTTTTTTATGGAGCAAGCCTCATGGCCCGACCCGCAACTGCCGCCGTTCGCCTGCTGACGGGCGAGCGCGAACCCGTGCGCCTGGCGACGACGGCAAACCTGGAGACGGTCATCGTCGACGGCGTTGCCTGGATCCTCGGCCTGAAGACGATCGACGGGGTTTTGACCGCCGTCGGCGACCGGGTGCTGGTCAAGAACCAGTCGGACGCCCGGCTGAACGGCATCTATACGGCGAGCGAGGGCTACTGGTACCGCGCCGCGGACGCCCGCACCGCGCGCACGATGCAGAAGGGAACGACCGTTCACGTGCAGGAGGGGGTTGCTTCGGGTGGCCTGGTCTACGCTTTCCAGACCCTCAATCCTGTGATCGGCACGAGCGACATCGTGATCTCCTACTATCTGTCGGATGATCCGCTCGGGGATATCGGCGGAGCGCTGGCGGCAGTCATCCACATCGCGGAACTCGCGCGCGACCTGGCCCAGCAATATGCCGCCGACGCCGCGCAGGTTTCGGGCGTCAACGTGCCGATCTACGCATCCGTGGCGACAGCATCGGGCTCGACGATCGCTGCCGGCGTCAAGAGCATCAGGACCCAATTCTACGCCCCGGTCTTCACGACCCCGGCAACCCTGGTGGGCGGCGCCAACTATGCCCGCATGTCGCGCGCGGCGATCACCGCCGGCGGCTACCCGGCGCTGGCCTATTTCCGCTCCGCCGACCGCTTCATGCCGGACGGGACGACCGATGCGGTCAATGGCGGGTTTTGGGTGTTGAATGAAAGCGTCGCCACCGCCACGATGTTTGGCGCCCGTGAAGGGCTTGCCGACAACGCGCTTGCGTTAAACGCGCTCGGCTCCTATTGCCGGATTACCAAGGCCGTGCTCGTCCTGCCTGCCGTAGCAACATACTACGCGGTTGGCTCTTCTATCGACTGGCGCGACATCAGCGAGATCAATGGCAAGGGGGCGCTGATACGCGGTGCTTTCGACGGCCTTTCGGCGGTCCGCATCGGTGGGACCGGAACGAATGTTTTGCGCGGCGCAAAGATCTGGTTAGAAGTCCAGAATACACCAGACAAATCTGTTGTCGCCAACACGCGAGGCATTCACTTCGGCGGCATGGCCGAGAGCAAGCTCTGGCTTGCTGCCCGTGGTTACGACGAAGGGCTCTATTTCGACGGCCTGACGGCAAATACAAATTGGGTAAGCAACGAATTCAACATCATCACTCTCTACAACAACGGCTCCCATGTGCATTGCGATCTGGCTGGCGCGAGCTATTTCGTAAACAACCAGTTCCGCGGTGGAACCTGGTACATCGGCACCAACCAGAAGGCGGCGGGTCGCGGGACCTTCAAGCTGACTCTCGCCGGGACCGCTGCCGTTGAAGAGGTGTTGATCGACAGCCCCCAAATCGGCATTGATGGTGGCTCGGCCGGCGTTAGCCATGCAGCTTTCATCTACGCCGCGCTAGGCAGCACCAGCAACCTGACCACCGTGTTTTTCAAGAATGCGCGCATCGAAACTTACAGCGCCTTCACCAACACACTTGCTCTCGTCAACGTGCCATCCGCGACTGGCTTCGCCTCCTTCAACATTGATCTTTTGAGCGCGTCAGGCATCGATGACGCGAACATCCTTTCGCCTGATCTGAAGCGCCTGTTTGTCTCACTGCGAGATATGTCGAATAGGCCGACTGGAGGGGCCAACTTGGTGAGGCGCTTTCAGGGCGAGCGGTTCTTTCCGGTGCAGGCCGAGGGCCGCATCACAGTACCCGGCGTCGTTTTGTACGACAGCGCGACCGGCGGTTATACAGCTCCATCGCCCTTCCTGACCAACGGTGTCACGGCGCGCACGTCGCGGGCCAACGGCGACGGCCAACTTGTGGTGTCAAGCTCGGGCCAGGCTGTCGGCCACATCTACAAAAAAGCCAACACCACACAGCACGCGTTCCTCAACTTCCTTAACGGTTCGCGCGCCATTACGGTCATCTGTTTCGACGCCTCTGGCACCGTGTTGTCAGGCAATGCCCCGTACTATGCAAAAGGTAGCAACGGCCAGTCAATCGCTCGAACCGGTGCATCGGTTTATGAATTTTCGACCAACTGGCTGTGGATACACCCATCTGTTGCCTCATTCTTCGTTGGGGCGTCCGGATGGATTGGCGCAACGATCATTGAAGGTATCGATTTTGAACAAGGCTTCGCCGCGCCCATACTGCGATTGCGTGATCAAGAGACCGACATCAGCCGGCTTTGCTATAGCTTCCTTATGGAAAGCTATCTTCCCGTTGGAGCGACCATCGAGCGGGCACAATTTGGTGGATATCGAAATACATTCCTACTGAAGACCACCGTCTCCACCGCCGCCATTTCCGGTGCCACCACGATTGGCTTAGCAAGCGTCGCGGGAATCACGGCTGGCGACCGTATTGGAATCGAACTTGACACTGTGATTACCGGAGCAGAGCTCCAATGGCACCACACAACTGTGAACGGCGCACCTTCGGCTAACACGGTGACACTGACCAATGCCTTGCCGGCAGCAGCCGCTGCCGGCCGCGCGGTCAGGCTCAATCGCTGGGTGGCGCGCTAGGTCGGTTTCTTGCGCAGGATCAGCAATGCTTCGTCGCCATCGGGAAGTACGGCACCTTCAGGTAGTGATCGGCCGCCGTGGGGCTGATATCGATGTTCCGGCGCATGCCGAGATAAAGCCTGCGGGCGATATTTCTGAGCAAGGTCTCGCCTCCGATGGTTTATCCGGGCTCTCGTCTCGTCACCGCCTGACGCCCCAGGCATAGGTTCTTTGCTTGGACGCGTTCAGACGGCGCACCTCGTACCGGCCCTGCCGCTCGATCTCGGCGACCGCTTCGACCACGCCATCGAAGGACCCCGGCGTGACGTCGTCGAATACGACCATGTCGCCCTCGCGCTGAACGCCCGAAACGCAGCGATGCTCGGCCAGCACGTTCTTCCTGGTGTGCTGCGCGTCGATGAAGGCGAAGTGGATCCGGTTCACGCCGACCCTGGGCAATTGAAGGAGTGAATCGCCTTGCAGGAAAATGATCCGGTCGGCCAGCGGCTGCCACGGCCGAAGCAGTTCGGCGCGCGACTTCCTGCCGTCATGGTCGTCGATGCAATTCCAGTAGAAGCGATGATGGTGCGGCAGGACGTCGAGCGTGACGACATGCCCGCAGGCGCCGGCATCGGCGAGTGCCTTGGCCATGCAGATCGCGGAGAAACCACGCGCGGTGCCGGTCTCGACGACGGTGGTGAATGGCCTTGGGCTGTCGGCCAGCTGGCGGCGAAGAAGACTGTAGAGCACCCGCCCGTGCGGGTAGGCGAGCGCGCTGGTCTTGATGGTGATCTGGGTGTGGAGGGCCAGTTCGTCGAGCCAGTCGCGATCGACGGCAAAGCCGGTTTCGGCCTCGAGCCTGTCGATCTCAGCGAATGAGACGCGCCGGGTGGCTTCGAACAGCCTCAGATATTCCTTTTTCGAGGCACGCGGCGCCGAGCCCAGCGGGTCGACGTTCCAGCGGCGATCGATGGCGGCCGACAGGCTGTTGAAGGCCAGGCGTCGCGCGGCGCCAACAAAGTCTCTCATCCCAGACCTGTTCGTCCTAAAATTGTATTTTTTCTAACCATGCGTCGGCCGGCGCGCAAGGCGACCTTCGGTTTTGATGCACTGCAAGTAGGCACCCAGCCGCGCGCAACGGCGACTATCCGCACCCCTGTGCTGCCGGCGATCACCCACTCACCCATCCACCAGAAATCGAAAGGGATATCATGGACCGCAATTTTACGTGGGCGCTTGCGCTCGTCCTCAAATCCGAAGGCGGCTGGTCGGACAATCCGGCCGATCCGGGCGGCGCCACCATGAAGGGCGTCACGCTCGCCAATTTCCGCCGCTACGTGAAGGCGGACGCCGTCAAGGCGGATCTCAGGAAGATCAGCGATGCCCAGCTCGCCACGGTGTACCGCCGCTTCTACTGGGATGCGGTGGCTGGCGCCGAGTTGCCCGACGGCGTGGACTACGCGGTGTTCGACTATGCCGTGAACAGTGGGCCAAGCAGGGCGGCGAAATATCTTCAAGCAGTCGTCGGCACCGCCCAGGACGGCCGCATCGGGCCCGAGACGCTCGCGGCCGTCGCTTCCCGACCGGCCGCCGTCGTCATCGACAATCTCTGCGATGCCCGCCTGGCTTTCCTGAAGCGGCTTCCGACCTGGCCGACTTTCGGCAAAGGCTGGTCGAGCCGGGTCGGATCCGTCCGCGCACAGGCGCTGCTGCTGACGGCTGTCGGGGCAGGCGAGGCATCGGCCACGCGGCCAGATCCTGCACCGGCCGCTGCTGCGGCGGCGCCGGGCGGCGCTGCTGCCGTAGATGCCGTCGAATCGGTCGCGGCGATGCCTGCCGGCGCCAACATTCCAGCCGCCGCCAAGGCGGGCGGCATCATTGTCGCGTGCCTGCTCGTCGCCTACGCCGCCTGGCACCACATCGCCGCCACCTTGCAAGGAATGTTCTGATCATGGCCACCACAACCCAGCCGACCATCCGCCCGACCAACAAGCTGACGGCCGCGACCATCGCCGCCGCCGCCGTTTCGATTTCGGGCGTCTTCGTGCGCAATGTCTGGCCATCCTGGTACGATGCCGAGACATGGGCCACGCTGCTGCCGCTAGCCGTCTTTGCCGTCGGCTATCTCGTCAAGGACGCGCCAAACCAATGAGCGCGCTCCTCTCCTTCCTGCTCAGCAATTCGACCGTTCTCGGCATCGGCGCAGCCATCGTCGCTGCGTTTGGCTGGGGTGTTCGCCAGCGGCTTGCCGGCGAGCGCGCCGAACGCAGCCGGCAGGCCGCGGCCGAGGCGGCGGCGCGCGACGTCGCCGACCAAGTGGACAACGATATCGGCGCGCTACCCGCCGCCACTGCCCGAAAGGAGCTCAGGTCATGGGCAAGGGATTGATTGTCGCAGCGGCCGCAGCACTTGTCGCGGTAGCCGGCTGCACCACCGTCACCGGCGGATTTTGCGCGGTTTCGAGCCCGTTGCGCTTGTCCGTATCCGCCGTCGCAGCGCTGTCGGATGCGGAAGTCCGGACGCTGCTGGCGCACAACCGCAAGGGCGAGAAACTGTGCGGGTGGAAACCATGACGATCGTATTGCCGCTCGATTCGGGCCCTGCTGCTCTGGGACTGCTCATCTTCGGTGCCGGATCGGTCGTTCTGTTTCCTGATCGCGAGACAATGAAATGATGCATGATATTTTCGATGTGCTCGGTATCAAGGTGCCGGTGGTGGTCGCCGGCCTTTCCGGCGGCATATTGCGCGCGCTGTCGCGCCACCGCTACAAACCGCGCGAGATGGTGGCCTCGCCGATCTGCGGCGCGCTAGCCGCCGCCTATCTGACGCTGCCCGTGGTCCAGTATTCCCGCGCCATGGGCCTGCCGATGGCCAATGACGACACCACGACGCTGGCGGCCGCATTCCTCATCGGCGTCTGCGCGATGTGGATCTCGGATATCGTATTCGAGGTCGTGGTGCGCAGGTTCAAGCCTGGGGAGTGACGCCGCGCGTCCGTGGTGATCGGCAGCAGGACGCGCCCATCGACTGGACGAAGCCGACGACAATGCCCATCTATGGGAAATCCTGGAGCGGCTGTCATAGCGCCGGGCCTCCAGTTTTATCGTGCGCAATTCCGGACGGAAACGGCTACAACCTTTCCCGGAGTTGCTTTGGGGAGATTGATATGGCGACTTCAAGCGAACGCGCGGTGCTTGCCGGCGGCTGTTTCTGGGGCATGCAGGATCTGATCCGACGCATCCCGGGCGTCCTGTCCACGCGCGTCGGCTACAGCGGCGGCGACGTGCCTGATGCCACCTACCGAAACCATGGCACCCATGCCGAAGCCATCGAGATCAATTTCGATCCCGCCAGTGTGAGCTACCGTACGCTGCTGGAGTTCTTCTTCCAGATTCATGATCCGACGACACGCAACCGCCAGGGCAACGATGTGGGGATGAGCTACCGTTCGGCGATCTACTACACCACCGATGAGCAGAAGCGCGTCGCCGAAGACACTATCGCCGACGTCGACGCCTCGGGCCTGTGGCCCGGCACGGTGGTCACCGAGGTGGCTCCGGCCGGCGCGTTCTGGGAAGCCGAACCCGAGCATCAGGACTATCTGCAGAAATACCCGAACGGCTACACCTGTCATTTCGTCAGGCCGGGCTGGAAGCTGCCGGTTCGCGAAAAGGCTGTTTCGTAGACGGCGCCCGAACCGAGACGAAGGCCGATGGCGGTTTACGTCTCAGGCGCCTGCCTGTTCGGCGAGGGTGAACATAAAGAGACGGAAACGCCACGGAACAGGCGCCCCGTGGCATTCTCCAGCAGTTTCGGCGAGTGGCTACTTGCCGCAATGCTTGTCGTTGACAGTCGGCGAAGCCGTGCCCGGAGCGGTGTGGCTGGCATCCGGCTGAGCACCTTGTGGGCTGGCCGGACAGTTCCGGTCCGCGTTCGAATTCATGCCGTCGGGCATGACGGTCGTGCTCCCGGTCGTGCCAGGATCCACCGTGTTCGGCGATGCCGGCGTGTTCGGGTCGACCGTGACCGACTGGCCGCTGCCGGGCCCATTATTGGCGCCGTTTCCGCCAGCACTTTGCGCCATCGCCGAAGTCGCGAGACCAATGGTAAGAGCCGAAGCTGCGAGGATTTTCATGAGCATGGTTTGTCTCCATTTCTGTGAAGTCTTCGCTCGTTTCCACGAAGTTCGTCGCGTTTGCGACTATAGGGACAACCACTCGTCGTGGCTAAGGTTCCGGACAAATTTCCCTCAAGACCGGGCCCGACGGAACCGCCCATAAATCAGGCCTGGCGCAATGCATTTCCGGCGATGGTCCTGAAAAAACAGCTTTCATAGCCGCCCGATTGGTGCTTTAACGCGTCCATCCACAGGGGTGCTCCGTACGGTCGGGGCTGAGACGGGGGCGGCAAGCCCACAGACCCTAGAAGCTGATCTGGGTAATACCAGCGGAGCGAGGCGGGCGATGTTTTCAGGCGCACAGATTTCCCTATATCCCATGTCCGGCGATTTTGTCGGCGTCATCCTTGGCGCGCTCGGGGCACTGGACCCCTATCGTGATCGACTGCGGATCGAGACCGACGATATCTCGACCTTGCTTGTCGGGCCGCCCGAGGTGCTGTTTCCTGCCATGCGCGACCTGTTCGTGGCGGCAGCGCGCAGCGGCAAGCATTGCGTGCTTTCGGCCGCCATCTCGCGCGGCTGCCCGGGCGAGCCGGACGATCCGATCTGCCGCTCCGACGCGTTTGGCGGACCTGCCGGGCCGCTCGGCCCGCGCAAGGAAGCGGCTATCGCCGCCGTGCGCGGCGTGGCCGTCACCGGCCAGCCGGCGGCGGCGCAGTTCTCGCTTTACGTCATGGGCACCGACGACCACATGGACGAGATCTATGGCTGCATCGACTTCCTGAAGCAGTCGGGCGTATATGAGCGCTCCAAGCATTTCTGCACAAAGTTGCGCGGCGACGCAGGCGCCATTTTTACCGCACTCAACGAGGCCTTTTGCCGCTTCGGGCCGGGTGCCGGTCACGTAACGCTCGACGTCACCGTCTCGGCCAACAGCCCCACCGCCGTCTGACGGCGCGCCCCGCGCCATCCGCTCCGGGTACCTGCGTGTCCTCCCCGTCCGCCCCTTCGCGTCCGATCGTGGACCTCATCGCCAGAACCGCTCCGGCGATGCTTTCGGTGGGGCTGCTGCTAGCCGCGTGGGAACTCTATGCGCGCTTTGGTGGCATCAAGCCGACAATCCTCCCGGCGCCATCGCGCGTCTTCGCTCAGGCAATGCTCAACCGGCACGCGCTGGCCGATAACGCCGTGCCAACCCTCCGTGCCACGCTCGCAGGCTTTGCCTGTTCGCTCGGCGGTGCCTTTGCGCTGTCGATATTGATCGACTTCTCCCAGCCATTGCGGCGCGCCCTTTTTCCGGTCTTCGTGGTCAGCCAGACCTTGCCGCTGGTGGCGATTGCACCGCTGGTGGTGCTGTGGTTCGGCTTTGGGCTGATGCCCAAGATCATGCTGGTGGCGCTGGTCACCTTCTTTCCGATGTTGGTGGCTTTGGCCGAAGGATATGAGGCGACGGAGGCTGAGATCGGCCAAATGCTGCGCGCCATGGGGGCAGGGCGCTGGCGTGTCTTCGTCCTGGCGCGGCTGCCCTCGGCGCTGCCCTACTTCTTCGCCGGTGTCAGGATCTCGATCACCTATGCTGTCGTGGGCGCCATCTTCGCCGAATATGCGGGCGCGGCGAAGGGCCTCGGCATCTACATGCTCAACGCCAAGAACAACTTCCGCCCGGACCTGGTGCTGGCCGCCGTCGCCGTCAGCGCCTCGCTGACGCTCGTCCTGTTCGGGCTGACGATGCTGGTCCAGCGCCTTGCCATGCCATGGGAACGGACCGCCGGCGGGCGGGCCGCAGGAAAGGGGCCGTGGCGATGAACCGGCTCGAACTGCGACATGTGCGCAAGGCCTTCGAAGGACTCGACGTGCTTGCCGACATTTCGCTCAGCGTCGGCGCCGGCGAATTCGTCTCCATTCTGGGCCCCTCCGGCGCCGGCAAGTCGACGCTGTTCCAGTTTCTGACCGGCGCGCTTCACGGCGAGGGCGAGATATTCTTCGACGGCAAGCCGCTCGATGACCACGGCCGGCATTTCGCTTTCATGCCGCAGCGCGACGCGTTGATGCCTTGGCGGCGCATTCTTGACAACGCCACGCTCGGGCTTGAGGTGCAAGGTGTCAGGCGCAAGGCTGCCCGCGCTCGCGTTGCTCCGCTGTTCGAGGAATTCGGGCTTGCCGGTTTCGAACGGCATTTTCCGGCGCAGCTTTCCGGCGGCATGCGCCAGCGCGCGGCCTTGCTGCGCACCGTGGTGCAGGAACGCGATATGCTGCTGCTCGACGAGCCGTTCGGCGCACTCGATGCGCTGACCCGCGCCGCCATGCAACGCTGGTTGGAACAGATGTGGCGGCGCCACTGCTGGACGGCGCTGCTGATCACCCACGACGTGCGCGAAGCTGTGTTCCTGTCCGACCGCATCTATGTGCTTTCGGCGCGGCCGGCGCGCGTCGTCGCTGAGATCACCGTGCCGCTGCCGCGTCCACGCGAACTGGCCGGCGGCGCTGCACGGCAGGCCGGCACCCTCGAAGCCGAGATCCTCGACATCCTCCTCAACCCGAGCCACCAGAAGGACACGGACCATGACTGACCTGACGCGCCGGCAAGCCTTGCTGCTCACTGCCGCTGCCGGCCTTCCCCTTATAGCCCGGCCAGGCCGATCTCTTGCCCAGGCGGCCGCCCGGAAAGTAACGGTGGCGCTGGACTGGACGGTCAACACCAACCATATCGGCCTGTTCGTCGCTCGCGACAAAGGGTTTTACAGCGAGGCCGGCCTCGAGGTCGACATCCTGCCCTACAGCGATACCGGTGCAGGCACGCTGGTTGCCAACCGCGTTGCCGATTTCGGCATCAACGGCTCCATCGGCCTCTTCACCCAGAAAGCCGCCGGCGCCGATCTCAAGGCGGTCTATGCCGTGGTGCAGTCCGAAACCGGACGGCTGGTGTTCAATGCAGCGCGTGACGAGATCAAAACCCCCAGGGATCTTGACGGCCTGACCTATGGCGGTTTCGGCAGTGCCTGGGAAAACGCGCTGATCTCGACCATCATCCGTCACGACGGCGGCAAGGGGGCTTTCGAAACGGTGACGCTCGGCACGTCCGCCTATGAGGCGCTGGCCAACGGTTCGGTCGACTTCACGTTGGAGGTCTCGACCTGGGAAGGCGTCGAGGCAGAACTGAAAGGCGTTAAACAGCGAAGCTTCGTCTATGCCGACTACGGCGTGCCCGACGAGCACACCACGCTGATCTCCTCTAGCGATGCGTATCTGCGTGCAAATCCGGAATTGGCGTCGGGCTTCATACGGGCAACGCGGCGCGGCTACCAGTTCACCGTCGATCATCCCGAAGAAGCGGCCACACTGCTGATCGCCGCCAACAAGGACGCCCTGACCAATCCGGCATTGATCCACGCCTCGCTGAAGACGCTGATCGACGAGCACTATCTGCGCCGGCGAAACGGCGCCATAGGCAGCATGGACCCGGCCAAGATGGAAGCGATCGGTTCCTATCTCTTCGCCGCCGGCATCCTCCGGAACGGGGACGGCGAGCCCGTTGCCCGGCAACCGGATTTTGGCAACTATTTCAGTAACTTCTATTTGGGGTAGGGATCAAACCGCATCGGGCGCCAGCGCTGCTCAAGCTGATTGCCTTTCGTCAGCCTCGTCAGAGCTGCGCCCAAGGCAAAACCTTTACCGCAATAAAGCACAGAGCGGCGACTGCCATTACGCCCAAACCACTCCAACGCAAAATCCGCGCCCTCCCGAAAAGCCCGTCTAATCTACCCCAAGGCTCAGTGCCTTCTTGCGATCGGCCTGAGCACGCTTGCGGTTGCCCTTGGCTTCCCACGCCCGGCTCCGCGCCTCGTAGGCGGTTGCGAAATCCGGCTTAAGCCTTATCGCCTGGCTGAAATCCGCGATGGCCCCTTCATAGTCCGCTCTGCTGGTTCGGATCACGCCTCGACCGAAATAGCCAAAGGGGTTCTTGTGATCGAGGCTGATGGCCTTTTCGAAATCGTGCAGCGCGGCGACGTCCTCGTGCCCTCCCATCCATAGGAGGCCTCGATCGGCATAGACCCTTGCGTCCGCGGGGTTGAGATTGATGGCCTTTTCGAAGTCGGCAAACGCCCCGTCGTAGTTTTCCTGGAAACTGAGGTTCTGGCCGCGACTGTAGTAGGTCTCGGCTATATTCGGATTGATCGCGATCGCCTGCGTGTAATCGGCAACAGCATGAGCATAATCGTTCTTGGCCTCCCAAGCCATGGCCCGGGCCAGATAGGCGTCATGAAATGCCGGGACCAGTGCGATCGCCTTGCCATACAGGGCTATGGCGCCGTCATAGTCATTTTTCTCATGCAGCCTCCGACCCTTGGCGAAAAGCGCCTTGGCGGCCGAATCAGTATCGCTCGGTGCGGCCGAACCGGCGGCTGAACTGGCGGTGGCCGCCGCCGAGCTGACGGCGCCGAGCGTGGCGGCCGCCATATCGCCCTGTCCCTTCGCAGCCACAGCCGCCTTGCGGGCGACCGCGTAATCGCGATTGTCGGGATCGAGCTTGATCGCCTGGCCGAAGTCGGCGATTGCCTCGTCATAGTCCTTCCTGTCAGCACGCGCCATGCCGCGCCCGTAATGGCTGGCGTCGTCTTTCGGATCGATCTCGATGGCTACCGAATAGGCGGCAATCGCGCGCCCCGCGTCGCCCTTGGCGTGCCAGGCCATGCCCATGCAGAAGTAGGCGTCGCGCGCTTTTGGATCGAGTGTTGAAGCCCGGCTGCAATCGGCAAGAGCGCCTTCGGCATCGCCTGACGTGATCTTGGCGAGGCCCCGGCGAGAATGAGCCGCAGCAAAATTGGGGGCGAGCTGGATGACCGTGTCGTAATCGGCGATCGCTTGCTCGTAAACGCGTTTGGCGGCCTGGGCCTTGCCGCGGCCGTAATAGGCGAACCGGTTGTTCGGATCGAGCGCAATCGCTTTGTTGTAGGCGCCGATCGCCTGATCGTACTTGCCCATGTCCAGGAAGGCATCGCCGCCAAGGATCGCTTCGAGGGCGCGCGGATCGGTCGCCTCCAGAACCCTTGCGGCCAGCGTGTCTTGGGTAGCAGTGATATCCGGAACGACGGCTCGCTGCTTTTGCTGTTGGGTGTCCGGCAACGGTGCCGGCTTGCTTTGGTCGGCGGCGAGCTGAGCGCCGCAGCTTCCTGCCCGCGTCGGATCAAGCTCGATGGCGCGCAGGCAATCCGCCGCCGCTCCGGCGCTGTCTCCCTTGAGTGTCCTTGCGCGGCTGCGCCCGAGATAGGCGTCCGCATTGTCGGGATCGAGGCTGATCGCCTTGTCGAAATCGAGAAGCGCGCCTTCGAGGCCATATTTCGACAGCCGCATCCCCGCACGCTCGATCAAGGTCTTTGCGGCTGCGCGATTGCTGGTCGTATCCTTGGCGGCGGATAAGTCCTCGCCGGGCGCCTGTTCAGCATCGTCATCGGTGACAGTGGGATCGAACTCACTCTCGGCGGCGCGGGCGATACCGCGTTTGACATTGGCCAATATGTTGTTGGGATCGATACGGACCGCCTCGTCATACTCGGCCAGGGCCTGTTTCGGGTCGCCCATCCTGTCCCAGGCGATGCCCAGGCCCGCATGCGCCTTGCCATTCTGAGGGTCCGCCTCGATTGCCTGTTGGAAATCGATGATGGCCGCGTCGATCTTGCCCTTGTGCAGGAAGGCGAGGCCACGGTTGCTGTAGGCATCGCTGGAAGACGGCTCCAGGCTGATGGCGATGTTGAAGTCCGCGATCGCACGGTCGTCGTCTCCATTGCTGAACCAGTCGGCGCCGCGGTTGAGATACGCGGAAGCGTCGTTCGGATCGAGCGCGATCGCCTCGCTGTAGTCGGCGATCGATCGGTCGTATTGCTTCTGGTCGCCGAGAGCGACGCCCCGTTGGAAATAGGCTGTGGCGCGGCTGCGCGCCGGCTCTGCGGCGTCCTCCGCAATCGCGGAGCAGGCAACAATGCGCTTGTCCGGCTCGATGTCTCGCCGAAGCAGGTTGCATAATCCTTCTCGGCTGCGAGCGCAGGCGTGTTCCGGGCGAGAGCGGCGCCAAGCCCGGCTGAGGGCCACCGGTCGGGCGCAAGGCTTGTCATCGCGATCGCGGCGGCGAGGAGCCGCGCATCCTTCCACCTCGTCATATCGCTGGTCCCCCCAAAACTTTAATCCGCCTTGGCAGCTAGGTTCCCTACTGTTCCTTATTTGTTCCAGAAATGCAAGCATGAATTGCAAATCCGCTCTCACAGATCTGACGATGCAAGATCGAGATAAGTCGAAGTGGATCCGATCTTGACGCTCAACTGCCTGTTTTTGCTGTCGGCTTTTTCCTTCTACAATCTCGCCGTCCACGTCGTGATCACGTACCTTCAGTTGTATCGTATCCTGCGCGGTGGCCGGTCGGAAAGCCCGCCGTTGCGGCAAGACTGCTGCACGAATTGCGCCGTCGCCTTCTCGACGTCCTGCATTAGGTGGAACGCGAACGCGTTCAAAGCGTTGTCTGTGAGCAACATTCTCAACCCAGAAGTGCCGAACCGGCGCGCAAGTGCCTGCGGGAGTGGAAGCCATGAGTCTTGGAACCATCCTTATCATCATCCTTATCCTCGCCCTGCTCGGCGGCTTCAGCGGCCTCGGCGGCGGTCCGTTCTACGGAACCGGTTATTATGGTGGCGGCGGGCTGGGGCTTGTGTTGCTGATCGTCATTATTCTGGTCGTGCTCGGACGCATCTAAAGCGCGTCGTGCACGTCGTTCTCACAAGGCGAGAGCCCGCTTTTGGGCGACATGCATCGTTTGGGCGACATGCATTGGTCGCTAATCGCGATCCCGTGACCAATGTCGATGCCGGTGCGCACCGGATCGTGATGCGGGCAAACAGGCTTGTGATCGGGCCTCTGGCGAAACTCCCGTAAGGTGATTTCGGTCCACACCCCCCGTGGAAAGCAAGAGGAGAGGTCCCACCCCTTGTCCTCCTCCAAGGCCCGCCCCGGTTCCCGGAGCGGGCTTTCGTTCTTCTGCCGGTAGGGTCACCGCAGCAGGATCGCGACACGGTGCGACGCGTCCAGCACTGGGGAAATTCCTTCTTCGTTGCCGCCTGCGGCCGGCGGATCGTCGAAAGCAGTGCATCGGGGCACATGACCCGTCCCATTGACAAGTCCGCTATACGAGGAGAGATTAAACAGGACTAGACAGGTTCACTATACAGGTACGAATATGAAGCGGAGCGCGATCAAACTGTCTCCCGGCACGGGCAAGCCCGAGCAGATCGCCACCGTTCTGGAACACGAGATCCGCTCCGGCGTGCTGGGTTTCGGCGACCGTCTGCAAAGCGAAAACGAACTCGTGCAGCGTTTCTCCGTCAGCCGCAACACGGTGCGCAAAGGCTTGGAGGAACTTTCCAGCCGCGGATTGATCACCACAAAGGTCGGTATCGGCTCCTTCGTCACCTTTGACGGCAAGCCGGTCGATGATGCGATCGGCTGGTCGCGCGCGCTGGCCAATGCCGGCGCCAACGCCGATACCCGGACGCTGCGACTGGAGGTGATCGAGGACCCCGAGCTTGCCGTGCTGTTAGGCATCGAAAGCCCCCTCTTCATCGCCGTCGACCGGGTTCGCACCAATGCCAGCGACGGCCATGCCATCTCCATCGAACGCAGCCGCCTGCCGCTGTCGCCCGAGCTGGAGGACGTGCCGCTGCGCGGCCTGCGCGAAGGCTCGCTGCACCAGACGCTGCGCGAAGCGGGGCTTGTACCCGACCATGGCGAGGAGTGGGTCGACATCGAGATGTTGAACGCCCATGACGCCGCTATCCTCGGCTGCGCGCAAGGCACACCCTTCCTGCGTGGCCGTCGCCTGACGCGCGCGGCCGATGAGCGGCCGGTCGAATATGTCACCAGCCTGCTCAATCCCGCCCATTTCGCGCTGCATATGAGGTTCTGAGCGATGCCGGAGAACGAGCTTGAGATGGACCGCGCCATGGGTGCGCTCGTCGGCGGGGCGCTGGGCGACGCGCTCGGCATGCCGACGCAGCTTCTGTCGCCTCAGCGCATCGCCGAACTCTACGGCCATGTCGAGGATTTCGTCGCGCCCTTTGCCGATCATCCGGTGTCGAAAGGGCTGCCGGCCGGGACTATCACCGACGATACCGAGCAGGCGCTGCTGCTCGGCCGCATCCTGGTTGCCTCAGGCGGCCGCTTTGAGCATGCGCGCTGGGTCAACGCGCTGCTCGACTGGGAGCGCGAGGTCAAGGCGCGCGGCAGCTACGATCTGTTGGGACCGTCGACCAAGCGTGCCATCGACGCCATCAACAAGGGCGTGCCGGCCGAGGAGGCTGGGCGCGGCGGCGACACCAACGGCGCGGCCATGCGCATCGCGCCGCTCGGCATCATGATGCAGCCGGAGCCGCTGGATGCGCTCGTCGACAAGGTGGCCGAAACCTGCCGGGCGACACACAACACCTCGATCGCCATTGCCTCCGCCGCGGCGGTCGCGGCCGCCGTCAGCCGCGGCATCGCCGGCGGCGACTGGCGCGCCGCGTCCGACAGCGCCGTCGCGGCGGCGAGGCGGGGGGCGACACACGGCCACTGGGTGACCGGCGGCGACATCGCCGCGCGCGTCGCCTGGGCGCAGGATCTGATCCGCGGCAAGGCGCCACGAGACGCGGTCCGGCTGATCACCGATCTGGTCGGCACCGGCGTTGCCAGCCAGGAGTCCGTTCCGGCCGCCTTTGCGGTGCTGGAGGTCGCCGGCGGCGATGCTTGGCAAGCGGCGGTCATCAGCGCCAATCTCGGCGGCGACACCGACACGATCGGCGCCATCGCCGCAGGCATGGCCGGCGCCTGCACCGGCCTTTCACGATTGCCGCAGGACCGCATCGCCCGCCTCAAAGGCTTTGACATGGCGGGCGTTCGTGCGCTCGCCGCCGATCTCGTCGCGGCGCGGACTTCGAACAGCCGCCTGGAGCAGGCCGGCCCCGGCAAGGACGCGGCGGCATGAGCGCGCGTCTCGTCCATATCGGCAGCGCGGTGGTCGACTATGTCTACCGTATCGATGCCTTGCCGGCGCCGGGCACGGAGAAGACGGCTTCGAGCTATGCGCAGGTCGCCGGTGGCGGTTTCAACATGATGGTCGCGGCAATCCGCACCGGGATGAAGGTGGTATTCGCAGGCCAACTCGGCAGCGGACCCAATGGCGACTTCCTGCGCGCCGCCTTCGCCGTCGAAGATATCAACATTCTGACGCAGCCTTCGCCTCTGATGGATAGCGGCAACTGCGTCGCCATGATCTCCAGCGATGCCGAACGCACCTTCGTGTCGTGGCCGGGGGCGGAGAGCGTGCTCAGCCTCGACATGATGGCTCCGGTGCTGGTCTCGACCGAGGATTGGGTGTTCACGTCAGGCTATACGCTGAGCTATCCCGGCAGCCGCGACGCGCTCACCGACTGGATCGAGACGCTGCCGGCGGACATTCCACTTGTCTTCGACCCGACGCCGGTCGTTTCGGACATTTCGCGCGCCACCCTGTCGCGGGTGCTCGCCCGCACGACCTGGCTGAGCTGCAATACGACGGAAGCCGCCGACATTGCCGGCCCGGGCGATGCCGACGCCCTTGCGGCGCGATTGCTTGCCGATCATTGTCCCAAGGCCGACGGCGTCGTCATCCGCTGCGGCGCCAGGGGCTGCCATATCCGACTGGCGGACGGTTCCGCCGGGACCATTCCCGGTTTCAAGGTGGCGGCGGTCGATACCAACGGCGCCGGCGACACTCATATTGGCGCCTTCGTAAGTGCGCTCGCGCGCGGCATGCCGCCTTTCGAGGCGGCGCGCTACGCCAATGCGGCGGCGGCCATTTCGGTCACTCGCCATGGCGGTTCCTCCGCGCCCACAGACGCGGAAATCCAGACTTTCCTGAGTCATGCCGACGGTGGCTCGACCGGCGCGCGAGGCCAGAACCGGAAGGCCCATCAGACAGCCTGACTAAGCCCGGGAAGCGGGCAAACAAAAGAGAGGAACGAACATGCGCATGCCTGACTTCACTGCCCTGCTGACGGCGACGGCCGTCTTCACCTCCGCACTTACTTTTGCCGCCAAGGCCGATGAAGTGCACGTGCTCAACTGGAAGGGCTACGGCGCCGACGAGCCATGGGCGATCGCCGCCTTCGAGAAGGCGACCGGCCATAAGGTGGTCAACGACTTCTTCAATTCCGAACAGGAAATGCTGACCAAGATCCGCACCAATCCCGGCCTCTATGACGTCGTCATGATCAACGCCGCCTTCAACGACCAGGCAATGGCTGAAAAGCTGATCCAGCCGATCGACACCTCCAAGCTGCCCAACTATGCCGACATCAGCAAGGACAAGGCGAGCTCGCCGATGCTCGACCATGACGGCAAGGTCTATGGCGTGCCGTGGGTGTGGGGCCTGACCGCCCTTGCCATCAACGAAAAGTCCTTCGACAAGCCGCCGACGTCGATCGCCGAAATGTGGAACCCCGCCCACAAGGGCCGCGTCGTCATCCGCGACGACGCCGTCGAGGCGGTGCAGTTCGGCGCCATCGCGACGGGCCAGAACATCAACGACATCAAGGATATGGACGCGGTCAAGACGAAGCTCACCTCGCTAATGCCGCAGATCAAGACCTTCTGGAGCTCGGAGAACGACTGGAACCAGATGGTGGCTTCCAACCAGATCGACATCGGCACCTATTGGAGCGGTTCGGCCGACCGCGCCAAGACGCATTTCAAGCTGCCGGTCTCGCTCGTGATCCCGCAGGAAGGCGCCGTCGCCTGGCTGGACGCCTTCTCCATCCCGGTTGGCTCCAAGAATGTCGCGGGCGCCGAAGCCTTCATCAATTACATGATCGATCCGAAATTCTATGTCGAATGGGTCACCAAGGTCGGTGCACCGGTGTCGGCCAACACCAAGGCGGTGGAAGCGTTGCTCGAGGATTCGTTCAACCGCAAGGTGATGGGTGATCCCACAGTCGCCAAGCGCATCCAGTTCCAGGCTCCGATCACCGATGCGCAGCGCAAGGCCTATCTGGCGCTCTGGCAGCAGCTCAAGGTCGACGTGAAGTAAAACCCGCGCCAGGGCCAGCCGGCGTTCGCGCCGGTTGGTCCTTCCAATCCGGGGAGGAGGATAGCATGGCAGCAGAGGGTGCGGTCGCAGTGCGCGGCGGGCTGAGGTCGGCACTGCCGCTGCTGGCGCCCGCCTATCTCTGGCTGACGGTGGCGATCTTCCTGCCGTTGTCGGCCATGGTGTTCTTCTCGTTCATGACCGACCTGCCGCTGACGGGAAAGCCGTGGGCGTTCACGCTTGGCAACTACGCCGCCTTCTTCTCGCAAAGCCTGTACCTGACACTGCTGCTTGCCTCGCTGCGCCTCGGCCTCGAGGTGACCTTGTGGTGCATCGTCATCGGCTATCCCGCGGCTTATGTACTGGCCAAGGTGCTGAAGGGGCGCAGCCGCGAGGCGATCTTCCTGCTCGTCATCCTGCCGTTCTGGTCGAACGGGCTGGTGCGCATCTTCTCCTGGGCGATGGTTTTGCGCGAAGGCGGCATTCTCGACACCGCGCTCAACGCTGTGCTGCCGTTCAAGATCAACATCGACCTCATGTATTCCTATCCGGCGATCATCATCGGACTGGTGCACTCCTATGTGCCCTACATGGTGCTGACCTGCTATCTCACTTTGCAGGCGATCGACGATTCATTGCTCGAGGCCGGACGCTCGCTCGGCGCCTCGCGGCTGCAGGTGCTGAAGCGGGTCATTGTCCCGCTATCGATGCCGGGCCTGGTGGCGGGCGCGGCCCTCATATTTGTGCCCGTCGTCGGCTCCTTCATGGAGCCGCGGATCCTCGGCGGCCGCAGCGGTACCTTTTACGGCACGGTGATCGAGGACCAGTTCGTCGCCGTATTCAACTGGCCGCTGGGGGCCGCACTCTCCTTCATTCTGCTGGCCGTCGTGCTGATCATTCTGGCGCTGGCCGCACCGGTGCTGCGGAGGGTGGCGTGATGGCGACGACGCGTATCCTGGAGTGGCTCGGCCGCCTCTATATCGCGGTGCTGCTCGCCTTCCTGTATTTGCCCATCATTATCATGGCGCTGATGTCGTTCAACGTCTCGCCATTCTACCAGCTGCCGTTCGAGTGGACGACGGAATGGTACGCCTCGCTGTGGCAGAACGACCAGCTCATCGCCGCCACCTGGAACAGCATCGAGATCGCCGTCATCACCACGGTCATCTCGACCGTGCTCGGCTCGGCCGCGTCCCTGGCGCTCTACCGCAATGAATTCCGCGGCAAGAAATTCCTGCAGGCGCTGTTGTTCCCACCGATCGCCATTCCCTGGCTGATCACCGGCACGGCGATGCTGATCTTCTTCTTCGGCATCGGCATTGGACGCGGCCTGTTCGCCATCCTGCTCGGCCATGTCGCGCTGGCATTGCCCTATGTCATCGTCGTCGTCTCGACCCGGCTGCAAACTTTCGCACCGGAGCTGGAAGAGGCGGCGCGCTCGCTGGGGGCCAATCAGTGGCAGGTAACGAACCGGGTTACGCTGCCGTGGATCATGCCGGGTGTGATCGCGGGCGGCTTGTTTGCGTTCGCCGTGTCGTTCGACCAGTTCGTGGTGTCCTACTTCCTGGCGACGCCGGGGCAGACGACGCTGCCGGTCGAGATCTACGCCGCGATCCGCAAGGGTTTCACGCCCGAGATCAACGCGGTCTCCACCATCATAATCGTGGTGTCGATGGCGCTGATGCTGCTCACAGCGCGCTTCTTCAAATTCGGCGGAGAGAAATAATGGCGGGCGTTCAGGTATCAAACGTCTCGCGCAGCTTCGGCGCGCACAAGGCGTTGGACGACGTCTCGATCGATTTCGTCGATGGCGGCTTCTACGCGCTGCTTGGGCCATCAGGCAGCGGCAAGACCACGCTGCTCAGGCAAATCGCCGGCTTCGATTTTCCCGACAGCGGCCGCATCGCCATCGGCGGCGAGAGCGTCGAGCGGGTACCGGTCGAGAAGCGGCGCATCGGCATGGTGTTCCAGAACTACGCGCTGTTCCCCAATATGAGCGTCGCCGACAATGTCGCCTTCGGCCTGTCGGTGCGCGGCGAGGCCAAGGCGGTGATTGCCACCGAGGTGCAACGCGCGCTCGACCTCGTTCAGCTCGGCTCGCTCGGCGGTCGCAAGCCGCATCAGCTCTCCGGCGGCCAGCGCCAGCGGGTCGCGCTGGCGCGCGCCATCGTCACCAAGCCACGCGTGCTTTTGCTCGACGAGCCGCTCGGCGCGCTCGACAAGGCGCTGCGCGTCGACATGCAAATCGAGCTCAAGCGCATCCAGCGCGAGATCGGCATCACAACCATTTTCGTCACCCACGACCAGGAAGAGGCGCTGACGATGAGCGACCGCATCGGTATCTTGCGCGATGGCCGGCTGGTGCAGGAAGGGCCGCCGGAGGAGATCTACGACAGGCCGAAAAGCGAATTCGCCGCCATCTTCCTCGGGGATGCCAACATCTTTCGCGGCGATACCACCGGCAACGGCATCCGCTTGGCGGACGGCACGACGATCGCCGCCGGGGCCGGCGCCAGGCTTGCCGCCGGCGCAAAGGCAAGCTGCGCCGTGCGTCCGGAGCGTATTCGGATTGCCCTGGATGCCGGAACTTCGGGCGGCGATGCCAACATACTGAAGGGCCAGGTTTGCAAACGCATCTTCGCCGGCAACAACAGCACCTACTTTGTCGAGCGTGCCGGCCAGACGCTGAAGGTCATCGTCCAGAACACCGGCGCTGACAGGCTGGCGGAAGGTCAGCATGTCGTACTACGCTGGTCCCCGCAGAGCACGGTGTTGATCCCTGCGGGGTAGTTCACTGAACTGCTGGCGTTCCTTCGCGCCATAAGATCGAGTAGGGGCCAGAGCGGCAATGACGTTGGAATTGACTGCCGAGGACCAATCCATGCTCGACGGCGAGCAAGGGCCGTCGGCGGCCGCGGCCATGAAGATCCTCGTCGCCTTTTCCAAAGCCGTCGGAGCGGACAGCCTCCTCGACATTGCCGGCGCCCATATCGATGGCTGCCTCTACCATGGCACGGCAGGGCTCGATTTCGTCGAACGGCTGGTCGAGGGCGGCGGCCGCGTGCAGGTGCCGACGACGCTCAATGTCGGCTCATTCGATCTCATCCATCCCGGCATGGTGAAGATGCCCGCGGCGGAGGAAGCGCCGGCGCGGCGGCTGATGAAGGCGCATATCGAGCTCGGCTGCCAGGCGACCTTCACCTGCGCGCCCTACCAGACGCGGTTCCGGCCAGATTTCGGGCAGCAGATCGCCTGGGGCGAATCCAACGCCATCGTGTTTGCAAATTCGGTGATCGGCGCGCGCACCAACCGCTATGGCGATTTCATCGACCTGTGCTGCGCCATGACGGGCCGCGCGCCGGCCTGGGGCCTGCATCTGAGCGAGAACCGGCGCGGCCGCATCCTGTTCGAGCTGGACTTTGCTGAGCCAGAGCCGAGCGACGCCCTGTTCGTCGGCGTCGGACTGATCATCGGGCAACCCAGCGGCGATCGCGTTCCGGTTGTCACAGGTCTGCCACGGCCGCGCGACGAGGACCAGCTGAAGGCGCTGGGCGCGGCAGCAGCGACTACCGGCGCCGTGGCGCTGTTCCATGCGGTCGGCATCACGCCCGAAGCGGGAACGCTCGACGAGGCGTTCCATGGTCAAGCGCCGGAAGAGACGATCCGCATCACGCGCGCCGATATCGATCATGCACTGGCCAAGCTGTCGCGCGTACCCGACGGGGCGCCGCTGGCGGCCGTGTCGCTGGGCACTCCGCATTTCTCGCATGCGGAATGGATGCGCCTGCTGCCCTTGCTGCGTGCCATCGCGCCGGGCAGGGGCATCCCGATCTATGTCAACACCGGTCGCGCGACGCTGACGCGATTGCAGGAGGAGGGCGCGCTTGATGGCACACAGGCGTTCGGCCTGATCCCCGTCGCCGACACCTGCACCTATGTCACTGCGATTCTGGAACGGCTCGACGGCGTGGTGATGACCAATTCCGGCAAATGGGCGCATTACGCTCCGGGCAATATCGGCGTGACGGTTGCGTTCGCGGATATGGCGGATTGCATCCGCTCCGCCGCGGTGGGGCATGTCATGCGGGGCGCGTCATGACCGCGCCGGTGGAACCGGGCGTCGTCCAGCGATCCGGCACCTTCCAACTGGCCGGGAGTGCCGAGGGCCGGGCGTTGGTATTCTCGCAACCGCTGAGCTTCTGGGGCGGCGTTGATGCCACGACAGGCGACATAACGGATCACTCGCATCCTGGCCTCGGCCAGAACGTCGCCGGGAAAATCCTGATCATGCCGAGCGGGCGCGGCTCCTCGTCCTCATCCTCGGTGCTGGCCGAGGCAATCCGCAGGGGCACGGCTCCGGCCGGCATCCTCCTGGAACGGCCTGACCCGATCCTGGCAGTGGGCGCCATCGTCGCGGAATTTCTCTACGGGATCAGCATGCCGCTGGTGGTCTGCGACATTAACGGCATTGTTTCCGGCGAGCGGATCGCGATCGATGTCGGCGGGGATGACAGGGCAATTGTCCGCAAGGAAACCGTTTCCTGACCAAGCTCGACGCGGACGACGAAGGCAGTTGCGGCTTCGCTCCCCGCCAAATCTCATTTCTTTCAAAACGGCCTTCCGTTCGAACAAACTTTTCGCCCGGCCCGAAACATTGGCACGATATTCCAAGCGGCGCGGTTGACCGGAGGCGGGTTGTCTAGCCTATAATTCTACTAAATTCATAGACTAACTTCGTCCGGCGCTGCACGGCATGGTCCGTCTGAGCGGCAGCAAGAAGGGAGCGCATTGATGCCGAAGACAGAATCCAACTCGATCGAGCTTGGCACCAAAGCGGCCGATTTCCTGCTGCCCGACGCACAAGGCGTGCTGCACCGGCTCGGCGATTTCGATGCAAAGCCCGCCTTGCTCGTCGCCTTTATCTCCAACCGCTGCCCTTTCGTCGTGCTGATCCGCGAGCAGCTTGCCGCTTTCGCCAGGGAATATGCGGGCAAGGGGCTGCAAGTGGTGGCCATCAATGCCAACGACCATGAGGCGCATCCCGAAGAGACGCTGGCCCGCATCGGCGAGGAAGTGGAGAAATTCGGCTATTCCTTCCCCTATCTCAAGGATGCCTCGCAGCAGACGGCGAAAGCCTATGGCGCGGCCTGTACACCCGACTTCTTCCTGTTCGGCGCCGGCCGGCGGCTTGCCTATCATGGCCAGTTCGACGATGCGCGGCCGGGCAATGGCAAGGCGGTGACGGGTAACGACCTGCGCGCGGCGGTCGACGCGGTGCTGGAGGGCGGCAGGCCCGCCGCCGACCAGGTGCCGTCGATCGGCTGCAACATCAAATGGAGCGCCGGCAATGAGCCGGCGTGGTTCTCGGGCGCTGCGCGCGCTGCTTAGCGCCTCGCACTCCTTCGCAGAGCATCCATGTCCATGCCTCAAAGATCCGCGTCCGACAGGCTGCAACTCCAGACCGACGTGCTCGTGCTGGGCGGAGGCCCGTCCGCAGCCTGGGCGGCGGTCGCCGCTGCCGAAAGCGGCGCGCAGGTGGTGCTGGCCGACAAGGGCTATCTCGGCACCAGCGGCGCCACCGCGCCGTCCAATACGGGTACCTGGTGCGTACCGCCGGGCGACAACAGGCATGCGGTGGTCGAGCGACGCTGGCAGCGCACCGGCGAGCTTGCGGACCAGCGCTGGATGCTGCGCTGCGTCGACACGGCCTATCGCAACCTGCTCAGGCTTTCCGAGTGGGGCTATCCGTTCCCGAGCGAGGATGACGGCCGGCTCTACATCGCCAATCTGCGCGGGCCCGACTACATGCGCTTCATGCGCCGCCGTGTGCTTCTGGCTGGCGTTACCGTGCTCGACCATCATCCGGCGCTGGAACTCCTGTCGGATGGCGATGCCGTCGTAGGCGCGGCCGGTATCGGCCGGCAGGCCGGCCAGGACTGGCGCGTCGACGCCAACGCAGTGGTGCTGGCGACCGGCGGCTGCGCTTTCCGTGAGCGCATCCTCGGCGGGACTGGACTGACCGGCGACGGCTATCTGATGGCGGCGGAGGCCGGTGCCAGCCTGTCGGGCATGGAGTTTACCGGCAAATACACGTTGGCGCCCTTTGGGTCTTCGCTGAACAAGGGGCTGCCGTTCCGCTGGGCCTCATTCCATCGCGAGGATGGATCGCCGATCCTGGGCCCTGCCGGTGAGCCGCTGCGCAACGGCATCGGCGACCGCGAGGACGAGGTGGCGCGCGCATTGATCGGGGGACCGGTCTATGCGCGGCTCGATCAGGCGGAGCCGGCGCTGCAAGGCTGGTTGCGCCAAGGGCAGCCGAACTGCTTCGTGCCTTATGACCGCGCCGGTGTCGATCCATTCACCGAGCTGTTCCGCATCACCCTGCGCGCCGAAGGCACGGTACGCGGTACCGGCGGCATCGACATCGTCTCCGACGACTGCGCCACCGGCGTGCCCGGCCTCTATGTCGCAGGCGACGCCGCCAGCCGCGAGATCATGACCGGAGCGGTATCGGGCGGCGGCGCCGTCAATTCCTCCTGGGCGCTGGCCAGCGGCTGGTGGGCGGGCAAGGGCGCCT
Source organism: Mesorhizobium sp. B2-4-2 (assembly GCF_006442845.1). Classification (NCBI taxonomy): domain Bacteria; kingdom Pseudomonadati; phylum Pseudomonadota; class Alphaproteobacteria; order Hyphomicrobiales; family Phyllobacteriaceae; genus Mesorhizobium; species Mesorhizobium sp. B2-4-2. Next base: position 47,801 of record NZ_VFVM01000010.1, on the reverse strand, counting down.
CGATCCATTCGAAGCGTCGCGGCGGCAGGGCGTTCCGCGACACCGTCGAACCACTCGGTCAGGCCGGCCTGCGCCCGGCGGCCTCGCCGCGTGCCGACATCGCTGCAGGCGAGGTCATCGAGGCGGTGCGCAACGAGGTGACGCCGCTCGACAAAAATTTCTTCCGCAACGGCGAGAGCTTGGAGAAAAGCCGGGGGCGGCTGGAGAGTGTCTGGCGCGACGTGCGCGACCATCTGCGGGGCGAAGGGGTGGACCGGGTCCGCGCGCGCGAGGCGGCGTCGATCGCCGCCGCGGGGCGCTGGTCGGTGGCGGCCGCGCTGCATCGGACAGAAAGCCGCGGCATGCATCGGCGCACCGATCTGCAGGGCAAGAACCCGGCCCTCGCGCATCGGCTGGTCATCACCGGCGTCGACGACTTCCGCATTGCCGGGGCGCCGGAGCGCCTGGCGGAGCTGGCGTCATGATCGAGATCGTCTCGGCCGCGCGCTGCGTCGAATGCGACATCTGCGTCAAGGTGTGCCCGACCAATGTGTTCGACGCTACCAAGGACGGCGCGCCTGTGATCGCCCGTCAGGACGACTGCCAGACCTGCTTTCTCTGTGAAATCTACTGCCCGACCGACGCGCTTTACGTGGCCGAGTTCGCCGAGGGGCCGACCGGCATCACGGAAGCGCAGGTCGAGGCACGTCAACTGTTCGGCGGCTACGCCCGCGCGCTCGGCTGGAAGCGCGGCAAGGCCGGCGGCTCTGAATTCGACCCGACGCACCGCATCCGCGTGGCGCAATAGGAAGCGACAGGACATGGACCGCATCGTCGTCAGCGATATCAAGAAGACCTTTCTGCTCAAGCCGGGGCAGTTCGTCACCGTCGACGGCGAGGAGACCGACCGCGTCACCGTGCTCGACGGCGTCGATCTTTCGATCCGCAAAGGCGAGTTCATCACTTTGGTCGGCCCGAGCGGCTCGGGCAAATCTGTGCTGCTCGACATCATCGGCGGGCTGACGCAGGCGAGCGGCGGCGATGTCCAGCTCGACGGCCGGCGCATCACCAGGCCGGATCCCAAGACCGGCTATGTCTTCCAACAATATGCGCTGTTTCCCTGGCGCACGGCGCTGGCCAACATCGAATACGCGCTGGAGGTGCGTGGCGTCGCCAAGGCCGAGCGCACGGTGACGGCGCGCCATTTGTTGTCGTTGTTCGGTCTTGCCGGTTTCGAGGACCGTTTCCCCAACCAGCTCTCCGGGGGCATGCAGCAGCGCGTGGCGATCGCCCGCGCCTTGGCGAGCAACCCGGAAGTGCTTTTGATGGATGAACCCTTCGCCGCACTCGACCAGCAGACGCGCGAGCTCCTGCAGGGCGAGTTGCTGCGGATCTGGGGCAAGATCAAGACAACAGTGATCTTCGTTACCCATTCGATCGACGAGGCAATCTTCCTCGCTGACCGCGTGGTGGTGATGACGGCGCGGCCGGGCGCGGTGAAGGAGATCATAGACATCGACCTGCCACGGCCGCGCGACGGGGACATCCGCGCCAGCGCCGGATTCAACGGATATCGCGGCCGCGTCTGGGACGCGCTGCGCGATGAGGTCAACAAGGCGCAAAAGGACTGGACGCTGTCGCCAGCCTTCAGTCATTGAGGAGGTAGAGCCATGGCTTATCTTACCGAAAAGTTCGGGCCTGACGGCGCTCTTCATCTGTTTGCCGGCGCCGGCGAGACGGCGGCCGCCGCAAGAGTCCCGGCCATCACCGCCCACAGTGCCAAGGTCCGGCGCAAAGGGACGAGCCACGGGACTTTCCTTTACGGCTTGCCGCTGCTCGGCCTGTTCTTTCTCGTGTGGGAAATCGCGCCACGGCTCGGCTGGCTGAACCGCATCTTCTTTCCGCCGCTGAGCGAGGTGCTGGTCGCTTGGTGGAACCTGCTCGCCTCGGGCGTTCTGGTCAAACATATCGGCATCAGCCTGCAGCGCGCTGCGATCGGCTTCGCTCTCGGCGTGGTGGTGGCCATTCCGCTCGGCCTGCTGATGGGGCGCTACTCGCTGTTCGAGAAGGTCTCTGACCTGCTTGTGCAGACGCTGCGCAACACCTCGCAATTCGCGCTGCTTCCGGTGTTCATCCTTTTGCTCGGCATCGGCGAGGAATCGAAGGTGGCGATCACCTTCTACTCCTCGGTCTTCTTTCTGCTGGTCAACACGATCAGCGGCGTCAAGTCGGTCGATCCGCTGCTGATCAAGGCGGCGCGCTCGATGGGTACGTCCGACTTCGACCTGTTCCGGAAGGTTATCCTGCCGGCCAGCATCCCCTCTGTTGTCGCCGGCGCAAGGCTGGCGGTGAAGTCGTCGCTGTTCGCGGTGATCGGCGCCGAGATGCTGGCGGCCAAATCCGGCCTCGGTTTCCTTATTCAGAACTCGCAGTTGATGATGGAAACGGCGGACATGTATGCCGGCATCCTGACGCTGACCGTCATCGGGCTCACCGTCAACTATTTGCTCGTCTGGTTCGAGCGCTGGGCGACCGCCTGGAAAGGCCAGTCCGAGTCCTCGCTCATCTGAGCCGTTCACTCATTCCAATCAGCAAGGATTTTCCTCATGTCCAACATTGCATTCGACGGATTTCGCCGGCTGTTCCTGAAGGGCGCCATTGCCGTCGTCATCGGCCTTGGCGGCATGCCCGCCTTCGCGCAGGACAAGCCCGAATTCATCCGCATCGGCAGCACCGCGCCGGGGCACCTCAAATTCGTCCTCGCACAGAAGGACGGCTGGTGGGAAAAGGAGTTCGCCAAGGACGGCATCAAGGTCGAACTTGTCACCTTCAATGGCGGCTCCGAGGCGACGACGGCGCTTGCGACAGGCGCCATCGAATTCACCTATACCGGCAACAATCCCGCGTTGCGCGTCGCCGCCTCCGGCGCCGATGTCAAGCTGATTGGCCTGTCGAGCTATGTGCGGTCGGGCGGCTCGTATATCGTGGTCAAATCCGACTCTCCACTGAAGACGCTGCAGGACCTCAAAGGCAAGAAGGTCGCCTATCTCACCGGTACGGTGCGGCACTCGAATTTCAGCAAGGCGCTGAACAGCGTCGGCCTGACGACCGGTGATGTCGAGGGATTGAACCTGCCTTTCGAGGCATCCGGCCCGGCACTGCTGCGCGGCGACATCGACGCCCTCGTCGAAACGGATTCGACCGCGGCCAAGCTGGTCGACACCGGCGAGGCACGGGTGCTCTTCGACACCAGCACCCATCCGGAATGGAACGTGCCGAACGTCATTTCGATCAACGGCGCCTTCGCGGCGAAATATCCCGACCTGGTCAAGCGGCTGCTGAAGGTCGACATCGAGATTTCGCGCTGGGCCGATGCCCATCCCGACGAGACGATCAAGACATTCGTCGAGGCGACCAAGTCGTCGGAGAAATCGGTACGCAAGACCTATGCGGACGGCGTCTTTCACCAGGATCCGAGGCTGACCGACGATGCGATCGAGGCGCTCAAGGGCGAAGAGAAATTCATGGCCGGTGCCGGGCTTTTGAAGGGCTCGATCGACTACGGCAAATGGATCGACAAGAGCTTTGTCGACGCGGCCGGCGCGGAAGTCGCGGCCGTCCAGTAGCGGGCGTGCTGAACGGGCAGGGGTTCCGGCGCCGCTCCATTTCAGAGAGTATCAGATTTCCGGGATGTTCTCCTTGAAGATCACCTGGAGCCTCGGCTGGTGCAATTCGTAAGGCAGTCTCCGGACCGCATGGGTCAAGGTGTTGAGCGCTTCGCGCGCTTCGACGCGCGGGTTCTGGTCGATGACCGCGTCGAGCGTGCCGTCGAGCAGAAGCTCCTTGGTGCCTTCGGTTACCTCATGGCCGAGGAAAACCATCGATATCGCACGGCCGCGCTCCTTGAGCGCGCGGGCAATGCCGGTGTTGCCCGCGCCGACATTGTAGATCGCGGCCAGGTCGGGGTGCCGCTCCAGAAGGGCTGATGCCTCCGAATAGGCCTTTTCGCGGTCGTCAAGCATCTCGCGCATTTCGACAATCTCCAGATTGGGCGATTCCTCGGCCAATATGTGCCGGAATCCCATCTCGCGTTCCTCATGGCCGCGATAGGAGAGCGAGCCGGCGAACAGCGCCACCTTGCCAGGACGTTCCGACCCCATGAAACGGTTGAGCAGATAGCCGGCCAGGCGCCCGGCGGCGCGGTTGTCGATGCCGATATACGCGACCCTTGGCACATGCAGGATGTCGGAGGCGATGGTCACCACCTTGACGTCGTTGGCCGACAGCGAGCGGATCGCCTCGCGCACCGTCGGATGGTCGAGCGCGATGACGCCGACGCCCTGAGTCTGGCCGCGCAGATCCTGCAAAAGGCGTGCGAGCCGGTCGGGATTGAAGCCCTCTATGGTGGCGATGTGGACATCGAGATCCGGCCGCGCCAAGGCTTGGGCTTCGATGTGGCGATGCAGCATCTTGATGAAGGAATTGGTGCCGGCCGGCAGCGCGAAGTCGAGCCGGATGACATCGCCGGGCAAGGGCTTGAGAGGCGCCCCGTTCGCGCCTTCGGCGATGTAGCCAAGACGCCGCGCCATTTCGAGCACGATTTCGCGCGTGCGCGCCCGCACACCCGGACGGTTGTTGAGAACACGGTCGACGGTGGCGGCGGAAACGCCGGCTTCCCGGGCTATGTCAGTCAGGGTGGAACGCACCGTCTTTCATCTCCTCAATGCATCAGGATCACGCAATGCCGACCGCCGGCCGGGTGGCGACTGCTCTTCGCCATCCGCGATTCTGATGGGAAATGATGTATCCGGCCTTGGCCGATGCGCAAGCAGCCAGGCTAAATCAGATCGCCCGGCAGGATCGCGTCGGCATGGGAAAATAGATTTCCCATCAAATCGAGGCATCATGAGCACTAGATGGATCTCCGTATGATGCATTTCCCTGCCTCGTTGCGATGTTATGAGGTGTTTTGATTATTTATGATGTTGACAGTCTTCCCGTACTGCCGTCAATGTCCCTCATGGCTGTGGAGGAAACATTGGCCCTGAGGGAGGAATTCCAATGCCTGATCCGATCCGCATGCCGCGGCTCCGGTTGCTAGCATCTGGAAGCGCGTTGGCGAGATGACGACGGCCGCGAAGACAGATTCTGGGAGGAAGAGATGGCAGGCAAAGGCTTCGAGCCGGACGTGAAGGTTCGCACCAGGGAATTCAAGATCGGCTGCGTCGGCGCCGGCATGATCATGGCCGAATGCCATCTCGCGGCCTATAAGGAAGCAGGCTTTCCTGTCGTGGCGATCGCTTCGCGCACAAGGGCGAATGCGCAGAAGGTCGCCACGCGCTGGGGCATTCCGACCGTCCACGACACGCCGGAACGACTGATCGAGGATCCGCAAGTCGAGATCATCGACCTGGCTTTCCCACCGGACCAGCAGCCGGCGCTGATCCGCCACGCGCTGGAGCAGAAGCACATCAAGGCGATCCTGGCGCAGAAGCCGCTGGCGCTGTCGGTCGAGGAAGCGGTGAAGCTGCGCGACGAGGCGGCGAAGGCTGGCAAGATCCTCTCGGTCAACCAGAACATGCGCTACGACCAGTCGATGCGCGTGCTGAAGCAGATCATCGACAGCGGCGCGCTCGGCGACGTCGTCTTCGCGCAGATCGACATGCATGCGATCCCGCACTGGCAAGGCTTCCTCGAGGAGTACGACCGGCTGACGCTTGCCAATATGAGCGTGCATCATCTCGACGTGCTGCGTTTCCTGTTCGGCGATCCCGATGAGATCACCACGCTGACGCGCAAGGATCCGCGCACGACTTTCGAACACACCGACGGCATCACCGTCTCGACGCTGCGCTTCCCGTCCGGCGTGCTTGCCGTGTCGCTCGAGGATGTCTGGTCCGGCCCACGCCAGGAAGGCTACAAGGACGACCAGCACATCAACTGGCGCGTCGACGGCACCAAGGGCGTCGCCAAGGGCACGATCGGCTGGCCGACCGGTGCGGCCTCCACGCTCACCTATGCCTCGGCCGAGACGACGGATGGCGAGTGGGTGAGCCCAAGCTGGGACACGATGTGGTTCCCGCATGCTTTCATCGGCGTGATGGAACAACTCCAGCACGCGGTGAAGACAGGCACGCCACCGGCGCTTTCCGTCGCCGACAACGTCAAGACCATGGCGCTGGTAGAGGCGGGTTACCGCTCGATCGCTTCGGGCCGCACGGTCAAGCTTTCCGAAATCTCGACAAACCCGATCAATTGAAATCACTGGTAACTGAATCGCTTACAGGGAGGAATTCACACCATGATGCAGGCAGGTATTTTCACGGGCTATTTCCCGTACGGCCTCGAAGAGACGGCGAAGAAGATCCGCGGGCTCGGTTTCAACACGGTGCAGCTCGATCTGCATTTCAGGGATATCGACCTGTCGGCCGGGCAGATCACCAAAGACAAGGCCAAGACCGTGCGCGATGTCTTCCGCGACCACAACCTGCCGGTCTGCTGCGTGTCGGGCTACACCAACATCATCCATCCCGACAAGGCAGAGCGCGACAAGCGCGTCGGCTACCTCAAGGAAATCATCCGCAACGCCCGCCATTTCGGCTCGCCCTACGTGATCTCGGAAACCGGCACCTACAACACCGAATCCGACTGGGTGCACCACCCCAAGAACAAGACCGAGGAGGGGTTCGAGGAATGCCGCAAGGTGATCGCTGATCTTGCGCAAACCGCCTATGACCATGGCGCGGTCTTCCTGCTCGAAACCTATGTCAACAACGTCGTCGGCTCGGTCGAGGAAACGGTCAAGATGTTCGCGCAGGTCGACCATCCCGGCCTGGGCCTCTTGATGGACCCGACCAACTACTTCGAGACGCACAACATCGACAGGATGGACCAGATCCTGAACCAGGTGTTCGACACGTTGACGGACAAAATCAAGATAGCGCATGCCAAGGACGTCAAGCGCTCGGGCAGCGACAAGTCGGAAAAGCACGCCGACATCGGCGATGAGGATGCCATGGAAAGCCACACCTTCCGCGGCGTCGGCGAGATCGAACTGCCGGCGCCCGGCCTCGGCTCGCTCAACTACGACCTTTATCTTCAGCGGCTTGCCGAGAAGCACCCGAACATTCCGGTCATCATCGAGCACCTGTCGGAAGACGACGTGCCGCGCGCCAAGACATTCCTCGACGGGAAGTTCCGCGCCAACGGCCTGTGACGGCCGGCCGCGCCGCCTGTGCATGGCGGCACGGCTCCAAACAAGGAGGAAAGCAATGTTGAAATTTGCATTGAAATTGGCGGCCGCCGCGACTGTGCTTGCCGGCATCGCGTTCGGGTCGGCCGCGCAGGCACAGGACGGCCAGAAGACCTTTTATCTACTGTCGCATGGCGGCCCGTCGGATGCGTTCTGGATCGACTGGAACGCCGGCGCCACAAAGGCCTGCGACCAGCTCAAGGTGACCTGCAAGATCTCCTTCAGCGGCGGCGACATGGCGGCGCAGAAGGAAGCCTTCAATTCCGCGCTTGCCGCCAAGCCCGATGGCATCGCCACCACCTCGGCGCAGCCTGGCCTGTGGACCGAGGAGGTCAAGGCGGCGAAGGCCGCCGGCATCCCGATCGTGTTCTTCAACACCGACGATCCGGCGACGGGGCGGCAGGCCTATGTCGGCGCCGACCTGAAGGAGGCCGGCACGATCTGGGCAAAGTATCTTGTCGACCACAAAATGGTGAAGCAGGGTGACAAGGTCTTTCTGCCGGTCGAAGTCCCCGGCGCAAGCTACCAGCAGCTCGAGACCGAAGGCATCGCCAGCGTCTTCGATCCGCTCGGCATCAAATATGACGTGGTCGATTGCGGCACCGATCCGGCCGGCATCATCGCCAAGATGACCGACTATATGGTTGCCAACAATCCGCCGGCGATCATCGCGCTCGGCGATTCCGTGGCGGCCAGCGTCAAGCGGGTCTTCGACGGCGCCGGCGTGCCGGCAGGCAAAATCCCGGTCGTCGGCTGGGGCAATTCGAAGGAGACGGCGCAAGCCGTCCAGGACGGTTTCGTCAACGCTGCGGCCTGGCAGTACCCATCGGCGCAGGGCTTCATGCCGGTAGCACTGCTCGGGCTTGCCGCCTCGGGCGAGCCAATCGGCTACGACATCCACACTTTCGGTCTCTACGACGCGTCGAGCGTCGAGCCGATCCTCAAACTCTACGACAAGAAGTGAAAATGGACGCCCGCCGCGCCGGCGGCGGGCGCCTGCAAACAGCATGGTTCAGAACGTCATGGCAGTCACCGCGGAAGAGGGCGCAGCAAGCGCCAGGAGCAGGTCGAGGCTGATGCGCTCGCCGCAATTTTCCTCGTTCATCATCCTCGTCGTCCTTCTCGTGGTATTCGCGATCGCGGACGGCAATTTCCTGTCGCCGCTCAACATCTCCAACATGATGGCGTTCCTGCCCGAGCTCGGCATCATCGCGCTCGGCATGACGCTGCTTCTGACGGCCGGCGAGTTCGACCTGTCGGTCGGTGCCGTATTCGGCCTGGCGCCAGTGGTCGTGATGCTTCTGGTGCAGAACGGCGGGGTGGATATCGGCGTCGCCCTTCTGGCTGGACTTTTACTGTGCATCGCGATTGGGGCGATCAATGGGGTGATCGTCACCAAGATCGGCATCTCGTCATTCCTGGTGACCCTGTCCATGCTGCTGATCGTGCGCGGCGCGGCCCTCTACATCACGCAGGGTTTCCCGCTGAAGTCGTGGGACCAGCCTGGCTTCTTCGTGACGCTGCTTGCCGGCAGCTTCAATATCGGCTCGTTCCGCTTCTACACCTCGCTGTGGTGGTTCGTCGGCCTGTCGTTGCTGGCAATCTACGTCCTGCGCTATGCCAAGCTCGGCAACTGGATCAGCGCCATCGGTTCCAACCGCAACGCGGCAGTGGCCCGCGGCGTGCCGGCGGACGCCGTCAAGATATGGCTGTTCATCGCCACCTCGGTGCTGGCCGGGCTTGCCGGCATGATCAGCGCCTTTCGTATTTCGGCCGCTTCGCCGGTGGCCGGCACAGGCTATGAGCTCGAAGTGATCGCCATGGTGGTGGTTGGCGGCACGGCGCTGACCGGCGGACGCGGCACCATCCTGGGCACCATCGTCGGCGCGCTGATGCTGCGCGCCATCCGTAACGGCATCGTGCTCGTCGGCGTGCCCGGCCTCGCCTACAACATCTTCGTCGGCGTGATCATCCTCGCCATGCTCATCCTGCATGCTTTGCTGCAGAAAAACGCGGCAAGGAGCTGACTATGATGCAAGAAGTGCTTCGGCTGCAGAACCTGCAAAAATCCTTCGGCAGCGTGCGCGCGCTGAAGAATGCCTCGCTGACGCTGAGAGAAGGCGAGATAGTGGCCCTGCTCGGCGACAATGGCGCCGGCAAATCGACGCTGATCAAGGCGATCTCCGGCGTCTTCCCGGTCGATCGCGGTGACATCTATGTGCGCGGGCAGAAGGTTTCGATCCGCTCGACGCGCGACGCGATGGATCTCGGCATCGAGACCATCCACCAGGATACGTCGCTGGCGCCGGATCTCAGTATCGCGCGCAACCTCTTCCTCGGCCGCGAACCGGTCAATTTCAAATGGTTGGGCGTGTTTGCGCCGCTCGATCTCGCCAAGCTGCGCGATGCTGCCTCCTCCCTGCTGAAGCGCGTCGGCATCTCGAAGAAACTCGACGCCGACGCGCTGGTCTCAACGCTGTCGGGCGGCGAGCGCCAGTCGATCGCCATTTCGCGGGCCATGCAGTTCGCCGCCAAGGTGATCATCCTCGACGAGCCGACCAACAATCTCGGCGTCGAGGAAACCCATGGCGTGCTGCGCTTCGTCAAGGAGATGCGTCAGGCCGGCCATTCGGTGCTGCTCATCACCCACAACATCCATCACGTGTTCGAGGTTGCCGACCGCATCATCGTCATGCGCCGCGGCGAGATCGTTGCCGAGCAGACGGTCGCCGATACCGATCTGCTGACCGTGGAAAGCATCATCACCGGCGCCGACCTGTCGGCTCTGATGAAGAGGGCGCAGTGACGGCATGGTAGAGCTTTACGGCAAGACGCTCTCGCGCCGGCAGGTCTCGGAACGCTCCGGCATGCTGTCGCAGTTCGCCGGCGTGCGGCTGATGACGCTCGGCGACGGGGTGGAGCGCGGTGTCCGCATGCTGGAGTTCCGCACCGGCTCCGGCCTGCGCTTCACCGCACTCGTCGACCGCGCGCTCGACATCGCCGATTGCGACTTCAAGGGCCAGGCGATCGGCTGGCACTCGCCGGGCGGTTTTCGCAACCCCGGTCTTCACGACTATGAGGGGGAAGGGGGGCTGGCCTGGGCGCGCTCCTTTTCCGGTTTGCTGGTCACCTGCGGCCTCGACCATATACTGGGTCGGGAAGAGGTGCCGGCCGAGAACTACAACTATCCCGGCAAGAAGACCGTGATCCATTCGCTGCATGGCCGTGTCGGCACCATCCCGGCGCGGCTGACCGGCTACGGTGAGGCGTGGGACGGCGACCGCTGCGTGCTGTGGGCCGAAGGCATCGTCCAGCAATCGGCGGTATTCGGCGAGGATCTGCATCTGATCCGGCGGATCGAGGCGGATGTCGGCGGCAACGAGATCCGGCTGTCCGACCGCGTCGTGAACCATGGCTTCAATCGCACGCCGCATATGTATTTCTACCATGTGAATGTCAGTCATCCCCTGCTTGACGAGGGCTCACGCTACCTCGCGCCAATCCGCGACGTGGTGTGGGCCGGCCATGCCGGCGAGCGCTATGAGGCGCAGAAGGTCGGCTACCGCACCGTGCCGGAACCGCGAATGGGGTTCAGCGAACAGGTCTGGCAGCATGAAATGGACGCCGATGGAAAGGGCGAGGTACCAGTGGCGGTGGTCAACGACCGGCTCGGCCTCGGCTTCGAAATGGTGACGCGGAAAGACCAGCTGCCTTGCGCCTATCAATGGCAGAATTTCCAGGCCGGACACTATGCGCTGGGCATCGAGCCATCGACGCATCATGTGCTCGGCGATCTCGCCGCGCGCGAACGCGGCGAGATGATCTGGCTGGAGCATGACGAAGGCCGCGCCTACGATGCCGTGTTCCGGGTCCTGGACGGCAGGGAAGCGATCGCCGGCGCCGAAGCCAGGATTGCGGCGATCGCCCGCCAGCCCGAACAGGATTATCCTCGGCCTTCCGGCAATTTCCGGAGACTGGCGGGCCCGGCATGAGCGCGACATGTATTCAAAGCAAGCCCTCCGGCCGGCGGACCGGATTGCGAGCGGTGCGAGAAGTTTGGAGGCCCGTGTGAAGACGATGGCAAAAAAGCGGGATTACAGCCTGGTCGGTGAAAGCACCAGAGCCGCGATCGAGACCGGCCTGGCCTCCGCCGAATGGTACCACACCGATGTCCCCCGCAAGGTGATGAAGGAGCTGATGCAGCGTTCCGACGGGCCGGCGATCCGCGACACCATCATCTGGATTGTTGCGATCCTGGCCTCGGCCGCCGGCATCATATGGTTCTGGGGCTCATGGTGGGTGGTGCCGTTCCTATTCATCTACGGCGTGCTCTACGGCTCGTCTAGCGACTCGCGCTGGCACGAATGCGGCCATGGCACGGCCTTCCGCACGCGCTGGATGAACGATGTCGTGTACCACATCGCCTCCTTCATGCTGATGCGCAATCCAGTGCAGTGGCGCTGGAGCCATGCCCGCCACCACACCGACACCATCATCGTCGGCCGCGATGCCGAGATCGCCGTCATGCGGCCGCCGGACCTGTTGAAGGCGGCGCTGGCCTTCACCGGCATCCTCGATTTCCGCTACTCGCTGCCGACGCTCGTGCGCCAGGCGTTCGGCAAGCTGTCCGACGAGGAAAAGAGCTATGTTCCGGAAATGGAATGGGCAAAGGCCGTGACGGCCGCGCGGTGGCATGTTGCCGTGTACATTGCGACGATCGCTGTCGCGGTCGTCCTCAGGTCATGGATACCGGTGGTGCTGATTGGGTTGCCGCGCCTCTACGGCACCTGGCACATGGTGACCACCGGCCTGCTGCAGCATATCGGGCTGGCCGACAATGTCGTCGACCACCGGCTCAACACGCGCACCGTCTACATGAACCCGATCAGCCGGTTCATCTACTGGAACATGAACTATCATGTGGAGCACCACATGTTCCCGATGGTGCCCTATCATGCGCTGCCCAGGCTGCATGAGCTGATCAAGCACGACCTGCCCGTGCCGAACCCGTCGATGTGGCATGCCTATCGCGAGGTCTGGCCGGTCCTGCTCAGGCAGCTGAAATACGAGGACTACTACCTCAAGCGCGAGCTGCCGCCGACGGCCAGGCCCTATCGCGGCGAATTCCATGAGTTCGACATGTCGGCGGCGGCTGAATAAGGATCGCGAATGCTTGCGGGAGACAGAGATGGTCGATTGGATTGAAGCGTGTGCGGTGGACGATGTCGAGGAAGAGGATGTCATCCGCTTCGACCACGGTGGCCGAACCTTCGCGATCTATCGCTCCCCGGACAATGAGTTCTTCGCCACCGACGGTTTCTGCACGCATGAGAAGGCACATCTCGCCGACGGGCTGGTGATGGACGACATCATCGAATGTCCCAAGCACAATGGCCGCTTCAACTATAAGACCGGCCAGGCAAAGGGCGCGCCGGTCTGCGTCAATCTTGCGACCTATCCGGTGAAGATCGAAGCTGGCAAGGTGATGATCGAGATCTGAAGCGGCACACCGATCCGGCACCGCGGCAAGCAAAAGAGGAACGTTTAATGAGCCGAAAGAGACCGACCGTCGCCGACCTGCGCGCCATGAAAGGCAAGCGTCAGCTGACCATGCTGCGCGTGCTGACCCTGGACGAGGCGGAAGCTGCCGAGCGGGCAGGGGTCGATATCGTCTCCGTGCCGCCGGAACTCGTGCTCAACGCGCAATACCGCGATGCGGCACCGAGCCTGTTCACCATGCCGGGAGACAATTTCTACGAAATCGGCACATCGGATGATTTCCTGCGTTGGGCTTTCCGGCTCTACAAGGCCGGCGCCGACGCGGTCTATTGCAGCGCGGGCTACGCCACCATCAAACGCATGACGGACGATGCCATCCCCGTCATCGGCCATGTCGGCCTCATTCCATCCCGCGCGACATGGACCGGCGGCTTCAAGGCGGTCGGCAAGACCGCCGACACCGCCATGCAGGTGTTCGAAGCGGTGAAACAGCTCGAGGCCGCCGGCGCCATCGGCGCCGAAATCGAAGTGGTGCCGGTCGAGGTCGCCAAGGCGATCTCCGAGCGTACCTCGCTGATCATGCTGTCGATGGGCGCGGGCACCGGTTGCGACGCGCAATATCTGTTCGCCGAAGATATCCTCGGGCAGAATCGGGGCCACATGCCACGACACTCCAAGGTCTATCGCAACTTCGCCGCTGAATATGATCGGTTGCAGGCGGAGCGGGTGGCTGCATTCTCCGAATATGTCGCCGACGTCAACAGCGGCGTCTATCCCGAGGACAGGCATGTGGTGCACATGGACCCGGCCGAGCTACGCCTGTTCCTGGACAAGGTCGGTCGGGGCTAAGGTCGGCTGCCATCTGTCGCTGGCAAGCGCTGTATGCAGCGCTTCGGCTTCGATGCCGAGCGGCCGATCCTCCTTCAGCGCCGGCACCAGCGCGCGTATCGCCGTATGGATAGCGGCTGTGCGCGGCGCCAGCGTCAGCCCGTCGCGCAGATCGACGGCCTGGGCGGCCGCCATCAGTTCGAAGGCGATCAACCGGCGCCACAGTGCAATCATGGCGGCGCATTTCGAAACGGCCAGCGGCGTCTGCGTGGCATGGTCCTCGACGCCCTCGGAGACGGGCAGGAAATCGAGCATCACCGGATTGGCCTTGTGGCGGATGGCGGCCAGGATCGATGTTACCGTCTTCTGCAGCGGCACGAAGCCGGCCGATGCGCCGCCGACCGGCGACAGGTATTTCGGACCGCGCTCATCGTGCCATAGGGCACGACCAGCGCACCACGCTTGATCCAATCGGTCTTCAGCAGCGGCTGCGGCTTCGGCAGCCGCGAGGCCTCGACGACGATGTCGGCGCCCTCGACGCAACTTTGCCAGTCGGCCACAGCCTTGACCGGCTTGCCGAGATCGGTGGAGAGCCTGGCGGCAAAGCCGTCGCGGCTTTTCCGGCCGGCGCGAATGGACACGGATCTGGACGCCGTCGGTCAAATGCTGTTCAAAGCGGTCCGTCATGACTGCCATTCCCGAGATTGAAGCTTCAGCCGACCCAGCCAGCAATTCGCGGCGTGTGGCGCTGATCGTCGCCATTGCCTTCTTCATGCAGCTCTTGGATTCGACGATCATCTCGACGTCGCTGCCGCAGATGGGTGCCTCCTTCGGCGTGCCGGCGGTGGCGATGAGCATCGGCATCACCATCTATATGCTGACCATGGCGGTGTTCGTGCCCCTGTCGGGCTGGCTCGCCGACCGGTTCGGCGCGCGCAACATCTTCCTGGTGGCGATCGCAGTGTTCACGCTGGCTTCGCTCGCCTGCGGCTTCTCCGAGAATCTCACCGAGTTCGTCGCGGCGCGCGCCGCGCAAGGGCTGGGCAGCGCATTGATGACGCCGGTCGGCCGCATCCTGGTGCTGCGCAACGCGTCAAAATCGGAACTGCTCAACGCAACCGCGCTCATCACTTGGCCGGCGCTGTTCGCGCCTGTCGTTGGTCCGGTGCTTGGCGGTTTCATCACCACCTATCTCTCCTGGCACTGGAATTTCTTCATCAACATCCCGCTTGGGCTGATCGGGCTGGCGCTGGTCGCCCGCTTCATCCCCGGTGACCGTGAAGCCGATCCCAAGCCACTCGACTGGCCGGGTTTCTTCCTGACATCGGCGGGACTTGCTTGCCTTCTCTGCGGCCTCGAGCGTATCGCGCATCCCGACGACGGCGTGCTGCCGACGGTGCTGCTGGTCGCGGCAGGGATCGTCATCGGCTGGTTGGCGGTGCGGCATCTCCGGCGCGCGCCCCATCCGCTGCTCGACCTGTCCTCGTTCAAGGTGCTGACCTTCGCCATCTCGACGCTTGCGGCCGGCACCATATTCCGCGTCGCGATCAACGCCACGCCGTTCCTGCTGCCGCTTTTGTTCCAGGTCGGCTTTGGCATGAGCCCGGTCGATGCCGGCATGATGATCCTGGCCTATTTCCTCGGCAATCTCGGGATGAAGACGGTGACGACGCCG
The DNA here is from genome assembly GCF_006442845.1 of Mesorhizobium sp. B2-4-2. Lineage (NCBI taxonomy): Bacteria > Pseudomonadati > Pseudomonadota > Alphaproteobacteria > Hyphomicrobiales > Phyllobacteriaceae > Mesorhizobium > Mesorhizobium sp. B2-4-2. The sequence continues at coordinate 32,568 of NZ_VFVM01000010.1, read as the reverse complement.
ATGCTGCGCCACTTCGGCTTTCGTTCGGTGATGGTCGTCAACGGCGTCATTGCGTCCGCATCGATCATGGCCTGCGCGGCGATCTCGCCGCAGACGCCGCAGGCGCTCGTGGTGGGGCTGATGCTGATCGCCGGCCTGTCGCGTTCCATGCAGTTCACGGCGCTGAACACGCTGGCCTTCGCCGATGTCGCCGCGGCGCAGCGCAGCTCGGCGGCGACGCTGTCCTCGATGCTGCAGCAGGTGGCAATGCTGTTCGGTGTGGCGATAGCTGCGGCGATCCTCAACCTGTCGCAGATCACCAGGGCCCAGCCGGCGCTGGACCTCGTCGATTTTCGAGTCACCTTCCTGGTGATCGGCGTCATCGGGCTGGTGGCGTCGTTCCGTTTCCTGGTGTTGCCGAGGACCGCCGGCGCCGAGGTTTCCGGCCACATGGCCGGGAACTGAAATCGAATTTTCCCATCCACCGCAGGGTTAAATTCCATCTTCGCCTTGCGCCTTGGTGTCGTGCTTGCGCAAGACGCAGGGATGGCGCAAACAATTGCCAAAAGTGCTGAAGTTTCCAGGCATTGCGCCAGCATCAGCAATCAATGCGTCCACATCGCGAGTCTCGTCGGCAGTCCGTGTTTTGAACGCGGATTCATTTGACGAACCGACGTTGAGCCGATTAGCTTTCTTCCCAGGGGCGGCAGCGCTGCCGCCGGGGTGAAGACAGACAATGAACGCGATCGGTCGGCCGAGTTTCAAGAGCCTGAACCAGGAAGGTATTGTCTTTGCCATAGCGGTGATGCTGTTCATTGCCGCGGCCATAGGCCTGCCGGGCTTCATCGCTCCGAACAATCTCGTTGCCATCGTTCGTTCGGTCTCGGTACTGGGCATATTGGCATTGGGCATGGCGGTCGTCATCATTGGCCGTGGCATCGACCTCTCGGCGGTGGCGATCATGGCGATGTCGGTCGCCTGGTATCTGCAGTTGATGAATTCAGGAACGCCTGACGGGCTCGCCTTCGCCTATGTGCTGGCCGGCGTGCTCGCCATCGGCCTGCTCAACGGCTTTCTCGTCGCTTACGCCGACGTGCCGGCGATCTTCGTGACGCTTGCCACCGGCTCCTTCGTCTTCGGCTATGTGCGCTCGCAACTGATCACGCAGGATGCGGTTCCGGTGCCGCAGGGCCATTGGGTGGAACTGCTTGGCGGCCTGCGCTTCCTCGACATTCCCATCGAGGTGTTCGTCTTCGCTGCACTGGCTTTCCTGTTCTTCCTGTTCCTGCGCTACACCAAATGGGGCCGCTACATCTATTTCGCCGGCGATAATCCGGTCGCCGCGCGCAACATCGGTATTCCAGTGCGGCCGATGCTGGTGCTGCGCTATGTGCTTTCCGCCTTCGTGGCGCTGATCGCCGGCCTGCTGACAGCGGCCAGCCTGCATTCGATCAACACCCGCGTCGTCAACTCGACGCTGCTCTACGACATCGTGCTGGTGGCGGTGATCGGGGGCATCGGGCTTTCGGGCGGACGAGGCGGGGTGCGAAACGTGCTGGTCGGAGCGGCGCTGATCGGCATCCTGCTCAATGCGATGACCATCATCGACATTCCGCTGCTCTACCAAAACCTGATCAAGGCGGCGATCCTGCTCGGTGCCATCATCGTCGACGGCATCATCAATCCGCGTGACGAACAGACGGCGCAGCAGGGCGACATCTAGAGCATGATCCCGAAAAGTGGGAACTTTTCGGAAAAGATCATGCTCAAACAGGAAGACTAAACCAAAGCGGACGGTTGGGGCCGGCCGTAAATAACAACGACCAACCAGAGGATGTGACATGAAACTGATCAAAACATTGATGGCCGCCGCGACGGCGCTTGCGGTCACCGCGTTCGTGGCGCCGAGCTTCGCTGCCGACGATCCGGGCCCCGCTGCCTATGCGCAGGCACTCAAGAGCAAACGCGTCATGCTGGTGCCGCTGGCGATGGGCTTCGACCTGGCGCAGGGCTGGGCGCACTATCTGAAGACCGAAGTCGAGGCCTGGGGCGGCACGTTCGAGACGCGCGATCCGAACTGGGTCGTCGATGCCGGCGCGCAGGCGATCACCGATGCCATCTCCTCCGACACCAGGCCTGACGTGCTGATCATCCACGCGCCCGACCTCAATTCCTACTCCAAGCTGATGAAGAAGGCGCAGGCAGCCGGCACCTACGTGATCCTGGTCGACAATCCCGCCAATTTCCCGGCCGATGCCTTTGTCGGCAGCGATTGGGACCGGCTCGGCCAACTCGAGGCGGAAGCCGCGATCAAGGGCTGCGGCGAGAACTCGTCCAAAAAGATCGGCCTTGTGCAGGGCGATCAAGCGAACTCCTCCAGCCTTTATCAGTACGCCGGCATCATGAAGGTACTGGAAAAGCATCCCGAGTTTCAGGTCGTGGCCAAGCCCGACTCCAACTGGGATGCGACCACCTCGCGCAATGTCACGACGACGATGCTGCAGCAGAACCCCGACATCTGCTCGATCATCGACTTCTGGGATGGTGATGCTACTGGCGCGTCGGCCGCGATCCGTGATGCCAAGCTCGAGGGCAAGGTTTTCCTGGTCACCACCGGAGGCGGCGAAAAGGCGGCCGACTGCGACAAGCTGCAGGACGGCACTTATGGCGCGGTTGTCATGACCGACCTTGCCCGGCAGTCGGGGGACATGAACGCCATCATAAAGTTCCTGCTGCAGAGCGGCCAGCCGGCCGGCACGTCGCACACCTACATCTACACGCTGGAGAAGGCGACGACCAAGGCCGACCTCAAGCCCGACAGCTGCTGGGACCTGAAGGCGCTGCAAGCGGAAGCTGCGGCGAAGTAGGTCGCGAGTTTACGCCTGATATCAACATGGCGGCCGGGTTGTACGTGGACAATCTCCAACCTCGGCGCTGCCCCTCACCTTACCCTCTCTTCGTGAAAACGGGGAGAGGGGGTGTCGACGCTGGAGCTTATCCCTTCTCCCCGTTCTTCACGGGGAGAAGGTGCCGGCAGGCGGATGAGGGGCAGCGGCGAAGTTGAGAATTGCTCCGGAGCGATTACCCGGCCACCTTTTTCTCTTCTCTCGCAATAGCAGTGACCTGATGTCCTTTCGCGAACGCCTCCAGGCCTGGCGCTACAATCTCGTGCCCGACCATCTGGTCGGCGAGATACTGACCAAGCGCTGGACCGACAATGCCATTCCCTTCCTGGCACTGGTGGCAACACTCGGCGTGTTCGGTTCGATCATTCCGGGCTTCTTCAAACTGACCTCGCTGCAGGAATCGACCCGCCAGCTCGGTGAATTCTCGATGGTCGTCACCGGCATGACGGTGGTGATGCTTGGCGGCGGCATCGACCTGTCGGTCGGCTCGATCTTTGCGCTGTCCTGCTTTTCGGCCGTCTATGTCTTCTTCATCCTCGAACAGTCGATCTGGCTGGCGCTGGCCGCTTCGCTTGCCGCCGGCCTCGTCTTCGGCGCCGTCAACGGCTATCTCGTCGGATACCTCAGGCTGCGCGCCTTCCTCACCACGCTGGTGACCTTCATTTTCGGGCGGGCGCTGTTCGACATCCTGGTCACCACCTATGCCGCCGATGTGCAGCTGTCCCTAGCCACCTCCGATGTGCTCGACTTCATCGGCGACGGCACCTTCTGGGGCCTGTCGGTCTCGGTGTGGTTGGCCATTATCCTCGCCATCGTCACTCATATCGCGCTGACGCGCTCGCGGCCCGGCTGGCATGTGCTGGCGGTTGGCGGCTCCCGGCGCTCTGCCCACAATGCCGGCATCCGTGTGCGCCGCACCGTGTTCATGACTTATGTCTTCTCAGGCTTCTGCGCCTCGATCGGCGGCTTCCTCATAGCTTGCCGGCTGAGCGGAGCAGGGCCGGGCACCGGCCTCAACCTCGAGATCATGGCGCTGACCGCGGCGGTGGTCGGCGGTGTCAGCCTCGGAGGCGGGCGCGGCTCGGTGATCAAGGGGCTGATGGGCGCCATCATCGTTTTGACCATGACCAACGGCCTGATCAGGCTGGGCTACGGCACCGGCACCAACCAGATGGTGCTGGGCATCATGCTGGCAGTGGCGGTGACGATCGACATCCGCTGGCTGAAGAACCGCCACAAGGTGCTGAACGAGGTCTATGTCGCGCCGGTCTATCTCAGGATGGGCGAGACGCAGTCGGCGGCGCCCGGCTCCGGCACATCCTACGAACTCGACAATCGGCTGTCGGGCGCCGACCATATCGGGCTCGGCGAACTGGAAGGACCGGAAGATGTCATTCTCGACCGTGACGACCACCTCTATTGCGGCACGCGCCATGGCGAGATCGTCCGCTTCTTCGCGCCGGACTATGTGAAGTCGGAAGTGTTCGCTCATATCGGCGGCTTTCCGCTCGGCCTTGCCTTCGACAAATCAGGCAATCTGATCAGTTGTGTCGGCGCCATGGGGCTCTATTCCGTCTCGCCCGATCGTGAGGTCAAACGCCTGTCGGCCGAAACGTCGCGCTCCTGGACATCGGTCGTCGACGACGCACGGCTGCGCGATCCCAACGACTGCGACATAGCACCGGACGGCCGCATCTATTTCACCGACTCGACCAAGCGCTATGACGCGCATGACTGGGCGCTGGATTCGATCGAGAACCGCGCCACCGGCCGTCTTCTGGTCTATGACCCGAAGGACGGATCGACCAGGACGCTGCTCGACGGCTACCGCTACACCAACGGCGTGTGCATGGCGCATGACGGCAAGTCGCTGTTCTTCGCCGAGAGCTGGGCCTGCCGCGTGCATCGCTACTGGCTGGAAGGGCCGAAGGCCGGCACCGCCGAATGCGTCATCCGGGACATGCCGGGCTATCCTGATAACATCAACCGGGCGTCGGACGGCAATTACTGGATGGCGTGGCTCGGCATGCGCACGCCGAGCTTCGACCTGTCGCTGCGCCATCCCGACATGCGCAAGCGCATGACGCGCCGGCTGCCGCAGGACGAATGGCTGTTCCCCAACATCAACACCGGGGGCGTGGTGAAATTCACGGAGGAGGGCGACATCGTCGAAGCGATGGGCGACCTCTCGGGCGGCGCGCATCCGATGGTCACCTCGATGCGCGAGCACAAGGGTTTTCTGTTCGTCGGCGGCATCCTCAACAACCGCATCGGCCGCTACAAGATCTCGGGTGCCGATCCGAACTGGACCAGCCCGGCTTCCTATTGGGGAGCAAAGCGATGATCCTCGATCCCATCCTGGATTTATTTCGCGGCAAGGCGGTGACGATCCCGCCGCTGGATGGCGCTTTCCGACCCAACACGCAGCTTGACGATGCGCCGGCGTTTGCCGAACTGACCGAACCGGACAATCTGCTGATCTCTGGCGACAAGCTGCTCGCTTCCAGCGGCAACGCCGTTTATTCGATTGCCGCCGGTACCGCGCCCAAGTTGGTCGAGACCTTTGCGTCCACCGTTACCGCGCTGGCGTTCTCGCCATCGGGTGAGCTGACGGTCGGATTGGAAAGCGGCAAGCTCCTGGTCGGCGGCAGGGATGTTTCGCTACCGGCTGGTGTCAGCTGCATCACCGCGCTCGCCTATCCCGGTGACGGCGCTCTGTGGCTGGCCAATGGTTCGGCCGAATTCGCACCATCACAATGGGCGGCCGACCTGATGAAGAAAGGCGCGTCCGGATCGCTTTGGAAGCAGGATGCGGCAGGCGGGACCTTCCGCAAGGTGGCCGGCGCCATCGCCTTTCCCTATGGGCTCCATCCCGTCGGGGGGGATGTGCTGGTGAGCGAGAGCTGGCGCCATCAGCTCATCCGCTTCGAGGCGGCAAGCGGCAGCCGCTCGACGGTGTTGACCCATCTGCCCGGCTATCCCGCGCGGCTGTCGCCGGCAGCCGATGGCGGCGCCTGGCTGACCCTGTTTGCGCCGCGCAACCGGCTGATCGAATTCGTGCTGCAGGAGACGCATTACCGTCAGGACATGATCGAGCAGGTGCCGCCGGCCTATTGGATCGCACCGGCTCTGGCCTCAAGCCGCAGCTTCCTCGAACCGCTGCAATGCGGCGGCATCCGCACGATGGGCATCCACAAGCCCTGGTCGCCGAGCCGCTCCTACGGTCTGGTGGTCAGGCTCGACCAGAAGATGCAGCCTCGGTTCAGCCTGCACAGCCGCGCCAACGGCATACGTCACGGCATTTGCAGCGTGGTTGAAAAAGATGGCGAACTGTTCGTCGCCTCGAAGGGCGGCGACTGCGTGTTGGCTGTCGATGCCGGGGGGTTTTGATGGAACCAATCGTGCGCCTGGAGAATGTCACCAAAAATTATCGCGGCGTGCCCGCGGTCAAGAATGTCAGCTTCGAATTGCGCAAGGGCGAGATCCACGCGCTGCTCGGCGAAAACGGCGCCGGCAAGTCGACGCTGACCAAGATCATCGCCGGAGTGGTCGACGCCAGTTCGGGCAAGATGTTCCACAAGGGACGCGAGATCGCTTACGCCTCGCCGCATGCGGCGCTCGAGGCGGGCATCGCAATGGTGTTCCAGGAGACCAGCCTGGTGCCGTCGATGACGGTGGCGCAGAATCTTTATCTCGGCACCGAGAAATTCCTCAACCGGCTGCGCGGCACCTACATTTCCGCGCAGCAGTTCCTGCAGTCGCTGAATTTTCCGGTCGACCCGAACGCCATGGTGGCGACGCTTGGCGCGGCCAAGCGCCAGATGGTCGAGATCGCGCGCGCCGTGCACCACAATGCCGAGATCATCATCTTCGACGAGCCGACCGCGACGTTGACGCCGGAGGAAAAGCGGCACTTCTTCGCGCTGATCCGGCGGCTCAAGGCGCGCGGCGTCTCCATCGTCTTCATCAGCCATGCGCTGGAAGAGGCGCTGCTGATTGCCGACCGTATCACCATCCTGCGCGACGGCGAGTTGGCCATCACCGACGACACGTCGGCCTTCGATCGCGACCGGATCGTTGCCGCCATGGTCGGGCGCACGCTGTCCGGGCAGATCTATCGCCAGCGAGACGAGGCCAGGCTGCGCAAGGCGGGCAAGAAAGTTCTGTCGGTGCAGGACATCTCAATGAGCAATGTCGTGCGCAACAATTCGTTCTCGATCTTCGAAGGCCAGATCACCGGCGTCTTCGGGCTGATCGGCTCCGGCCGTACCGAGACGTTCAAAATCGTGTCCGGCATCTACAAACGCGATTTCCTGCGCGGCGGGGCGATCGAGCTGGACGACAGGCCGGTGCGCTATCTCGTGCCGAGCGAAGCGGTAGCCGACGGCATCGTCTACGTCACGGAGGATCGCAAGAGCGAAGGCATTTTCGAGACGATGGGCATTGCCGAGAACCTGTTCGGCGGGCTGCTGGCAGCCGGCCGCGAAACGGCCTGGGTGATCAACCAGCAGGAAATGCGCGCGCTTTCCGCCGAATGGACCAAGACGCTGAATATCAAGGCGATCAACGACAATGCGCGCGTGGTCGAGCTTTCCGGCGGCAACCAGCAGAAGGTGGTTATCGGCAAGGGGCTGGTGCAGAAGCCGCGCGTCGTCATCTTCGACGAGCCGACGCGCGGCGTCGATGTCGGCGCCATCGCCGAGATCCACCAGATCATCAACCGGCTGGCAGACGAGGGTCTGGCCGTCGTGGTCATCTCGTCCTACCTGCCGGAGATCATGAACCTGTCCGACCGGATCCTGGTCTGCCGCCAGGGCCGCATCGTCGAAGAGTTTTCGCCGGCGGAGGCGACGGAGGAGAAGATTATGTATGCGGCGGTGCATTAGAGGGTGTGTCGGTATTCAGGTGAGGCCGGCCTGCAAACGCCGGCTTCCTGCGCTCCCGGTGCTCACGTACTTCAAGTACGCTCCGCTCCGGTTCTCGGAACCCGTCGTTTTCGACTCGGCCTGACCTGAATCTCGACACACCCTCGCGGTGCTGTTTGCGTCGCAAAAGGCGAATAGGCGAATGAAGTGAATGGATTGGCGGCGGCTGTTCAGCGTCCGATTCAAACGTCCGGCATTGAAAAAACGAAAGGAAACACCATGGCCACCACCAGACTCCTGAGCGATGCCGAGGTGGAGAAAATCCCGGCCTTAAAGGCGGTGTTCGACGACATCCGCGCGACGCGCAAATCCGATTTCGTCAATAATTTCTGGCGCGGGCTGGCCAATGATCCTGCGGCGCTGAAGCGTATCTGGGAACAGCTCAAGGCGGTGATGGTTGCAGACAGTGCGATCGATCCGTTGACCAAGGAGATGATCTACATCGCGGTGTCGACCGCCAATGGCTGCTCCTATTGCGTCCATTCGCACACCGCGGCGGCGCGCGCCAAGGGCATGACAGACGCACAGCATGGCGAACTGGTGTCGATCATCGGGTTGGCGGGGCAGACCAACCATCTGGTGACGGCAATGCAGATCCCGGTCGATCCACAGTTCGAGGTGAAGTGAGGAAAGACGCGCTACACCGGCCTGTAAACCTTCTCCGCCGCGTTCCAGAAAATGTCGGCTTCCGCCGCCGTGCCATGCTTCTCCACCGCATCGCGGTGCGCCTTGATCAGTTCGGCGTGGCCGGTCCAGAGCTTCTCGATCGGGAAGTTCGAGCCGAACATCAGATGGTCGCTGCCAAGAATATCGATCGCATTGTCGATGATGTAGGCGATCAGCGCCGGGTCGTTGCGGTGAACGAAGGTGCCGAGGCCAGACAGCTTGGCGTAGAGATTGGGCGCCGCCGACAGCGTGCGCAGGCCGGCCTTCCAGGCTTCGGTGGTTTCCGGTTCCATGCCGGTCAGCATGCCGGCGTGGGTCAGGATGAAATTCGTCTCCGGGTTTTCGCCGACCAGCGTCAGCCCGTCCTTCATCTGGGCGGGGAAGAGCTGCAGGTCGAAGGACAGGCCGTAATCCTTCAGCCGCGCGACGTTGGCGCGGACCTTGGGGTCGATCACCTGGTCGGCCGAGGCGGCGAAGCGGAAGGCCGGGGTCTCGTGCCAGTGCAGTTGCATGCGCACGCCGCGCAGCAGCCTGTATTTCATCAACCGGTCGATCTGCGGCCTGACATCGTCCACCGTCATGTCGGCATAGCCGACGATGGCGTGCGGCCAGCCGGTCTCGTCAGCGGTCTTCTGCAGGAAGGCGACCTCCTTCTCGAAATCCTCCTTGGCCCAATTGGTCTGGACATAAACGGCTTTTTCGACGCCGGAACCTTTTTGGTCGGCCAAAAATTCATCGATCGGATAGTCGCGGCGGATCGGTTCGTAAGGGCCGAAGATGCGCGGCACCATCGGGCCGACCAGCCATGGTTGGTCCTTCTGGCGCCAGATGTGGAAATGCGCGTCGATGGCTTTCTGCATCACGATACCCTTTTCCAGATGGTCGCGGCCGCCGGGGCGGGGCGTGCGAGCGACAGGATGAAATCGGTGAGGCCGGCCAGCGACGAGCCGTCGACCAGATCGTCGAGGTCGGGCAGGATGGCGCGCAGCGCCGCTGTCGCCGGCTGGAAGCGCGGGTCGCCGGCCAGCGGGGTCGCCAGCGACAGCCGGAAGGCGCGGGCGCTAAGCCTGCGCATGGCAATCTCCAGTTCGGCATGGTCGCCGCGCTCCAGCGCGTCGGAGAGAATGACGACCGCGGCGCCGCGCGTGAACGACGAAAAGCGCGGCACCGAGAGGAATGCCAGCAGGGTCGGTCCCATGCGGGTGCCGCCATCCCAATCGTCGACCTGGGCCGCCGCGCGCGCCAGCGCCTGATCGCGGTCGCGGATGCGCAATGCCGAGGTGATGCGGGTGAGCCGCGTGCCGAAGGTAAAGATCTCGGCGCGGTCCGCGCCCTGCACGGCGGCATGCGCCAGCTTGAGATAGTCGGCGGTGTGCAGCTTCATCGAGCCGGAGACATCGATCAAGAGCAGCAGTTTGCGCGGCACGGTCTGGCGGCGGCGCAGCAGCGGCGAGGGGACATCGCCATCTGCGCCGACGATTTCCCTGAGCGAGCGGCGCAGGTCGAGCTTGCCGCGCGAATGGGTACGCACGGTGCGGAAGGAACGTCGGGCGGGCAGGGCCGATGACAGCTTTCGGCGAAACGCGGTCAGACTGTCGTCGTCGCGCTGGAAGTCGCGCGAGCTCAACTGCTCCAGGGCGGAAGACAACTCGCCGCCTTCCTGTTTCTGCTCGGCCTCGATCCGTTCGTCGTCGGCACCGCCATCATCCTTGATGCGCGTTTCCTCGTCTGCATCGCCTTCGATCACAGCTGACGCGTTGCCATAGAAATGGCTCTGGAAATGCGCTTCGAATTCGTCGCGGCGGTCAGGCGGCGGCGCTAGTGTGGCCAGGGCCGCCTCACGGATGTCCGCCATCGAGCGCGGCCCCAGCAGGGTCACGGCCTGCATGAAGCGGGAGACTTGTTCCGGGGCAATAGCGAAGCCGTAGCGGCGCAGCAGGCGAGCGAAGCTGAGCAAGGGCGTTGCGGCGCGGGGGAGATGTCCGGCAGGACAGAGGGGGGCGCTGCCCCGCCCGCGTTGCTGAATGACGTCGCGGCTCACGCCAGCACCTCGTCGACGATCCGGCCGAGCTCGGGCGCGATGTAGGACAGATCCTCCTCGTCCTTGATCAGCACGCCGATGGCGCGGCGGAAGGCTTCCGGCCATGGACTGCCGCCTTTTTCGAGAATGGTCGCGGCATTGGCCCATTCGACCGCCTCGGCGATGCCGGGCGGCTTGGCGAGTGGACGCGCGCGGATGGTCTGCACGGCTGTGGCCACGGCGCGTGCCGTTGCCTCTGCGACATCGCCGGCGCGCAGCATGATGATGGCCGCCTCACGCTCGGCATCGGGATAGCCAATCCAGTGATAGACGCAACGCCGCCGGAGCGCTTCGGCGAGTTCGCGGGTGCGGTTGGAGGTCAGGATGACGATCGGCTGTGCGGTGGCGCGGATGGTGCCGCGCTCGGGAATGCTGATCTGGAAGTCGGAAAGAAACTCCAACAGCAGCGCCTCGAATTCGTGGTCGGAACGGTCGATCTCGTCGACCAGCAGGATGCGCTGCTCCGGCGCCTTCAGGACCTGCAGCAGCGGGCGGGCGATCAGAAAGCGGTCGTCGTAGATATCGACTTCTTGCTCGCCGGCATGGCGGATGGCGAGCAGCTGGCGCTGGTAGTTCCACTCATAGAGTGCATGCGCGGCGTCTATGCCTTCATAGCATTGCAACCGCACCAGATCGCGGCCGAGCAGTTCGGCCATTGCCTTGGCCGCTTCCGTCTTGCCGACGCCCGGAGCGCCTTCGAGCAGCAGCGGCTTGCCCAGCCGGATCGCCAGGAAGATGGCCGTCGCCAGGCTTTCATCAGCCAGATAATGCGAGGCAGCGAGGCGCTCGGCGACCGCTTCTGGCGAAGTCGCGACCGTTTCGGCGTTTACCTCGGGCATGTCGGTCCTCAGGTCGTCGCTTGCGCCTTGAGCGCACGCAAAATGCGTTCCGGCGTGATCGGTAGCGTGTCGATGCGCACGCCGACAGCGTCGAAAACGGCATTGGCGACCGCCGGAATCTGTGGATTGGCGCACATTTCGCCGGGCCCCTTGGCGCCGTAAGGACCATCTGCCGAGGGCCGCTCCAGCACGATAATCTCGGTTTCGGCCAGGTCCCCGGGACCTGGCATCAGATACTGGTTGAAGTCGGTGCCGCCGTGGTCACGGCTGGGATAATAGGGCTCGGTCGTTTCGTAGAGCGCATGGCTGATGCCCATCCAGGAGCCGCCGACCAGCTGCTGCTCGACCATCTTGGGATTCAGCGCACGGCCGATCTCGAAGACGTTCTTCACCGTCAGCACCGTCACCTCGCCGGTCTCGTCGTCGACCTCGACCTCGGCCACCGTGCAGGCATGCGCGTAACAGGTCGACGGCTTCATCGCGCCGGTCTCCTTCTCCGGATAGGAGCGTGGGATGAGGAACATGCCGCGTCCCGAGATCGAGCGGCCGCGCTTGAAATGCGCCGAAAGCGCGACGTCGAAGATCGAGATCGATTTCTGCGGCGCGCCTTTCAACAGGATGTTGCCCTGGCCGTCGGTCTCGAGGTCGGAGGCGTTCACCTCCAATTCCTCCGCCGCCACTTCCAGCATCACCTGGCGGGCTTCCTTGGCCGCCTGGATGACGGCGTTGCCGGCGCGGTGCGTGCCGCGCGAGGCGAAAGTGCCCATGCAGTGCGGGCCGGTGTCGGTGTCGGCGGTGTCGACGACGACGCGGTCGGTCGGCACGCCGATTGTCTCGGCGCAGATCTGCGCCATGATCTGCTTCATGCCCTGGCCGAGATCGACCGATGATAGGGTCACCATGAAATTGCCGGTTGGGGTCGAATGCACCAGCGCCTGGGTGGGATCGCCGCCAAGGTTCATGCCCGTGGGATAATTGATCGCGGCAACGCCGCGTCCGTGCCTGATCGCCATGTCAAGCTCCCTTCGCGTAGGAGGACATCGCCATGTATTTCTCGGCCACGGGCCAGTTGGCCGCCCGCGAAGCCTCCTGCATGCACTCTATGAGGGCCGCCCCTTCGGTCGGCTGGCGATGCGCCTTCATATCGCCGTCGCGATAGGCGTTGATGAAGCGGAATTCGAGCGGATCCATGCCGATCAGCCGCGCCAGCTTGTCCATCTGCACCTCCAGCGCGAAGTCACCGATGGTGACGCCGAAGCCGCGCATGGCGGAGGAGGGGGTGCGGTTGGTGTAGACGCAGTACGTGTCGATCCAGACATTGGGGATGGTGTAGGGGCCGGGATAGTGCCCCGCGCCCTTCTGGGCGCCATAGGGCGAATGGCGGGAGTAGGCGCCGGCGTCGGTGTAGCCGGTGACTTTGCGCGCGACGATGCGGCCGTCCTTCATCACGCCGTCCTTGATGACGACCTTTTCGGCCGCGCGAGGTGACGAGATCTGCATCTCCTCCTCGCGGCTGTAGGTAAAACAGACCGGTCGCCCTGTTAGCTTGGCGCCGAGGATCGCGATCGGTTCGACGATGACATCGACCTTGCCGCCAAAGCCGCCGCCGACCGTGCCGCCGACGAAATGCAGCTTGCTGCCCGGCATCTGCAAAATGATCGACGTGTTGTCGAGGGTGAAGAACATCGCCTGCGTGTTGGTATAGCAGGTGAAGCGGTCATTGCCCTCCGGTGCCACGATACAGCCGGTGGTCTCGGTCGGCGCATGCTCTATCGGCGAGGACTGGTAGCTTTGTTCGAGGACGTAGTCGGCCTCGGCAAACCCCGCCTCGACATCGCCGAAGCGCACCTTGCGGCACTCGCCGCTGTCATAGAGATAGTAGTTCTGGCCGTGATACTCGTTGACGAGGGGCGCGCCGGGCTTCAGCGCTTCCTCCATGTCGAAGACGGCCGGCAGCACCTCGTAGTCGACCTTGACCTTGGCCGCGGCTTCCTGGGCGGCGCGCTCCGTCTCGGCCAGCACCGCCACCACGGCCTCGCCCTTCCAGCGCACCTTGCCGTCGGCCAGAACCGCCTCGTCCTCCGGCCCGATCTGGATCAGGATCAGGATGGTGTAGACATTGTGCGGGACGTCCCTGGCGGTGAGAATTTTCACCACGCCCGGATGTTTTTCCGCTTCGGACGTATCGATCGATCGGATGCGGGCATGATGGTGCGGGCTGCGCACCATCTTCAGATGCAGCATGCCGGGAAAGTTGCGGTCGGCGAAATAGGCGGTTTTGCCGGTGACATGGCCGGGCGAATCCGAGCGGGGCCTCGGCTGGCCGATCTCGTTGAGGTCATCCTTGCGGACGTCCGAAAAATAGCTTTTGCGCAGTTCCATCTTGCTTCCCTCAGGCCGCGTTCTGCGAGTTGGCGCGAGCGGCGGTGAGCACCGCCTGGATGATAGGCTCGTAGCCTGTACAGCGGCATATGTTGCCCGACAGCGCTTCGACGACATCGTCGCGGCTGGGATCGGGCGTGTGGTCGAGCAACACCTTGGCCGCCATGAGCATGCCCGGCGTGCAGAAGCCGCATTGGGTGGCGAAGGCGTCGAGAAAGGCGCGCTGCAGCGGATGCAGGACGCCGCCTTCGGCAAGACCCGATGTGGTGGTGATGGCAGCGCCGTTGCAGGTTTCGGCGAGCGTCAGACAGGACAGCCGGAGCTCACCGTCGACGATCACCGAGCAGGCGCCACAGGTGCCTTGATGGCAGCCGCCCTTCGGCGAAGTGTCGCCGATCTTGTCGCGCAAGGCGTTGAGCAGCGTGGTGCCGCTTTCGACGAATTCGGCCTTCTCAGAACCGTTGAGCGTGAACTGGACGGGAACCTTTGCCATTCTTCCTCCTTGCGCGCCTGCCCCGCAGGGCAAGCGCGCGCCCCGAATGTGACTAGCTGAGCAGCAGCCGACCGAGATGAACCGGCAGCACTTGCGCGCGATACCAGGCGCTGGCGATCGGGTCGGTGATTGGTGCGGTGCCGTCGCCCGCGGCGGCCAGTGCCGAAGCGATGCCGTCCGCGTCCAGTGTCCTGCCGAGCAGCGCTTTTTCGGCTGTCTTGGCTCGCATCGGCCGGTCGGCCATACAACCGAGCGCGATGCGCGCCGAGGATATCGTGCCGTCGCCGGCTTGTTCCAGGATAGCGGCGATACTGAGCACCGAGACGCCCTTGGGCTTTACCCGCGAGACCTTCACGAATCGAAAGCTTCCCTGCGCCGGCCGCGTGAAGCTGACCGAGGTGACGATCGCGCGGCTCCCGCCCCGCTTGGCCAGAAACGCTTCCATCGGCATTTCGCCGTCATTGGTGCTCACCATGGCGTCCAGCGCCAGCAGGGCGACTGCGAAATCGCCATAGGGGCTTGGCGCAAACAGATTGCCGCCGACGGTCGCCATGTTGCGGATCGCCGGACCGCCAACGGCACGCGCGGCCTTGGCAAGCTGGCCGAGCTCGGGATGGCGGGCGATCGCCGCCATGGTCACCGAAGCGCCGATGCGGATCGTGCCGCCGGAGACCGTGATGACCGACAAGGCCGGGTCGGTCGACCTGACAAGGCCGGAGACCGAAACGTCGCCCTCATTGGCGGCGCGCAAGACGAGCGTGCCACCGCCGAGATAGCGCGTGCCGGCGGCTTTCAGCGCCGCGCTGGCGTCTTTCACCGTTGCAAAACTCTGCAATGCCAGCGCCATGGCCCGCTCCTCAACCCTGGCCGGTGAAATGGCTCTTCAGGGCGTTGAAGCCGCCCTGGAAGACATTGGCGCCCATGCCCTCGGCCAGCTTGTCGGCTTCTTCGGGTGCTGCGTCGAAGCTGGCGGTCCATTCGGCATAGGTGCGGTCGCCGTCGGTGACGCGCCGCAATTGCAGCGTAGCCCTGTGGTTGGTGAGCGGCTGCGGCGTTTCCAGGATCGAATAGCTGACGAGGAAATTCTCATCGGAGAAATCGAGCAGCTTTTCGCGCAGCCGCGCGCCGCTGGCCAGCTGGAAGTTGCGCACGCAGCCGATCGTGGTGGCGTCCTTGCCGTCCTCGATATGGCTTTCGACCATGCGCGGATGCCAATTCGGCAGTCCGTTGAAGTCGCGGATGCGCGCCCAGACCTTTTCGACCGGCGCGTCGATGACGGTGGAGATGGTGACATCAGCCATATGCTCTTTCCCCTGCAAACGTTCTGCTTGGGACGGTAGGCCGATCGTGGTCGCGGTGCTTATCAATGCGTCTTGGGCACGTATCAATCAGTCTGAAAATAGCCGCTTTCCGGCCCGTCAGGACACTGCTCGCGCCGCTTCGCGATAGAGCGTCGGCGGCACGCCGACATGGTCGCGGAAGAAACGCGAGAAATTGCCCTGGGTGGTGAAGCCGAGATTGCAGGCGACCGATATCAGCGGCTCATGCGACCACTGGAGCTGGCGCACCGCTTCCTCCATGCGCAGCGTGTTCCAGTAGACGTTGGGCGTCAAACTGGTCTGTTCCTTGAACAGGGCGAAGAAATGCGGCCGCGACAGGCCGACGCTGCGCGCCACGTCATCGAAGGAGATACGCTCGCAGACATTGGCTTTCATCAGCTGGATCGCCTTGCGGACGCGGAAATCCTGCATGGTGTTCACGCGGCCACGCGGCTCCTGCGGAGCTGAAGCGTCGGCGGCATCGAGCACCGTGTCGATGAAGCGCTCGATCTCGTAATTGGCGACATCGTCGATGCTCTCATTGTCGGTCAGATGATCGAGCAGGCCGGCAGCAGCCTGGTGCAGCCAGGGTTCGAGCGTGATTGCCGCCTGCGCGAAAAGCGGCGCGGACGAGGGCAGGTCACGGCGCCGCCGTGCCCAGTCCGGGTCGATGTAAAAGGCGAGGAACAGGCCTGGGGTGCCGTCGTGCGACAGCACATGGCTATGCGGCTGCAGCGAGTTGATGCCGGCAGCCGTGCCAGGTCCAAGCAGGACCGTCTCACGGCCGATGGTCATCTCGCCGGCGGTGCCTTCCAGCCAGATGATGAGATGTGCCTCGACATGGGCATGGGTGACGAAGTCGCTCGCGACATTCAGGACAGAAACATGTCCGAACCGGCCCCAGTAGAGCCTGATCGCTTCCGTCATGGGTATATCCTCCCGCAGGCGACTGGCCTCCCTTCGCCTGCTTGGGGATTGTGCGGCCGGTTTTCCGTGTCCGTCAAGGCATAGCCGCACGCCCGGTATTCGCGGCAGGCCGCTTCAGCCGATTTTCAGACTGAGCGATAGGACCGAAATGAACGCCGCTTCGGCGAAGACAGGCTTTTAGTCGCTTCGCCTGAAGTTGCGGATGCGGTCGAACAGCACCGCCAGCAGGATGGCGCCGCCGATGAAGGTGCCCTGCCAGAAGGCGTTAATACCGAGCAGGCCGAGGCTGTTGCGGATCACCTCGATGAGGGCGGCACCCACGATGGCGCCAAAGGCGGTGCCGACGCCGCCGGCGAGATTGGCGCCGCCGATGACGGTGGCGGCGATGACCTGCAGCTCCATGCCGTTGCCGAGATTGGTGGTGACGGCGCCCAGCCAGCCGGTCTGGATGATGCCGGCTATTCCCGCCGACAACGCCGAGATCATGTAGACGGCGACCTTGATCTGGCGCACCGGAACGCCGGTCAGCGTCGCCGCATGCTCGTTGCCGCCAATGGCGAAGATGTGCCGGCCGAACTTGGTCCAGCGCAGGACGAAGCCGGTGATCAGCGCCAAAAGGATCATGTAGAGCACCGGATTGGCGATCCCGAACAGCCAGGCGCCGCCGCCCAGCGCCAGCAGCTTGTCGTGATCGGGCCCGAACTGGAAGACGACGGTGTTGTTGGAGGCCACCATGGCGAGGCTGCGGGCGATCGACAGCATGCCGAGCGTCACCACGAAGGGCGGAAAGCCGAGATAGGCGATCAGAATGCCGTTGAAGCCGCCGATGACGAGTGCGGTGACGATCGAAGCCAGGATGCCGACTTCGATCGAAAACCCGGCATGCATGGTAACGGCCAGCACCATCGAGCACAGGCACAGCACCGAACCGACCGAGAGGTCGATGCCGCCGGTGATGATGACGAAGGTCATGCCCAGCGCGACAATGGCGACGAAGGTGACGTTGCGGGTGATGTTGAAGAGGTTCTTCGGGGTGGCGAAGGCATCCGTGGCAAAGGACAGGAAGATACAGGCGAGGATGACGGCGATCACCACCCAGAACGTCTGGCTGGAGAGCAGCCGCGACAGAAAACTGTGCTGTTTCTGCGCGATCGTCTGATCAAGGGTGACTGCCATTATCGACCTTTCCTGCCGGCAGCGAAACGCGCCAGCGCAATGAAATCCGGTTTGCCGCTCTCACGCCACCTGCTCGATGGCGCCGGTGATCAGCCCTGTCACTTCCTCGGGCGAACTCGAGGCGATCGCCTTGTCGGCGACTTTCCTGCCGCGCCGCATGACGATGACGCGATCGGCGACGTCGAAAACGTCGGGCATGCGGTGGCTGATCAGCACCACGGCGATGCCCTGGTCGCGCAAATGGCGAATCAGGTTGAGGACCTC
This sequence comes from Mesorhizobium sp. B2-4-2, assembly GCF_006442845.1. Taxonomy (NCBI): domain Bacteria; kingdom Pseudomonadati; phylum Pseudomonadota; class Alphaproteobacteria; order Hyphomicrobiales; family Phyllobacteriaceae; genus Mesorhizobium; species Mesorhizobium sp. B2-4-2. The sequence goes on along the minus strand of NZ_VFVM01000010.1, from coordinate 14,612 downwards.
CGCCACCTGGCGGACCGAAATCGCCGCTGTCGGCTCGTCCATCAGCACGATCTTGGCCTGTGACAGCATGGTGCGGGCGATCGCCACCGCCTGGCGCTGACCGCCGGACATCTGCTTGACGAGGTCGCGCGGGCGCGTCTCGGATTTGAGCTCGGCGAATATCTGGCCGGCGCGCTTGTACATGGCGGCATAGTCGAGGATACGGAAGGGCCCGACGCCGCGGCGCAGTTCGCGGCCGAGATAGACATTGGCCGCCGCCGTCAAATTATTGCACAGCGCCAGATCCTGGTGGACGATCTCGATGCCGTGCTGGCGGGCCTCGACCGGCTTGTGCAGGATCAGATCCTTGCCGTCCATCTGCATGGTGCCGTGGCTCGGGCGGAAATTGCCGGCGATCATCTTGACCAGCGTCGACTTGCCGGCGCCGTTGTCACCCATCAGGCCGACGACCTGGCCGGGCTCGATCGACAGCGACACGTCGTTCACCGCCTGGATGGCGCCGAAATGCTTCGAGATGTTGGTGAGTTCGAGAACCGCCACCAGCCTTTTGCCTCCCATGTCTGGCCGTCTGTCCCGGAACGGGCGACGGCTTCGGTTCGCTACCCCAGCTCCTCCCGGAAGCAGCGACGCGGTCATTTACGCAAATGCCTGCATGGGCGTCAATTGTCTGACGAATAAGATTTGGGCAATTGTCGGACGAATGAGATCCCGCCTTTCGGAAAAATCCGTTTTGTAGGACAAATAGCAATTGACGTTGGCGGCAAGCCGTTATTAGTTGAGCGTCGGAGGAAGATATGCCGGCTTTGACGACGTTGTTTGGCGGCGCAACCGGTAGAGGATTATCGACCGTGCCGGCATCGTTGCCGGGCTGGTCGCATCTGAAAATACTTATCGGCCTGGCCTGAAGGCACGAGCGCTTGCTTCTGTCATCTCGCATTCGGCCGATCTGTGTGGCGGGCACGCCGTGTCCGTCTGTTTCCAAGGGAGGACTGACATGAGGAAAACAGTTTTGCTCGCCGCCGTCGCCGCCATGGCGTTGGGCGCCGGGCCGGCTTTGGCCAAGAAGCAGCTCGTCATCGTGGTGAAAGGTCTCGACAATCCGTTCTTCGAGGCGATCCACCAGGGCTGCGAGAAATGGAACAAGGAAAACGCCAGCTCGGAATATGAGTGCTTCTACACCGGTCCGGCGTCGACTTCCGACGAGGCCGGCGAGGCGCAGATCGTGCAGGATATGCTGAGCAAGCCGGATACGGTGGCGATGGCGATTTCGCCGTCCAACGCGCCGCTGATCGCGCAAACGATCAAAAGCGCCAACCCGTCGATCCCGATCATGACCGTCGATGCCGATCTTGCCAAGGAAGACGCAGCACTTCGCAAGACTTATCTCGGCACCGACAACTATCTGATGGGCAAGAAGATCGGCGAATACATAAAGAAGGCCAAGCCGAAGGGCGGCACGATCTGCACCATCGAGGGCAATCCGGCGGCCGACAACATCCTTCGCCGCGCGCAAGGCATGCGTGATGCGCTGTCGGGCAAGGAAGGACTTGCAGCCCTGGCCGGCGAAGGCGGCTGGACGGAAGTGGCGGGCTGTCCGGTGTTCACCAATGACGACGGCGCCAAGGGCGTCCAGGCGATGACCGACATCCTTGCCGCCAACCCCAAGCTCGATGCGTTCGGCATCATGGGCGGCTGGCCGCTGTTCGGCGCGCCGCAGCCCTATCGCGATCTGGTTGGACCGCTGAAGGACAAGCTGGCCAGCAACGACTTCGTCATCGGCGCCGCCGACACGATCGGCGACGAGGTGGCGATCGCGCGGGATGGCCTTGTCACCGCGCTGGTCGGCCAGCGGCCGTTCGAGATGGGCTACAAGGCGCCGTCCGTGATGATCGACCTGGTCGAAGGCAAGAAGGTCGACGATCCGGTGTTCACCGGCCTCGACGAATGCACCAAGGATACGGTCGACACCTGCATCCAGAAGTAGGCGTCTCGATCGGGGCGCTCGTCAACGGGCGCCCCGCCACCTCTGCTGACGAACAGGGACACGCATTTCAGGGGCAGCGGCTCCGGCTTTGGCGCGCCCGTGGTTCGAACTTTCGGCAATGGCATCGGCGTACCCGACAGTTCCTGACCGGAACAGGTACGGCCGACGCATTGGAACGTGGATGCCGGACGAAAAATCAAACAAGCGAGCCATTCGGACCAAGGCACAGGCCGGCCGCCGTCCGGTCGCCATGCGCCGGCCCGATGCGGCGCACTTTCCCGGTGCCAGCGTGCACGCCTCGCTGGCCAGCGAGATCGGGCTCAGGATCGTGCGCGGCGACTATCCACCAGGCACCATCCTGCCCAACGAAGCCCAATGGTCGCAAACGTTCAACGTCAGCCGCTCGGCGGTGCGCGAGGCGATCAAGATGCTGATGGCCAAAAGCCTGCTCGCTTCGCGCCCCAAGATCGGCAGCTGGGTCGAACCGAAGGAGCGCTGGAACCTGCTCGACCGCGACGTGCTCGCCTGGTACGCGACCGCGCCGGACCGTGAGGTGTTCCTGCGGACGGTACAGGAGTTCCGCCATATCATCGAGCCGGAAGCGAGCGCCTTTGCCGCGGTGCGGCGGACCGACGAGCAGATGGCCGAGATCAGCCAGGCCTGCCGCGAGATGGGCGAGGCGGCAAGCCTTCAGGAGCGCATCCGGGCCGACACGCGCTTTCATCTCGCCATCCTGCGGGCGTCCGGCAACGACCTGCTGGTGCCGCTCGGCGTGCTCATCGAGTCGGCGCTCGACCATCTCTTCGTCTTCACGACTCAGCAGGTCGGCGACCAACGGCGGGCCCAGAGGCTGCACGAGGCGATCGAGAAGAATATTCGTTTGCAGCGACCCACAGCGGCGCGCAACGCCGTGCACAAGCTGCTCGCCGATACGGATGAAGGGATCGGAAGAGGGCGAGGGTGATCGACGCTCGCGCTTGGTGATCACCTTTCTATGGACAATGCGTAGCCTTCTGCGGCCTTTCGCAGGCTCCCGGCGTTCGAAGCTCGAAAAGCCAAGCTATTGGCTTTTCATCCGGTGCGCGGACCGCTTCTCACCCTTAAATCGTCTGTTTCTTTCCATCTTTCATCGGCATCAGATCGACACCGTTGACCTTGCCGATATGGGTGGCCAGCATCGGCACGTACTGCTCGGCCGGTCCGGTGGCGTGTGCTCCGGCGAAAGCGTTCTTGGTGGCGTTGCCGAGGGGGTTGGCAATGCCGGCAGAACCCGCCATCGATTCGAGGTAGGTCAAGTCCTTGAAGGCGTTGGCAATAGTGAATTTGTGGGCGTCGCGGTCGCCCTCCAACGTCCAGCGCATGAAGGTCTGGTAGAAGCCGCAATCCATGCGGCCGTTGCGGATGACGCTGTCGAAGCGCTGCGGCGAGATGCCGACCTTCTCGGCCAAGGCCAACGCCTCGGAATAGATCGCCGCATAGCCCAGCGAGACGAAATTATTGAGCAATTTCATGCGGTGGCCGTCGCCGGTGTCGCCGATATGGACGATACGGCCGGCCCAGGTTTCGATCACCGGTTTGACCCTGGCAAAGACGGCGTCGGGTGCGCCGACCATGGCGTCGAGCGTGCCTTCCCAAGCCTCCTTCGGCGTGCGGCTGAGCGGTGCATCGACATAGTTGACGCCGAGCGCCTTGAGTTCGGCGGCCAGCGCAACGGTCGAGACTGGGTCGGAGGTCGAGCAGTCGACGACTACCGAGCCTTTTCTCAATCCTTCCTTGAGACCGCCGGGGCCTCGAATGATGGCTTCGACCTCACGCGAACCGGTGACGCAGATGAAGACGATCGTCGATGCCGCCGCCACGTCGCGGGAGGTCGAGGCTTCGTGGGCGCCGCGATTAGCCATATCCTCCGCCGGCTTGCGATTCTTGCGGCCGAGGAAGGTCAGGTGATGGCCTTTATCGACGATGTTCTTGGCGATGCCATGACCCATCAGGCCAAGGCCGATGAAGCCGATCTTCTCGCTCGCGGCGGTCGTGTTCATGCTGTCTGTCCTGTGTTGCGATTATCGATAATGTCGCCGCTCTTTTAGCCGCAAGCGGTTGCAGAAAGCAATATTGTCTGACAATACACATAATTCCTGAGCTTTCGTGGAGACCAGAATAATGAAGCGGATCATGTTCACCGGCGGCAGCGGCAAGGCCGGGCGCCACGTCGTGCAATATCTGGTGGAGCAGGGCTGCCAGGTGCTCAACATCGACACCAAGCCGCTCGACAATCCCAAGGTGCGCACGCTGATCACCGACATCACCGACAGCGGGCAGGTGTTCAACGCGCTGTCGAGCTATGCGGGCTTGCATGAATTCGACCCGTCGCTGCGCCCCCAGCCCGTCGACGCCGTGGTGCATTTCGCCGCGATCCCGCGCATCATGATCACGCCCGACAACGAAGTGTTCCGCATCAACGCACTCGGTACCTACAATGTCATCGAGGCGGCGGTGAAGCTCGGCATCCGCAAGGTGATAATCGCCTCCAGCGAGACCACCTACGGGCTGGTCTTCGCCAACGAGCCGCGCACGCCGAAATATTTCCCGCTCGACGAAGAATACGACGTCGATCCGATGGACAGCTATGCCCTTTCCAAGGTGGTCAACGAGAAGACGGCACGGGCCTTTGCGCAGCGCGACGGTGCCGACATCTATGCATTGCGCATCGGCAACGTCATCGAACCGCACGAATACTCCCTGTTTCCGAAATGGTTCGCCGATCCCGGTTTCCGCAAGCGCATCGCCTGGAGCTATGTCGATGCGCGCGACCTCGGCCAGATCACGCTGCGCGCCATCGAGAAGGATGGGCTCGGCTACCAGGTGTTCAACGCTGCCAATGACGACACGTCGTCGGACCTGCCGACCGCGGAACTGCTGAAGCGCTTCTATCCCGGTGTGCCGGTCAAGGGTGAGCTCGGCGAATTCGAGACGCTGCTGTCCAATCGCAAGGCGCGCGACATGTTGGGCTTTCGGCCGGAACACAGCTGGCGCAAATACGTGAGGATCTCTTGAAAACAGGCCCCGCCGGGGGTTGAGCTGTGCACAGAAGCCGGCTTTGCGGGTGAACCCGCTTGCCGTGCTTGACAGCTTGCTCAATCCGGACTTTCTGGAGCCTATGCGGGACGCGAAGCCGAACAAGGAAAAATCGCCGGCAAAAGCGGCATCGGCCGAGCGTCAGGCCGGCGTTCGCCGCACCGATGCGGCGCGCATTCCGGGTTCCAGCGTGCACACCTCGCTGGCCAGCGAAATCGGGCTCAGGATCGTGCGCGGCGACTATCCGCCCGGCACCATCCTGCCCAACGAAGCCAAATGGTCGGAGACCTTCAGCGTCAGCCGCTCGGCGGTACGCGAGGCGATCAAGATGCTGATGGCCAAAAGCCTGCTCGCCTCGCGCCCGAAGATCGGCAGCTGGGTCGAGCCGAAAGAACGTTGGAATCTGCTCGACCGCGACGTGCTTGCCTGGTACGCGACCTCGCCGGACCGCGAGGTATTTCTGAAGACGGTGCAGGAATTCCGCCACATCATCGAGCCGGAGGCATCCGCTTTTGCCGCCATGCGGCGGACCGACGAGCAGATGGCCGAAATCAGCCAGGCCTGCCGCGAGATGGGCGAGGCACCAAGCCTGCAGGAGCGCACCCGCGCCGACACGCGCTTTCATCTCGCGATCCTGCGGGCGTCTGGCAACGACCTGCTGGTGCCGCTCGGGGTGCTGATCGAATCCGCCTTCGACCATCTCTTCACCTATACGACGCGGGAACTCGACGATTTGCAGCACGCACAGAAGATGCATGAGGCGATCGAGAAGAACATCCGCCTGCAGCGGCCCGACGCGGCGCGTGCCGCGGTGCGCAAGCTGCTCGCCAACACAGACGGCGTGATCAGGTCACGATAAGCCGTTCCAGGAACCCGTCACGCGGCTTGCTGCCTACTCTTCCTTCTCACGTCCGAACGCCGCGCGCAGTTCGTCCTTGGCGTCCTCGAGCACCTTCTTCTGCTTCGCCGGCAGGTTCTTGCCGGCACGGTTGATGTAGAAGTTCAGCATCGACATGGCGGACTGGAACGGTTCGGCCTTGCGCCGGTCGCTGTGTTCGGCCGACCGCTTGAGCGAAGCCGCGATCTTCTTCGGGTCGTGGGATTCGAAGACATGGTCTTCGAGATCCATGGCATTGCTGTGCTCGGTCACCTCAGCCGACCATTTCCGTTTCGCGGTCATGGCAATCTCCTTCGCGTTGAGCCGATTGCAAAACGTCCTTCATCGTCGCACGTTCCGGTGAGCCCGGAACCGGCGAACCCTGGAACCATGGAATTACCCACGTGGCGCTGCTCGGCGCCGCGAATGCGCCGATAGTGGTGGAAGGACCGTCGGCCGCTAGGCCGCATGACCGCGACCATGGTCAATGTCGATGACGGAATGGGAAACAGCTTGGCCTCGATCTTCTCCTCACCAGCAGCCGGCAATGCGGTCGTCGACAGCTCGCATGCATGGATACGGCTGGCGGTGTCGATGCTTTTGTCAACAGTCGGCGGCGTCGGCATGTGGGCCGTGGTCGTGGTGCTGCCGGCCGTGCAGGCCGAGTTCGGCGTCGACAGGGCCGACGCCGCTCTGCCCTACACCGCGACCATGGTCGGCTTTGCCGCCGGAAACGTTCTGGTCGGGCGCGCCATCGACCGTGTCGGCTACTGGATCCCGGCGCTTGTTTCCTCGATGGCGCTGGTTGCCGGCTTCCTGCTGGCGGCGCTGTCGACCTCGATCCTGCAGTTCACGCTCGCCCAGGGCTTGCTGATCGGGGTCGGTACATCGGCGATCTTCGGGCCGCTGATCGCTGACATCTCGCATTGGTTCAACCGCCGGCGCGGCGTCGCCGTGGCGGCGGCCGCGGCCGGCAGCTATCTCGCCGGAACGATCTGGCCTACCGTCATGCCACCCCTGATGAAGGCGGAAGGCTGGCGCTTCACCTATGTGGCCATCGGCATCTTCTGCCTGGCGACCATGGTGCCGCTGGTGCTGATGCTGCGGCGCGGCGCCCCGATCGCGGCCGCCGGTTCCGCGGGCAGCCGGCTGGTGCAGCCGATCTCGTTGTCGCCGACGGCACTCCAGGTGCTGCTTGTCATTGCTGGTCTTGGCTGCTGCGTGGCGATGTCGATGCCGCAGGTGCATATCGTGGCCTACTGCATGGATCTCGGCTACGGCGTCGCGCATGGCGCCGACATGCTGTCGATCATGATGGCGGCCGGCGTGGTCAGCCGCGTGGCTTCGGGCTTCGTTGCCGACCGCATCGGCGGGGTGAAGACCCTGCTTATCGGCTCGGTGCTGCAATGCCTGTCACTGTTCTTTTACATTCCCTTCGACGGGCTTGCCTCGCTCTACGTCGTTTCGCTGGTCTTCGGCCTGTCGCAGGGTGGCATCGTGCCCTGCTATGCTATCATCGTGCGGGAATACATGCCCGCCAGGGAGGCCGGCCAACGCGTCGGCATTGTCATCATGGCGACCATTTTCGGCATGGCGATCGGCGGCTGGATGTCGGGCTGGATCTACGACCTGACCGGCTCCTACGCCGCCGCGTTCCTGAACGGCATCGCCTGGAACCTGCTGAACATCTTGGTGATGGTGCTGGTGCTTTGGAAGGCAAGACGCGGCGCAACGGCGATGGCCTGAGGCAGAGCGGAAGCACTCGCCCGCAAGCGCCTCGGCTTGACAACGGGCCGGGGCTGCGCGACGCCAGAGGCGAGTGGTGCGGCACAGGCTGGTGAAATGGCGACAGCAACGTCGATCGTATTGCGGCAGCGCCTTGGCGGCCACGCACCGCATGGAGCCTGTCCTTGATCAAGCCGCGCTCGCGCCGAGGCGGCGGCCGCCCGACCATATCAGACGTCGCGCGCAAGGCGGGCGTAGGCGCCATCACCGTGTCTCGTGCTTTGCGCGAGCCGGAGCGGGTCTCGCAGGACCTGCGCCGCCAGATCCAGGCCGCCGTCGACGAGCTCGGTTACGTGCCGGATCCCAACGCGCGGGCGCTGGCCTCGGCCCGCGCCGAGGTGTTCGGCGTGCTGGTGCCGTCGCTTACCAACAACGTCTTTGCCGAGGTGGTGCGTGGCATCTATGACAGCCTGTCGGATAGCGCCTTCCGCATCCAGCTCGGCAACACCCACTATTCCGGCCTCGAAGAAGAACGGCTGCTGCAGGTGTTCGGGCCGCAAAGGCCGGCGGCGCTGATCGTGGCCGGCATCGACCAGACGCCGGCCTCGCGAAAACTGCTGGAGAATGCAGGCTGCCCGGTGGTCCAGGTCATGGAAACCGGCCCGGACCCGGTCGATATGATGGTCGGCTTCTCGCATCTGGACGGGGGCAGGGCGGCGACTGAGCATCTGCTCGAAGCGGGTTACCGCCGCATCGGATTCATCGGCGCGCGCATGGATCCGCGCTCGCAGCGGCGCTTGGCCGGATACCGCATGGCAGTGGAGAAAGCCGGCCTGTTCGATCCACGACTGATCACCACCACGCCGGTGCCGTCCAGTGTGACGCTGGGACGCGAACTTTTCCGCGACGCGCTGGCCAAGATGCCGACGCTCGACGGCGTATTCTGCAACAATGACGACATCGCGCTAGGCGCGCTGTTCGAGTGTCATCGCGCTTCGATCGGTGTGCCCAAGAGGATCGGCATCGTCGGCTTCAACGATCTCGACATGATGCAGGTGGCGTTTCCCTCCGTCACCAGCATCCGCACGCCCCGCTACGAGATCGGACGGCGGGCAGTGGCCATGGCGCTGGCGGCGATAGGAGGCGAGCCTCCGCAGCAGCGCGTCGTGGATCTCGGTTTCGAACTCATGCGCCGCGAGAGCACGGCGCGCTGAACACGCTTTCGCGATCAAGAGAAAGGGCGCTTTACACACCGTTCATGGTAGCGCTACCGTCGTCGTCGGACAGGAAAGAGAAATGCAACGGTACGGCGCCTGTCTATTATACATAAGCGACAACTAATTCTTGTTTATTATGTATAATATGCTATTTTCCCAGCAACCTGGGAACGACGGGGGAGGAGGCATCGCATAGACCATTGGCCATCGGAAAGGCAGGTGCGGCAAGGCAGGAGGAGCCGGAGCCGACCGTGCGAAATTCACATCGCGAAACGACGTCAGAATTACAAAATGGGAGGATTATCGATGATCAAGTCACTGGTAGGTGGCATCGTTGCCGCCAGCGCATTCGTCATGCTCAACTCGGCCGCGATGGCCGCCGGCCCCGAGATCGTGCCGGGCCCGGCCGCCCAAGCCGACTGCTTCGCGCCTTGGAGCGCGGACACGAAATTCTTCAAATATCCCAAAAAGGAAGGCCCATACCGCATCGCCTTCGCCAATGGCTATATCGCCAACACCTGGCGCATCCAGATGGTGCAGACCGCAAAGGCCTATGCCGCCCAGCCGGACGTCAAAGCCAAGATCAAGGAATTCAAGGTCGTCTCGACCGGCGAGGACGTGCCGGCGCAGATCTCGGCGATCAACAACTTCATCGATTCCGGCTATGACGCGATCGTCACCGACGCGCAGAACCCAACTGCTTTCGGCCCGGTCATCAAGCGCGCCAAGCAGGCTGGCATCGTGCTGGTCGCCTTCGACAACATCCTCGACACCAAGGATGCCATCAACGTCAATGTGGACCAGAAGGGCCTCGGCGAATTGTGGGCCAAATGGCTGGTCGCGAAGGTGCCGAATGGCGGCAAGATTCTCGAAGTGCGCGGCGTTGCCGGCACCTCCGTCGATACCGATCGCCACAACGGCATCCACGAGGTGCTCGACGCTTCCGGCAAGAAATGGGACGTCACCGAAGTCGCCGGCAAGTGGGACGACGGCGTGGCACAGAAGGTCACCGCCGACGCGATCGCCACCAACGGGCCATTCGACGGCATCACCGGCCAGGGCGGCGACACCGGCATCGTGCAGGCGATGATCGATGCCAAGCATCCGTTCGTGCCCTTTGGCGGTGAAACCGAAAACGGCTTCCGCAAGTTCTGCGCGGCGCATTCGGCCGACGGGTTGAAGTGCTCTTCCGCGGGCTCGGGCCCGGCCCAGGTCGCCGTCGCCATCAAGACCGCGATTGCAGCGCTCGAAGGCGAAGTGGTGCCGCAAGAGGTGAAGCTGCCGCTGGCGATCGCCGAAGATCCGAACATGAAGGAAGGCACGGATTACTTCCCGAAAGAGTCGGACAATTTCTTCGTCGGCAACTCCTTCCCAACCTGCGGCATCAACTTCAGCGCCCAGGAAATCATGGGTCAGACCAAGGAAAATCAGTAGTTTCCAGTGGATATCGTTTCGGCGCCGCGGCTAAGCCGCGGCGCCGGTTCTTGAATGTTCGAGCGCCCTGGGAGGGTTGATGGACGGTGCGGCTCCGCTCTTGCGCATGGAAGGCATATCGAAGCGCTATGGCGGCGTGCGGGCGCTGGAGAAGGCCGACCTGTCGGTCGAGGCCGGCAGCATCCACGCCATCCTCGGCGAAAACGGCGCCGGCAAGTCGACGCTGATCAAGATCATGGCGGGCGTCGTTGCGCCCGACGAGGGCCGCATGGTGCTGGACGGGCGAGAGGCGACCTTCGCCTCGCCGGGCGCCGCGAACAAGGCCGGCATAGTCTGCATCTTCCAGGAGTTGTCGCTGATTCCCGAACTCAGCGTCGCCGACAACATCGTCATATCCGATCCGCCGAAACGCTTCGGCATGATCGACCGCAAGGCGCAGCGGCGCATCGCCGAGGACGCGCTGGCGCGTGCGGGAGCATCCGACATTCATCCGCTGGCGCTGGTCAAGGACCTGCCGCTGTCACGCCGGCAGATGGTCGAGATCGCCAAGGCATTGGCCAGGAAGCCACGCATCCTGATCCTCGACGAGGCGACCTCGGCACTGACGGCGGCGGATGTGTCGAAGATCTTCGCTGTGCTGAAGCGGCTGCGTTCGGAAGGGCTGGCGCTGCTCTACATCTCGCACCGCATGAACGAGATCGCCGAATTGGCGGACCAGTGCACGGTGTTCCGCAACGGCCGCAATGTCGCCAGCTATCCCGCCGGCTCGAAGAGCGACAGTGAAGTCGTCGAACTGATGATCGGGCGCGAATACAGCCATATCTTCCCGCCCAAGCCGACATTCGCGCCGGCCACCACCGCGCCGGTGCTCGAAGCCCGCAAGCTCTCCTGGACGGATCGCCTGCACAACATCTCGCTGTCGGTCAGGGCAGGCGAGGTGGTCGGCCTCGGCGGCCTCGACGGGCAGGGCCAACGCGAATTGCTGCTCGCTTTCTTCGGCGTCCTGCGTGGCCTTTCCGGCCAGATCCTGGTCGACGGTAAGCCAGTGGGCATCGCCAGCCCCGCCGCCGCACGCGAGAACGGCATCGGCATGGCGCTCATTCCCGAGGATCGCAAGACCGAAGGCCTGATGCTGCCGATGACGGTGCGCGAGAACCTGTCTTTCGCCGCGCTCGACCGGCTGTCGAAAGGCGGCATAATAGACCGCGCCGCCGAGCAGCGGCTTATCGACGACATGGTCGGCCTGCTGGCGATCAAGACGGCCGGCCTCGACATTCCGGTCGGCGCGTTGTCGGGCGGCAACCAGCAGAAGGTCGTCATCGCCAAATGGCTGATGCGCCAGCCGCGCATCATCCTGCTCAACGATCCGACGCGCGGCATCGATGTCGGCACCAAGCAGGAGCTGTATCAGCTGATGCGCAAGCTGGCGGACGCGGGGGCGGCAATCCTGTTCTATTCGACCGACTATGACGAGCTGATCGGCTGCTGCGACCGTGTGCTGGTGCTCTATGACGGGGCGGTCAAGCGCGAATTGGTGGGCGCCGAAATCACCGAACGGGCTCTGATATCAAGCGCGCTCAACATGCCTGGCGGGGATAGCCCGGTGAACCGGGGAGCGAACGCGTGAAAGGGATTTTGGCGTGAAGGATTGGCGCTACTGGTTGGCGGAGCAGCGCGGAACGCTGCTGGCGCTTGGCATCTTCATCGTCATGTTCGTCATCTACACCGCGAACCATCCGGCCGGCTTCACCGCCAATGTCGTGCAGACGGCGGCCAACAAGGGCGTGCTGCTGGCCTTCGTCGCCATGGCGCAGACGCTGGTGGTGATCACCGCGGGCATCGACCTTTCCGTCGGCATGATCTTCCTGTTGACCAACTGCCTGGCCTCGTGGCTGGTGGTGGGCACGCCGGTGCAGACGGCGCTTGGCGTGTTGGCGGTGCTGGCCGTCGGACTGCTGTGCGGGGCGATCAACGGCGCCATCGTCATCTACGGGCGGCTGCAGCCGATCGTCGCCACGATCGCCACCGGCGCGGTCTATTATGGCATCGGGCTTCTACTGCGGCCGTTCCCGGGCGGATCGGTCAACGAGGATCTGGCTGACGCGCTGACGGGCCGTGTGTTTGACGTGGTGCCGGCCAGCATGGTTGTGCTCCTGGCCGTCGTGTTGGTGATCTGGGTGCCGTTCAGCCGTTCGGTGCTTGGCCGCGCGGCCTATGCGGCAGGGTCGTCGGAAATGGCGGCCTACATGTCAGGCGTGCCCATCCGGCGCGGCAAGTTCGCAGCCTATACGCTGGCGGGGCTGCTGGCCTCGATCGGCGGCCTGTTCCTGACGTTCTTCACCTATACGGGCGAAGCGGCCTATGCCAGCGGCAACTCCTACACGCTGTTTTCCATTGCCGCCGTGGTGCTGGGCGGCGTCTCGCTGTTCGGTGGCAAGGGGAGTGCCATCGGCGCGATCTTCGGCGCGCTCGCCTTCCGCACCATCGGCGATCTCTTGTTCGTCTTCGATTTCGATCCGCTGTGGCAGCCGCTGTTCCAGGGCGTTATCCTGCTGATCGCCGTCAGCCTCGGCGCCTTCGCCCTGTTTCGGGTCCGCAACCGGCTGGAGTGGTTCCTGTGAGCGAGACGACATTGGGTGGCCTCGCCGGCCGCATGCCGAAATTCATTCGCCGCGCCGATCCCGCGGTGTTGACGGCCTTTGCCTGCATCGTGGTCCTGCTCCTGCTGGGCAGTCTTTATTCGCGCAGCTTCCTGTCGCCTGAATATCTCTTGCAGCAGCTCAAGGTGGCCTCGTTTCTCGGCGTCATCGCCACCGGCATGATGCTGGTCATCCTGCTCGGCCAGATCGACCTGTCGGTGCCGTGGTCGGTGGCGGCGGGCGCGATGATGGCTTGCGCTGCGGCCGCCTATGGCCCGGCCGGCGTTGCGTTGGCCATTCCATTCGGCATCTTGTGCGGGGTGCTGATCGGCATCGTCAACGGCATCGGCGTCGCCTATTTGCGCATTCCCTCCATGATCATCACGCTCGCCACCAACGCCGTCGCGCAAGGGCTGATGGTGGTCTACACCGGCGGCTTCTCGCCCCAGGATTCGGCCACCGGCGCCATGCGCTACCTGGCTACCGGCTTTGCCATTCCGGGAGTTCCCAACGCGGTCATCATCTGGGCGCTGATCGGCGCCGCGATGGTGTTCGTTCTGACCCGCACCGGCTTTGGCCGCACCGTCTACGGCATCGGCAACCGCGAGCGTGCCGCCTACCTCTCCGGCATCGACACAAGGCGCGTGGTGATGATCGCCTTTGCCGTCTCCGGCGGGCTCTCCGCCTTCGGCGGGGTGCTGCTTGCCGGCTACGCCTCCAAGGCGGCGCAGTCGATGGGCGACGCCTATCTCCTGCCGTCGATCGCGGCCGTCGTGCTGGGCGGCACCTCGATCCTTGGCGGGCGCGGCTCCTATCTCGGCACTGTCGCCGGCGTCATCCTGATCACGCTCCTGCAATCCATACTGTCGGTCATGCAGATGCCGGAGGCGGGTAGGCAGATCATCTACGGCGTCGTCATCGTCGCCATGCTGCTGCTCTACGGCCGCGCGCCGGCAAGCCGCTAGACCATCGTGGCGGAAAGGACAGTTCAATCGCCGACAGGCACCAACGGGCCGGCGCCGGTCATCGTGGCAATGGGCGTCGCCGGCTGCGGCAAGTCGGCCGTCGGCATGGCGCTCGCGGAGAGACTGGGCGCCGTCTTCATCGAAGGCGACCGGCTGCATCCATCGGAAAACGTCGCACGCATGGCCAGAGGCGAGCCGCTGACAGACACTTTGCGCGAGGGATGGCTCGATGCGATCGGCGAGCGCATCGCGGCCTCGGCCGGCAAAGGGCAGGGCGTTGTCGCCGCCTGCTCGGCGCTGAAGCGAAGCTATCGTGAACGACTGCGCGGCTTCCGCCGTGACATCGTCTTCCTTTACCTGGAGATCGATCCGGCCATGGCGAGGCTGCGGGTCGCCAGCCGCAAGGGCCATTTCATGCCGGCAAGCCTGGTCGACAGCCAATTCGCCATTCTCGAGCCACCGGCGGCGGATGAGCGGGCGCTGACGCTCGATGCGACGCGCCCGATCGCCGACCTCGTCGCCGAGGCGGTGCGCATGACGCGGCGGTTCTGAACCTTGATCGGCGCCATACCGGCATGCGACTTACGCCGGCAAGTGCGGCGCATGCGCAGGATCTAGATCGTCGACCGTGAACAATCCGAGCCCTAAGCGGCGCACTGCTTCGACCGGAGTTGAAGCAGGACGATCAAGAGCGAC